>JAWOIF010000217.1:0-35684 GCA_046484805.1 Bacteroidales bacterium
AAAACCAGAATACCTGAAAATGATATAGCGATCCCAAAATAATTAATGGCCCTTAATCTCTCCCCGAAGATCAGCTGTCCGCCAATAGCAGTAAAAACAGGTATTATTGATACTATTACCGCCGCAACTGTTGAGGAAACCTTTTCGAGGCCATAACCCTCAAATATAAAGTAGAGGAAAGGCTCACACAAAGCCAGCAATATGAAATATTTCAAATCACCTTTTCTGATCTTTTCAAAACCCTTTGTAAGCAGAAGATATAACGAAAGAAATGTTATTGCTATTAGTAGACGACTAAAAACTATGGTAACAGGCCCATACGTCTCGTTGGCAATTTTAAACCATACATACGAGAAGGCAAAGAATGCCATCGCTAATATTGCTGCCAGATAGGCTCCTGTCCTGCTGTACACAAAAGGTGATTTTATGGCTGGCGAAATTAATGATTTTTGTAATATCAGCTAACAATGGCCTGAGCATATTAAGTTTTACTATGATATTTTCGAATATAGTTTTAAATGGATTGGCGCCCTTTGCATAAAACACATATTAACAATATTATAGTTGAATATTCTCTTTCGACCAGGCATCAGGTACCAGTCAGTCTTCTGTTTGCTTGTCACTCAAAAATTCTTATATTTGCCGGCAATTAAATGGTTACTATTCTGTAACTGACTGATGTAATGATTTTTTCAATCTGTAATATTATTTTTCAAACTGATGAAGATTCTTGTTTGTATAAGTAATGTTCCCGACACAACTACCAAAATCAGGTTTACAGACGGGAACAGCAAATTTGACTCAGCAGGTGTGCAATGGGTCATTAATCCATGGGATGAACTCTCGCTTACACGAGCACTTGAGCTTAAGGATGATGCCTCAACCGCTATCTCCTCAGTAACTGTAGCCCATGTTGGTGGTGCTGATGCTGAGCCAACCATAAGGAAAGCACTGGCGATAGGTGCCGATGATGCCATCAGGGTGAATGCAGTGGCCTCAGATCCCTTCTTCGTTGCTGGCCAGCTGGCAGAAGTGGTCAGGAGTGAATCGTTCGACATTATCCTTTGTGGAATCGAGTCGAGTGATTTCAATGGCTCAGCAGTGGGCGGTATGATGGCTGAGTTCCTCGATTTACCTTCAGTATCAGGCGTGTCAGCATTAAAGATAGAAAACGGTAAGGCAATTCTAACCCGCGAGATAGACGGAGGCAAAGAGGTTGTTTCGGTTCCCGCACCATTTGTTGCTGTTGTGCAGAAAGGCATTGCCAAAGAACCGCGGATTGCATCGATGAGGGGGATCATGACAGCCCGCACCAAAAGTATTAAGGTTGTTGAACCGGCTGCCGTTGAGAAATTAAGTGAGGTAGAAGGCTTTGAACTGCCAAAACCAAGGGCCGCGTGCCGCTTTATCGACCCTGACAATGCAGGTGAGCTGATTTCATTGCTGCAAAACGAAGCGAAAATAATCTGAGTCTGAAACACGAAAAACTGATTGTTATGTCAATATTGGTATATACTGAAAACAGGGACGGTAAATTCAGAAAGCCCGTTTTCGAACTGCTGTCATATGCTTCTTCTATTGCAGAAATGATGAACAGTTCAGTCGTTGCACTGTCGGTAGGAGAGGTCTCCTCCGAAGAACTCGATAAACTGGCACTCTATGGGGCCGGGAAAATATTAAACGTAAAAGCGCCGGAGTATAAAAACTTTGATACACAAAGTTATACATCAATGATTGCCGAAGTGGCTGCAGCTGAGAATGCAACAGTAGTGCTGCTGGCACACAGTACCACAGGAAAGGCACTGGCACCTCGGATAGCAGTAAGGCTTAAGGCAGGAATGGCCTCTGGTGTTACCGGTCTGCCTGTCTCACTCGAACCATTCACCGTTACCAGAAGGGTCTATTCGGGGAATGCCCTGGCAAGGTCTGTAATAGCCACCGAGGTTCGTCTCCTTACTCTTATGCCCAATTCATTTGATCTGGCTGAGAACCGGGTTGCTGCTGCTGTTGAGGATTATCAACCTACGGTGGTTCCTGCTGCAAAGACAGAAGTAATTGAGGTTCAGAAACAGGAAGGTAAAGTTTTACTCACCGAGGCTTCGGTCGTTGTATCAGGAGGAAGGGGAATGAAATCTTCTGACAACTGGGCTCCCCTGGTTGAACTGGCAACACTCCTCGACGGTGCAACGGCGTGCTCAAGGCCTGTATCCGATGAAGGCTGGAGACCACATGAAGAACATACAGGCCAGACAGGCAAGATCATCGCCCCCGACCTCTATATTGCTGTTGGGATTTCAGGTGCAACACAACACCTTGCTGGTGTCAGCTCATCAAAGTACATCGTCGCCATCAATAACGACAAGAGTGCTCCGATATTTGAGGCTGCCCAGTACGGAATAGTAGGTGATGCCTCAAAGGTGCTGCCGGTACTTATTGATGCCGTTAAGGCTGCTAAAGGGAAGTAGCAAATGACCCGACAACTGATCTTTGCCATTGTACTGCTGGCTACCATAGCCGTTTTTGCATTGACCGCAACAAGGATAGTAAGGTACTTCATGCTTACAAGACCTGGTTTTCCGGTTAAAAGCATCGGCAGGCGTTTATGGGTAACACTTGAAGTTGCATTCGGCCAGACAAAAATCTTCAGGGAACCGGTCACTGGGTTCCTTCATGCCCTTGTCTTTTGGGGTTTTTGTGTAATACTCATAGGCAGCTTAGAGATGGTGATCGACGGTCTGGCAGGTGCTGAAAGAGTGCTGAAAGTGCTCGGGCCGGTTTATGACGTAATTATAGCGTCGGGAGATATCTTCGCTCTTCTGATAGCACTGGCCATCCTTGTCTTCCTGTTCAGGAGACTCTTCATGCATGTGAAAAGGTTCGAGGGGCCCGAAATGAAAAGAATATCACACGTTGACGCGGCTCTGGCCCTGACGATGATATTCCTTTTGATGATTTCGCTTCTGGGAATGAATGCCTCCTATATTGAGATGACCAGAACTCATGGCGGCGAGATAGCAGGTGTATATCCTGTGGGTATGTTCCTCGCGTCTCTCTTTTCAGGCGCCGGTCAAAGTACCCTTCATTTCTGGCATGAACTGTTTTGGTGGTCACATATAGTGCTGATATTCATCTTTGCCAATATTCTGCCCTACTCGAAACATTTCCATGTCTTCATGTCTGTGCCCAATGTATTTCTCACAAGACTGGAACCGTTGGGTAAACTCGACAATATGGAGAGCATCACGAAAGAGGTAAAACTGATGCTCGACCCGCAGACAGCCTTTCAGGCAGCTCCGGAGGGGGAGGCTCCTGAGAGATTCGGAGTCAAAGATGCTCAGGATGTGATCTGGAAGAACTACTTCGATGCTCTGTCATGCACTGAATGCGGACGCTGCACTGCAGTCTGCCCTGCCAATATCACCGGTAAAAAACTCTCTCCGAGAAAGATAATGATGGACCTGCGGGCACGGATGAAGGAGAAAGGACCACTGATGCTCAAAAATGGCAGGGACTTCGATGATGGCAGATCGCTTATCCGTTCCTGGATCACCGAGGAGGAGCTTTGGGCCTGTACCACCTGCAATGCCTGTGCAATGGAATGTCCGGTTAATATTAATCATCCCTCCCTTATAGTCGATATGAGAAGATACCTCGTTATGGAAGAGGGTTCGGCTCCCGGAGAGCTGAAAGCTCTGTTTAGCAATATCGAGAACAACGGCGCTCCGTGGCAGTATTCACCCGAGGACAGGCTTCAGTGGGCTAAGGAACCGGTGCCGGTAATGGCCGACATGTTTGCCGGGGGTGAAAAACCTGAATATCTCTTCTGGGTGGGCTGTGCAGGTGCTTTCGACGACAGGTACCGGAAAGTGGCCGCTGCCTTCGCGAAAATTCTTAAGCATCTTGGCACCAGCTATGCCGTTTTGGGTAAGGAGGAGTCCTGTACAGGAGACCCGGCACGCCGCGCCGGAAACGAGATGCTCTTCCAGATGCAGGCACTGCAGAATATAGAGATATTCAAAATGTACGATATAAAACGCATCATAACCATCTGTCCACATTGCTACAATATCTTCAAGAATGAGTATCCCGACCTCGGGGCTGAAATCGAGGTTGTTAACTATATAGATTTCCTGAATGAGAATATCGAAAGCGGAAAGCTGAAGATCGACAGGTCGCTTTTAAATGGTATGAGAGTCACGTACCACGATCCCTGCTATCTGGGTCGCGGTAATCAGGAGTATGAACAGCCCCGCAATGTACTTAAGGCTATGGTACCGGAAATACACGAGATGCAGAGGAACAGAAGCCATGCCCTGTGTTGCGGCGCCGGTGGGGGTCAGATGTTCAAGGAGGCAGAGAAGGGCGACAGGGAGGTATTCCTTGACCGCACCGGCGAAGCTCTCGAAACAGGGGCCTCCGTTATCGCCACAGCCTGCCCCTTCTGCATGACCATGATGACCGATGGTATAAAATACAAAAACCGCGAGGAGGATGTCAGAAACTTCGATATCGCCGAACTGGTTGTACAATCACTTGGAATATAAAATCTTAATGAATATTGTAATGGAAAATGAAAAGGCTTTGAAAAGTGGTGAGTTTCTGGTAAGATCAGTAAGTCCGGCCACTGTGTTCGTTCCCGAAGAGTTTGATGAGGAGCAGCGAATGATCGCTCAGACCTGTCAGGACTTTCTCGAGGCTGATGTTTATCCTGATATGGAGCAGCTTGAAAAGGGAGACAGGGAGCTTATGAGCACAGTCCTTAAGAAATCAGGTGAACTGGGAATGATGGGTATAGCCATACCCGAAGAGTATGGTGGATTTGGACAGTCTTTCGTTACACAGATGCTGGTGGCGCAGACAACCGGGGCCGGTTACTCATTCTCCGTGGCATACATGGCTCACTGCGGTATTGGCACAATGCCGATCATGTATTTCGGTAACGATGAACAAAGAGCGAGATATGTGCCCAAACTGGCGACCGGCGAACTTATCGGAGCCTATTGTCTTACCGAACCGGGCGCCGGCAGCGATGCCAACTCGGGAAAATCCAACGCCACACTCAGCGAGGATGAAAAACATTACATCCTGAACGGCCAGAAAATGTGGATAACAAACGCAGGTTTTGCCGATATTCAGATAGTCTTTGCAAAGATCGACAAAGACAGGGTACTCAGCGCATTTATAGTAGAGAAGGATTATCCGGGAGTCGTTATCGGGCCTGACGAACATAAGATGGGCATAAAGGGTTCATCTACTGCTCAGATTTATTACAATGATGTGAAGGTGCCGGTCGAAAACCTGCTGGGAGCACGTGGCGCGGGTTTCCGCATAGCTCTCAGTATTCTGCATATGGGCCGTATAAAGCTTGGCGCCAATGTGATAGGTGCAGCACGAAAGGCAATCATCGATTCGGTCAGGTATGCCAATGAAAGAAAACAGTTCGGTGTACTTATTTCAACATTCGGAGCCATAAAGCAGAAGCTTGCGAACCAGGTTATCAGTACTTTTGCAACAGAGTCAGCTATTTACAGGGTTAGTAAAGATATCGACAATCTTGCAGACCGTTACAGGGCAGAGAACTGCGAGAAATCAAGAGCCTCGATAGATGCAATAAGCCACTACGCTATTGAAGCGGCCATACTTAAGGTATACGGTTCGGAGATGCTCGACTTTGTCGTTGACGAAGCTGTTCAGATCCACGGGGGAATGGGTTATTCAGCCGAAATGGATGTTGAAAGGGCTTATCGCGATTCAAGGATAAACAGAATTTTCGAAGGAACCAACGAGATTAACAGGCTTTTGGTTGTAGATACTACTCTGAAGCGTGCAATGAAGGGCGACTTCGACCTGTTCGGTGAGGCTGAAAAAGCATATTCCAAACTCGATAAGATAACAGACTCAGGGAAGCAGGGTGAAAGTTATGGTGACGAAAAGCTGAGGTATATATCCAACTTCAAGAAGGTGGCATTGATAGTAATCCATGCTGCTTCAAAGAGCTTTGAAAAGAGACTTATTCATGAACAGGAGGTGCTTAATTGCATCTCAGACATAATCATGGAAACCTATGTGTCCGAGTCCATAGCCCTCAGGGTATTGAAACTTGAAAATACCAGGGGCGTTGACCAGCTATACCGTGATATAGCCGATATCTATATCTACAATGTCGCATCGAAGATAAGAAAGGCAGCTCTTGATGCCGTTTATTCAACTCTTGAAGGAGGCGACGCTGACTCTCTGGCGCTGGCAATTGAGAAACTGACGACAGTGGCAGGTGTGAATACAAAAGAGGGAGGAAGGCGAATAGCTGACAAACTCATTTCAGATAATGATTATAAATTCTGATATTTGAACCATCAGAATTGTGCCTGTCAATAATGCAGGCTGTAATCTTACCGGTCTGGCATGAAAACTCTTCGAATCCTTTTTTCTCCCATGTTCACGGGAGTACTCTTCATTATTTTGGCAGTTGCACTTGCATTAGCCACATTTATTGAGAATGACTATGGTGCATCTGCTGTCAGGGGTATGGTTTATAATGCCTTATGGTTTGAGATTCTCATCGCTTTTATTGCCCTCAATCTGGTTGGACAGATAATTGTTTTCAGGCTGTACCGGAGGGAAAAACTCTCTGTTTTCCTGTTTCATGCGGCTTTCATGGTAATCATTGCCGGATCAGCCATTACAAGATATACCGGAGAGGAGGGTATCATGCATATCAGGGAAGGAGAGGAGGCCGGATTCTACTACTCCGACGACAACTATATAACTGCATCTGTTTTCGACCGTAACGGTAACCAGCTCTGGCTGGACGATACAAAATTCGACATTACATCACTGTCTGTAGATAAATATCGTAAGCAGATAGCTCTTCCGGGAAAAGACATTACTGTCACCCTGAACCGCTTTATTCCGAATGTCGTTGCAGGAGTAGCTGATGCCAAAGGCGGTAAGCCTGCAGCAGCACTGATGATAACTACCGGTCTCTCCTCACGAGAGGATATAATATTGGCTGAAGGAGAGTTCAGAAACGCCGGAGGTCTGAGTATCGGTCTCAACACCGATGAAAAATGCGATATCAATATTATTACCGCTGATGGCAAATTCATGATAATTACCGGAAAACAGGTGTCTGAAACCGCAATGGATTCGCGTGAGACAATCCTTTATGATCCCGGTGACACTGTTCTTTTCAATATGATGAATATTTATGTCATCGACAATACAAGAATAATTCCGCGCAGCCTTTCACTCTCCGGAGTCATCAAACCGGTTCCTGTCGATATGTCGCAGGAACGCACAGGTCAAAATGCCCTTGAATTTCAAATTGGCGACGCAGCCGTAGTCTATACAGCGTATATTTGGGATACTGGTGACGAACGAGGCTCCCAGACTATTACCTCAACACCTGACTTTGATATTGCAATATCATACGGACGAAAGAGGGTGGAAATACCTTTCTCATTAAAACTCAATGAGTTTACCCTTGAACGATACCCCGGTTCTAACAGCCCATCAGGTTATATGAGTGATGTGGTGGTTACAGACAGGGAGAGAGGCATTGAAAAACCTTACCTGATTTACATGAATAATATCCTTAAATACAGGGGTATAAGGTTCTATCAGTCCTCCTACGACAAAGACGAAAAGGGAACAATCCTCTCTGTAAACCGCGACAGGGCAGGAATGCTGGTAACCTATGCAGGCTACGGACTGATGATAATCTTCATCGTACTTGCAATATTCAACCCTTCGTCCCATTTTCGAAGGGTTACCGGGTCTTACTGGAATTCACCATTCAGGAAGTTTGCTGTATTACTTCTTTTACTTACTGTTACCTCTGTTGGTAAGGTCAGCGCCCAGAGACTCGTAGTAGACAGAAAAACTGCCGATGAGTTTGGGAAGGTGCTTGTGCAGGACCAGAAGGGAAGGACAAAACCCCTGTACACGCTGAGCGGTGATATTGTCAGAAAGGTGTCGAGAGAGAACAGACTTGACAGCTATGTTCCTATGCAGGTTTTTCTCGGACTTTATCTCGACTTTGACAACTGGAGCAATTACCCGATGATTAAGGTCAACGATGCAACCCTTCGCAGGTTTTTAGGCATCAGAAGTGACTTTGCAGCCTTCAGTGATATCGTTAACCTGTCAGCCTCACCCCCAACTTACAGACTGGCCGGGTTTGTTGATAACGCCTATGCAAAACCACCGGGATCACGCTCAAAAAGTGATAAGGAGGTCATCAAACTGGACGAGCGGGTCAATATCTGTTATATGATATACAGTGGCGATTTCATGAAAATATTCCCCCTCAGGGATGGAACAACCCATTGGGGAGCCCCTGAGGAGGCTTTGCAGTACGCACCTGCAAAGGAAGACAGTCTCTTCCTTGGAAACATAATGCAGATGTATGGAGAGGCCCTCAGAACTAATAACCTGGCTAACGCCTCACAGATCACAAAGGCCATAATTGAATACCAGGAGAGGTTTGCCTCATATGATTTACCGCAAAAAAATAAGATAAGCGCTGAACTCCTCTATTCCCGGCTGAAGATTTTTGAGCGATTATTCCCTGTATATGCCTCCGTTGGAGTGGTAATGCTTTTGATACTCATAATATTGGTAATAAGTGGAAAAGGCCAATCATACCTGCCCCTTAAGGTGCTGGCAGCACTGCTGGCAGCCGGATTCCTGATGCATACTTTCGGGCTGGGACTAAGATGGTATATATCAGGCCATTCGCCGATGAGTAACGGGTATGAGTCGATGATATTCATCTCATGGGTGACTTTGCTGGCAGGCTTTATATTCGGCCGGAAATCATGGTTTGCCATGTCAGCCACGGCAGTTCTTGCCGGACTAACCCTTCTGGTGGCACATATGAGCTTCATGGATCCTGAAATAACTGCCCTCGTCCCGGTACTCCAGTCATACTGGCTCACATTGCATGTCTCGGTAATAACGGCCAGCTACGCCTTCTTCGGATTGGGTGCACTGCTCGGACTGATATCCCTTCTGCTGATCATTTTCGCATCTGTACGAAATGTGAAACAGGTGGGAAAGACGCTGGATGAACTTGCTGCAATAAACTATCAGTCTCTTACACTCGGGCTTTATTTCCTTACCATCGGAACATTTCTGGGTGCCATCTGGGCCAATGAATCGTGGGGCCGTTACTGGGGATGGGATCCTAAGGAGACATGGTCGCTGATTACCATTATCATCTATGCCTTCGTTATCCATTCCAGAAATATTCCCGGGATGAAAGACCTGTATACCTTCAATGTAATGTCACTCTTTGCCATTGCTTCAGTGCTGATGACATACTTTGGTGTCAACTACTATCTGTCCGGCCTCCATTCATATGCCGGCGGCGACCCCGTACCGGTGCCTGCCATGCTCTATATATTAGTTGCAACTGTTCTTCTGCTGGCTATATTTTCATACAGGAAATACCTTAAGCTCGAAAATATTGCTGCTAATCAGTCGGCTGCCGGTAAATGAACTGAAGCCTTCCAATGACAGGCAGTAGCTAAAACAGCAAAGGCCCCCTTGATAAAGGGAGCCTTTTTTTGGGTGGAAGACCGGACTCGAACCGGCGACCTTCGGAACCACAATCCGACATTCTAACCAGCTGAACTACATCCACCATTTTTCAGGAATGCAAAGTAATACCAAAAAAATTACTTCTCAAAATATGAAGATTATTTTCAGCCTTCACAGACTGAATTACTATCTTTGCCGCGGTTTTCTGCAGGCTTTCAGTAATGACGTGCAATTTTTGCGGTCATTAACGGTTATAAAACTATGTCAATTTAAACTACGAAATTGTTTCGGTTCAAGTTTATAGACAATATCTCAGGCCTTCAGCTTTTTCAGTTGCTGAGGTTTGGTATTTTCCTTATAATCAGCATAGTATTTACAAAAATTCCCCTGTCGCAAGGTGAGATCGGTGCATGGGAGATGTTCCTTTTTGTCGCAAGCCTGTTGAGTTTTTTCTGGGTAACCGGTATAATCCAGTCCCTGCTGCCCCTGTATCACCGAAATCTTACCTACCGTAGACTGGGGAATAACGGTCATGGCAAATCACCTGAGATCTTCAATGCATTTATCCTTCTTTCAGGGATGAGCATTCTGATGTTTATCTTCGGACACACCCTGAAGGGGTCAGTCGATATATACGGCTACAGGGGTAATGTTCCGTATATTAACCTCCTGCTTCTTTATATTCTCCTGAGTAATCCGGTATGCCTTATAGAATATATCTATCTTCTCAACAACCGCTCTTCCAGAATACTGCAATATGGTGTCTTTACCTTCGGGGCACAGCTTGCCCTGGTGCTCATCCCGGTGCTTACCGGAAATGATATTATCTGGGCAATATATGGATTGCTGCTGATTACAGGAGTTAGATGGATATGGCTGATTATACTGCTGAGGCGATATACCGATATGACGATTTCTGTAAAGTTTATGAGGGAACACCTTCACTTCGGGGCCCCCCTCATATTGTCATCACTTATTAGCGGTTCAGGGCAGTATATTGATGGACTGATTATCACTGGCTTCTATGAAGACCCGGCCCTGTTTGCAGTATTCAGGTATGGAGCCAAGGAATTTCCCCTGGTGCTGATGATGGCAAACGGATTAAGCAACGCCATGCTGCCGGAATTCTCTACCCGGCCCCGTATGGCAGAGTCACTGAAAATCATCAAAAAGAAGTCGGAACGGCTGATGCATTTCCTTTTTCCGGCCGCGATGCTTATGATGCTTACTACCCGCTGGATCTTCCCCAGGATGTTTACCCCCGAATTTGCACGAAGCGGAGATATCTTCATGATATACCTGCTTCTTACCATTCCCCGTCTGGTCTTCCCTCAAACAATCCTTATCGGAAGAAAGAAAACCAGGGTTACAATGTTCGCTGCAATAATCGAACAGGCAATAAATATTCCGCTCAGCCTTTCTCTGGTCAGACCCTATGGAGTTGTCGGGGTTGCATTGGCTACTTTTATAGTTTATACTCTTGAGAAGGCTTTTCTGGCGTGGTACCTCTGGTCTAAAATGAAAATCAGACCCGGCGAATATATCCCCCTGACTGTTTTCGCCGTCTATTCGCTTCTCCTGTCACTGTTATTCGTGCTTATTGACCACAGAATCATCGATCTGCACTGATATATATTACTGCAGCGTAAAGAACCCGCTTCGACAAAATAATTATATTTGCACGTCTAATATTCATAAAGAAATATATTCATAGATAGATCTTTAAAGATGAAAAATAACCAGGACCTTGAGATGTATTTCCGGAAATTCAGGGATGATATTGTAGGTATTGACGCAAATTACATTACTCCTTATGGCAAACAAAAGCTTGTCTATTGTGACTGGATCGCCAGCGGAAGACTCTACGGTCCGCTGGAAAAGAGAATGATCGAAATGATCGGACCCTTCGTTGCCAACACTCATACTGAAACAAGCGAATCGGGTTCGAGAATGACCTGGGCATACCATGAGGCACATAAGCTGATCAAGGAGCATGTTAACGCAGGCCCCTCTGATGTTATAATTACTGCCGGGCCGGGAATGACAACAGTCATAAACAAGCTCCAGCGAATCCTCGGCCTGAAGGGTTGCAATAGCAATGACCGCAAGAGATGCGCAAAGGACGATGAGCGGCCGGTGGTCTTCATCACTCACATGGAACACCATTCGAACCAGACATCATGGTACGAAACACTGGCAGAAGTTGTTGTGCTTGAGCCAGATGAAAACATGCTTGTTGATCCTGCCAACCTCAGAAAAGAGCTTGAAAAGTACTCAGACCGCAGGTATAAAATTGGCTCATTTACTGCATGCTCAAATGTGACGGGCGTAACAACCCCTTATCACACGCTGGCTAGTATTATGCACCAATACGGAGGTGTATGCTTAATCGATTTTGCTGCCTCAGCTCCATACTACGATATAAATATGCATCCCGCCGACCCTATGGAAAAACTCGACGGCATCTTCTTCTCACCACACAAGTTTCTGGGAGGCCCCGGTTCCTCAGGAGTTCTTATTTTCGACTCTAATCTGTATAAAAGTGAGGTTCCCGATCAACCGGGAGGAGGAACCGTTGACTGGACAAATCCGTGGGGTGAATACAAGTATGTTGATGACATTGAGGCTCGTGAAGATGGAGGAACACCGGGATTTCTCCAGGCAATAAGGGCTGCCCTTGCAATAGAGGTCAAGAACAATATGGGAGCAGATAAGATGAAACTTAGAGAGGATCAGTTGCTTGAAAAGACCTTTGCCGGGTTACGTGCAATTGACAAGGTACATATACTTGCCGACAATGTTACTGACAGGCTCGGAGTAGTTTCGTTCTATCTCGAACATGTACATTATAACCTTGTGGTGAGAATACTGAGCGACAAGTATGGGATACAGGTCAGGGGCGGATGCGCATGCGCCGGCACTTACGGGCATTTTCTGCTTGCAGTGAGCCATGAACAGAGCAATAAGATAACAAGTAAGATCAGTGAGGGCGACCTGTCGGAAAAACCGGGTTGGGTAAGGCTTTCCCTGCATCCGGTGATGACTGACGGGGAAATCGATCTGTTCCTCAGGGCAATCTCTGAGATTTCTGAAAATGCAGCTTTGTGGGAAAAGGACTATATTTATTATCCACGATTAAATGAATATGTGCATAAAAACGACGCAGGAACTTCCAAAGAGATAGTCCGGTCATGGTTTGAAATATAATATTGGCCCGGTGAAAATAATAGAGGTAAATACAACAGCAACCGAAAGGGAATTCATTAACTTCCCGAAAAACCTGTATAATAAGGATCCCTGGTGGGTCTGTCCCCTCGATACCGAAGTGGTATCCATCTTTAAACCGGAAAGCAACAAGGCATTCAGCCATGGTGAGGCCGTAAGATGGATCCTTACAGATGAAGAGGGGGTTACAATTGGCAGAATGGCTGCATTCATCGACCGCATACGCTCCTCCGCCCAGCAACAACCGACAGGGGGGATCGGTTTTTTCGAGGTCGTTGAAAATAAGGAGGCAGCTTTCATGCTGTTCGATACCGCCGCGGCATGGCTCAGCGAAAGAGGAATGGAGGCGATGGATGGGCCCATCAATTTCGGAGAAAACGAAAGCAACTGGGGCCTGTTGGTAGACGGATTTACTCACCCGGGAATAGGGATGCCTTATAACATGAAGTATTACAGCGACTTCTTCGAAGAGTACGGATTCAAAAATTACTTCGAACAATACTCTTACCACCGTGATTTGACATCGGTGGAGGTATTCCCTGAAAGGTTCATGAAAATTGCTGAATGGATATCAAAGAGACCTGGTTACACCTTCAGACATTTCAGCTATAGCGAAAAAGACAGACTTATAGCTGATATGGTAACAATATACAACACTACATGGTCAGCTTACAAGGAGGACTTCACCCCGCTTGACCCCGGAATGCTTAAGTCTACCCTTAATAAATCAAAGCCATTCCTCGATGTGGAATTGATATGGTTTGCCTACCATAATGAAAAGCCCGTGGCTTTCTTTGTTATTTTTCCCGACCTCAATATGATTCTGAGGCATTTCAGGGGCCGCCTCCATTTCTGGAACGCGATAAGGTTTATGTGGTACAAATATACTCACGAAATGACAAGGATCAGAGCCCTTGTGGCAGGAGTGATCCCTTCACACCAGAACAGCGGCATTGAGTCGGCAATATTCTACCATCTCTATAAGGTGTTTATGAAGAAAAGATATTATAAGGAACTTGAATTATCCTGGGTGGGAGATTACAACCCGAAAATGATATCAATGTATGAAGCAATAGGAGCACAAAAGGCAAAAACCCATATAACATATCGTTATATGATCAACAAATCGATTCCATTCCGAAGGTTTATCGAGGAAGAAGCCGGTCGGTCCGCACCTGACGATAGTAATTGAATATTTTCAGGGCACTTTTGTATTTTACAAATATGTTGGTTATCTTTGCAAACCTTTTTGAAGATTATATTTAACAAGAAATTATTATTGAAATGAAAGCAGATATTCATCCCGCAAATTACAGGTTCGTGGTTTTTCAGGATATGTCAAACGGACATGCATTTTTGGGAAGATCTACGGCTCCGACCCGTGATAAAACAACATGGGAAGATGGTAATGAGTACCCTCTTATCAAGCTTGAGATATCAAATACCAGCCACCCTTTTTACACGGGTAAGATGAAACTTGTAGACACCGCCGGAAGGGTTGACAAATTCATGAACCGTTACAAAGACCGTGTAGGTAAGAATAAGTAAAAGGGCTTATCCCAATATGTGCAATCCCGGGCAGAATGTCCGGGATTTTTTTCGGCACATTAATTGTCACATAAATGGCTTTGGAATGTTGGCATATTCTGTTTTTTAATATGTATTTTTGATAGCCTGTACAGGATTCAGATGGAGAAAAAGATCAATATAAGTATAGAACAACTGCTTTATCCCGATGATAATGAGGGTCCGGGTGAAATGATGCCAATCATCTCAGATGGTGACGACAGTGATCTCGAGAATGTTGAGATACCTGAATTACTGCCTCTGCTACCCCTTCGTAACAACGTCCTGTTCCCTGGGGTGGTATTGCCAATCTCAATTGGAAGGTCAAAGTCAATTCAACTTATCAAGGATGCGTACCGGGCCGATAAACAGATTGTTACCTTTGCCCAGAAAGATCCCGACGTCGATGAACCTGTTCCGACTGACCTTCATATTACCGGAACGCTCGGCCAGATTGTAAAGCTTCTGGAAATGCCTGATGGCTCAACTACCGCCATAATACAAGGGAGGATGAGGGTAGAGCTTGTTGAAATAACTTCAGCAGACCCCTATTTCATGGCAAAGGTCGAAGGCAGGCCTGAAGTCAGGACCGAAGCTCACAACAAGGAGTTCGATGCTATAGTCGGTTCGTTGAAAGACTTGTCACTCAGGATAATAAGACTAAATCCCAGTGTCAGTCCTGAAGCTTCCTTTGCCGTAAAGAATATTGAGAACAGCACATACCTGATTAACTTCATCTGCTCAAATACTGATATTAAAGTTGCCGAGAAACAGAAACTGCTGGAAGCTAACAGTCTGCGCGACAGAGGATTTCTGCTTCTTGAGTACCTTGTGAAGGAGGTTCAGCTGCTGGAACTGAAAAATGAACTACAATCGAAGGTCAAAATAGACATCGACCAGCAGCAGAGAGAGTACCTTCTTCATCAGCAGATGAAAACCATTCAGAATGAGCTTGGTGGTAATCCGGTTGAGAAGGAGATAGAGGAATACAGAAAGAAGGCAAAAGACAAGAAATGGAGCGAGGAGACAGGTACCATATTTGAAAAGGAGCTCGAGAAGCTTTACAGACTTAATCCTGCAGCAGCCGAGTATTCGGTACAGGTCAACTATATTCAGACTCTTCTCGACCTGCCGTGGAATGTATTTACCAAAGATAACCTCAATCTCGCAAACGTCAGGAAAATCCTCGATGAGGATCACTTTGGTCTTGAGGAGATTAAGGAGAGAATAATTGAGCACCTTGCGGTTTTGAAGCTGAAGGGAGATCTTAAATCTCCTATATTGTGCCTTTATGGTCCTCCCGGTGTGGGAAAAACTTCACTGGGCCGATCAATTGCCAGGGCACTTGGCAGAAAATATGTCAGAATGTCACTGGGAGGACTTCATGATGAAGCTGAAATAAGGGGACACAGGAAGACCTACATAGGCGCTATGCCCGGCAGGATAATTCAAAGCCTTAAGAGAGCCGTATCATCAAACCCGGTGTTCATACTGGATGAGATCGACAAGGTGGGCAGCGATTTTCGCGGCGATCCTTCTTCTGCCCTGCTGGAAGTTCTCGACCCGGAGCAGAACAGCACCTTCTACGATAATTTCCTTGAAATGGAATATGATCTCTCAAAGGTCATGTTTATCGCAACGGCCAATACTCTCTCAACAATAAGTCCAGCCCTGCGTGACAGGATGGAGCTGATAGAGATAACCGGATATCTCGTCGAGGAGAAAATAGAGATAGCCGTCAGGCATCTGATTCCAAAACAATCTGAAGCACACGGCATACCAGAAGGAATGATGAAATTGGAACCGGGTATAATCGAGGAGATAATAGAGAAATATACAAGGGAATCAGGCGTAAGAGAACTTGATAAAAAACTGGCCAAGACTGCCCGCTATCTTGCAAGAGAGATAGCGTCAGGAAAAAGGAAAGTTAAGGGGTTGAAAAGCGAAGACCTCAGCAAGGTGCTTGGAACTCCGAAGTATATCAGGGATATATATGACGGGAACGATCAGGCAGGAGTTGTCACAGGCCTGGCATGGACACCGGCAGGAGGGGACATTCTTTTCATTGAAACATCACTTAGCATGGGGGAGGGTAAACTGACACTTACAGGTAACCTGGGAGAAGTAATGAAGGAATCGGCTATTATAGCCCTTGAATACCTCAAGGCCAATGCCGAAATGCTCGGACTGCCTGATAATTTTACTTCAAAATGGAATATTCATATCCATGTTCCTGAAGGGGCAATACCAAAGGACGGTCCTTCGGCCGGTATCACAATGGCCGCTTCTATAGCTTCTGCATTTACACAGAGAAAGGTCAAAAAGTATCTCGCCATGACGGGTGAAATAACACTGCGTGGCAAAGTAATGCCTGTAGGAGGAATAAAGGAGAAAATTCTGGCAGCAAAAAGAGCCAGTATAAAAGAGATAATTCTGTCATCGGAGAACCGCAAGGATGTGGAGGATATAAGGGAAAAGTATATCAAAGGTCTCAGATTCCATTATGTCGACACCATCATGGAAGTGATAAATCTTACACTCCTAAGACAAAAGGTGACCAAACCAAGAAATATACGATTTGACTGAGATTTTCGTAAATTGCTTTTTTATATCTCTAACTGAATCAGGAGAAACATTATGAAAAAGATCGCCCTGTTCCCCGGATCATTCGACCCCTTTACCGTTGGTCATGAAGCAATTGTCAGAAGAGCCCTGAAAATATTCGACGAGGTAATTATTGCAGTTGGAGCAAACGAATCAAAGAAAGGTGGCTTCTTTTCACTCGAAAAGAGAATGAAAATGATCAGAACAGTCTTCTCTAATGATCCGAGGGTGAAAACAGACCATTATGTCGGGCTTACAGTTGATTTCTGCAGGGAGAAAAATGCCGGTTTTTTGCTACGCGGTCTGCGTACCTCAGCTGATTTTGAATATGAACGGGCAATTGCACAGGTAAATAAGGCAATGTCTCCGGAAATAGAATCGGTCTTTCTCCTGACCGCACCCGAGCATACTCCAATAAACTCAACTATTGTCAAGGATATCCTCCGACACGGAGGCGATGCCTCCAGGTTTGTGCCATCAGCAATAAATCTTAAGGATTATCTCTAGATTGCTATCTGCAGACCGGCCTCTAACGTGCCTGTCATATCTGTTCAGGTACTAAGGATCGCACTGTTTATAAGCTCCGTAAGCGAATGCCATGCACTCTCCCTTATTATGCATATACTGTCGGGTTTCATCCACCTAACCTCAGTTATTCCCTCTTCAGTCTGGGGAGACCCGATCATCTCGCCTTCGTAATGCATTGAAAACCAGTGCGTCTGCTTCAGGTAAGAAACCCCTTCATATACCCATGTGTGATAGGTCGGAATCAGCGACCCGACAATCCTGTGACCCCATATGCCACACTCCTCATTAACCTCCCGGATAGCACAATTCTCAGGAGCCTCATTCTCCTCCATATGACCCTTGGGCAGATCCCATCTTCCATCACGGACAATGAAGAGGTAATTGCCTGATGAATGTTTCACCAGACCTCCTGCTGCCTCTGCAAAAGTGAAATATCCCTTCAACTCCGACCAGAGATGCTCAATGTCATAACCGTAAATGTTCATCGAAAACTCATTACCGCCCTGGAATGAGGAAATAGCACCATAAAGTTCCTTCGCATTGTGATATCTGTGGAATAAGGTATATTTTTGTAACCGGTCGGGCTCCGGACTGACCGTTATGTACCTGTTCTCAAAATATACCTTATACAGTTTCATATGGAAGACTTCTCTAAGAAAATTGCCGCTTACCTTCTGCAAATTAAAGCAATAAAATTACAACCTGCAAAACCTTTTACCTGGGCTTCAGGCTGGAAATCCCCTATCTATTGTGATAATCGCAAGACACTCTCCTTTCCTGAAGTTAGATCGTTCATAGCCCGGTGTTTTGCCGATAAGGTCAGAGAGTTGTATCCGGAAACACAACTGATTGCCGGGGTCGCCACGGGAGCAATAGCTCACGGCGCTCTTGTCGCTGACATTCTGGGAATGCCATTTATATATGTACGAACAGGTGCCAAGGAACATGGTCTCGGTAATCAGATTGAGGGTTATTTTGAACCCGGCAGCAGGGTCGTGGTAATTGAAGACCTTATCTCAACGGGAGGAAGCAGCCTGGGTGCAGTAAAGGCACTGCGTGAAGGAGGCTGTATTGTTGAAGGCATGCTGGCAATTTTTACATATGGCTTCCCAAAGGCGACAACAGCCTTTGAAGCGGAAAACTGCAGACTGGATACGCTCAGTAACTATAACTCTCTGATAGAAATGGCTGTGGAGACAGGTTATGTCTCACGTGAGGAACTCCAGACATTGATGCAATGGAGAACTGACCCTTCAAAATGGGGGATATGATATGGCAGAAGAGACTGAGTTTACCAGTAGAACAGGAACACTGAGGGCCAAACCTTCTCAGGTATTTTCGTTCGCCACTGATATCCGCAATTTTTCGCGTTTCGCCGGAAATGATAAAATCAGTGACTGGAATGCAGACAGGGATAGCTGTTCATTCGAAGTCCCAATAGCCGGATCCGTAAGGATTACAATTGCTGAAAAAGAGCCCTGTTCAAAGATCAGATTCGAGGGCCAGGCGATGAATTCTGTTGAGTTCAGATTATGGCTCCAACTGAAAGAATCAGAAGCTGGCACCACCAGGTTCAGACTGGTACTGCGTGCTGCACTTAATCCACTGTTTAAAATGATGGCATCTGGTACGATAAACGAGTACCTTGAAAAACTGATCAATGAAATAGAGAAGTTCAGTGACTGGGATAACCAGGTTACAGATACTCAATCTCCTTGAACATATAGGCTGTTTCCCTGCCCGATTCATCCTGAACCAACAGGCATCCCGAACTGTCAGTCCCAATTATCATACCCCTGAACCAGCCGCCTCCTGCCCGGTAAAGGTGCCATTCTCCTTTTCGGAATAAAAGATTATGGTATTCATTCTCAAGAGAATCCTTTTCATACTTTAAAATTCTCTGGTAAAAGCTATCTATTGAGTCCAGCAACTCTCTGAGCAGCAACGAAGTGTCGTATTCCATTCCGGTAATCAACTTCATTGAAACTGGGTTGGGAGCATTGCTTGTAAAGATTGTCTGATTGACGTTCAATCCTGTACCGGCAATTGAGTGTACCATACGGGAACCTGCTATGGCATTTTCAATCAGTATGCCTGCTATTTTATCATTGCCAGCGTAAATATCGTTGGGCCACTTAATACTGATATCTGATATATAGCGCATCAGAAAACCTGATATCCCAAGCGATACAGCCTTCGATATCAAAAACTGGTCTCCAGGTGGTATCCTTTCAGGATATAATATAATACTAAACAACAAGTTCTTGTTATTTTCGCTTTCCCAATTGTTGCCGGCCTGACCTCTGCCTCCGGTCTGAAACCCTGTACTGATGACAGTTCCCTCAACAACCCTGTCTTCCTGAAGGAGTATGGCAGCATAATTATTTGTTGACACAGTAATGTCAGTATGTATCATCACCGAACCTATCTTCATCATTATCAGAATTGTATTGCAATTATTACCGATAGTCAGACCCTCACAGCAAAATCGGGAAACTAATTGGCACCCAAATTGTAAAAAGTCACTGGCAGTGACAAAAGTACGGATAAATCTTGTTAATTTTGCGTCTGCATTTATGCGAACAACAGATATAAAAATTAATGGTTAAAAGGAAGCTTACAGAAGACGATTTAGTAATTGACGGAATTATAAGGGGGATCTTTGAAAAGAAGGGAACAGATGTCGTAAAACTTGATATGCGAATGCTCGATAACCGGGTCTGTGACTATTTTATTATTTGTCATGGTAACTCAGGAACACAGGTTGACGCCTTAAGCTACTCGGTTGTCGATACGGTTAATAAATCAGCGGGACAAAAGCCTTTTCATACTGAAGGACTTGAAAACTGTTTCTGGGTTTTGCTTGATTATGGAAGTATAATAGTTCATGTTTTTCAGGAGGAGTACCGCAATTTTTACAATCTCGAATCCCTCTGGGCTGATTCCACTAGAGAAGTGATGTATGATCCTGCAGAAAAAAGGAGTAATAATGAGTGAAGAAAAGAAAACAAATCAGGATAGTACAAAGAAGAGTGAGGGTCAGGGCAAGCCAAAGTTCAACTCGAACTGGATTTGGGGTTTGCTGGCTATAGGATTCCTCGCAATAAACTTTCTCAATACCGGAAATACAGTTAAAAAGATCAATCAGGGCGAACTCAGAAATATGATCATTGCCCGTGATATTGAGAAATTAGTGGTTGTCAACAAAGATCGGGCAGAAATCTATTTGAAACAACAGGCACTTGAGTCTGATAAATACCCCGATGCTGCCCCTCCAAAGAGCGGTCTCTCTCCTGCCGCCAAACCACAGTTTTATCACCCTTTCGGGACAGTCGAATTGTTTGCGACTTTCATCAGGGATGCGCAAACCGAGGCAGGCTACAGTGAAGATGAGTGGCTGCATCCTGACTATGAAACCAGAAAGAGCTATTTCGGTGAGATACTGGGATGGATAATTCCATTCGGATTGCTTATTGTATTATGGATGTTCCTGCTTAGAAGGATGGCCGGAGGGGGAGGCGGTGCCGGAAATATCTTTAACGTTGGCAAGTCAAGGGCACAGGTGTTTGACAAGGAATCTAATGTAAAGATCAATTTCTCTGATGTGGCTGGTCTCCAGGAGGCCAAGACCGAGGTTATGGAGATCGTCGACTTTCTCAAAAACCCGAAAAAATATACACAATTAGGAGGGAAAATACCAAAGGGAGCGCTGCTTGTTGGCCCTCCCGGTACCGGCAAAACCTTGCTTGCCAAAGCGGTAGCCGGGGAAGCCAACGTTCCTTTCTTCTCAATTTCAGGGTCCGACTTTGTCGAAATGTTCGTAGGGGTAGGCGCTTCAAGGGTGAGGGACCTTTTTAAGCAGGCTAAGGAAAAGGCTCCTTGTATAGTCTTTATTGATGAGATAGATGCAGTAGGAAGAGCCAGGGGCAGGAATGCGAACTTCGGATCTAATGACGAGAGAGAGAATACCCTTAATCAGTTATTGACTGAAATGGACGGGTTCGGCTCAAATGTTGGTGTGATAATACTGGCAGCCACTAACAGGGCAGATGTACTCGACAGAGCCCTCTTAAGGGCAGGCAGGTTCGATCGCCAGATACATGTAGAGCTCCCCGACCTGAAGGAGAGGGAGGAAATATTTAAGGTCCATCTGAGGCCATTAAAGCTTGACAAGGACTTTGATATAGGATTTCTGGCAAAACAGACTCCTGGCTTTTCGGGGGCTGATATAGCAAATGTTTGCAATGAGGCTGCGCTGATAGCAGCCAGAAAGAATAAGGCAGCTGTTGAGAAACAGGATTTCCTCGATGCAGTTGACAGGATAGTGGGAGGCCTCGAGAAGAAAAACAAGATAATATCGGTTGATGAAAAGAGGACAATTGCATTTCATGAGGCCGGTCATGCCACAGTAAGCTGGCTTCTCGAACACACCAGTCCGCTGCTGAAGGTCACCATAATCCCACGGGGACGGGCTCTCGGGGCTGCATGGTACCTGCCGGAGGAGAGACAGCTCACTACAACCGAACAGATACTGGATGAAATGGCTTATGCACTCGGTGGCCGGGCATCTGAAGAGATAATGTTCGGCAAAATATCAACCGGCGCTCTCAGTGACCTCGAAAAGGTTACCAAGCAGGCCTATGCAATGGTAATCTATTTCGGAATGAGCGAAAAGCTTGGCAATATCAGCTTCTATGACTCAAGTGGCCAGTCGGAATACGGATTCACAAAACCCTACAGCGAAAAGACTGCAGAGGTGATAGATTCTGAGGTGAAACAGATTATAGAACGTTCATATGAAAGGGCCAGACAGGTATTGAAGGACAACCTGCAGGGATTAAAGAAAATAGCGGAACTGCTCCTCGAGAGAGAAGTGATTTTCAGCGAGGATATGGAAAGGGTGTTCGGAAAGAGAAAAGGAGAGCATGTCCATTTGCTGCTTGAAAACGGCAATCTGAAAGATAAACCTGAGGAAGCTGACGCAATACCGTTACCAGAAGAAGAGAGTACCGGTATTGACAAACCTGCAGAGATACCAGCCAAACCTGAAAAACCTGTCAAAGCAGAAAAACGGAAACCAAAGCCAAAAAATGAGGCCGGTAAAGGAAGAGGTGAAACAGATGGAGAGGGACTGGGTCAGAATATTTGAGTCTCCTGACGAGATGAAGGTGGAGATCGCACGGCAATTGCTGGAAGAACACCAGATTGATGCTGCTATTATTAATAAAAGGGACAGGGTCTACCTGATAGGTGATGTTGAGCTCTATGTTAACCGTGGCATGGTAATTAAAGCAAAATCTGTAATTAAAGACCTGCTGATTTGAACAACCTGCTGACCAGAACAATTACAGGTGTGGGCATCATACTTTTTGTAATGGGCGGATTCTGGCTCCATCCAATATCTTTTGTTATCGCAGGGCTCGTAATGATGACAGGAACACAGATTGAGTACTACTCAATGATCAGGCTCACAGGTACCAGACCCCAGGAAGCTACCGGAATAATTACAGGCATAACGGCATATCTCTTATCAACACTGATAGCCGCAAGAATACTGGAAAAAGAGTACTTCCTGCTCCTTATACCAATGATGTCGGTGGTCATTGTGATGGAACTCTACCGCAAAACAGAAAAACCGTTCGACTCGCTAGCACATACATACTTCTCAATTATATATACCGTAATCCCATTCTCAATGATTCCATTCTCAGCGTTTTACCGGGAAGGATTGGGGACTATTATTCACCAGAATTATATGCCCTTCAGCCCGGGTATAATTGTTGGGTTCTTTATTTTGCTGTGGACAAACGACACTGCGGCCTACCTTGTCGGGATATCGATCGGAAAGCGCCGTTTGCTCGAACGGATCAGCCCCGGAAAATCATGGGAGGGTTTTTTAGGAGGTTTGGTGGTGACAGCCATAATGGGATATCTGATATCAGGCTGGCTGGGGGTGGTGGATAAGATCGACTGGGTGATCATTGCCCTTATAGTTTCTGTGGTCGGAACCTATGGCGACCTTGTCGAATCAATGCTGAAACGAAGCGTAGGAGTGAAAGACTCGGGGTCAATTATGCCAGGACACGGTGGATTCCTTGACAGATTCGACAGCCTGATATTGTCGTTTCCACTGGTATACCTCTATATAGCGGTCTTGGGATAATCTTGCTAATGAAAGATATATGAAGATACATAAAGAAGGATACAGGTTTATTTTGGCGGCAGTGTTAATTCTTGCTGCATTGAATGCCACGGTTCTGATTTTTTTTAACCAGAGCTGGTTCCTGCCTCTTTCTCTATTGTTCTTGTCTGTTCTGATCACAGCCTTCATATTATTCTTCTTCAGATCACCAGACCGCTCGATAACCCGGCCCGATGATTCACTGCTTATGGCCCCGGCTGACGGAAAAATAGTTGTCATTGAGGAGACAATCGAAAAGGAGTATATCAGGAAGCCAGCGATACAGATATCAATATTCATGTCCCCATTGAACATCCATTGTAACCGATACCCGGTTTCGGGTACTGTAAAAGAGGTGACATACCACCAGGGTAAATATTTGGTAGCATGGCACCCTAAATCGTCTGAACTCAATGAGAGGTGTACTATCGTTCTGGAGACCGAATCAGGTACGGAAATTGTGATCAGGCAAATCGCCGGTTTCGTTGCCAGAAGAATTGTAACCTATGCCCGTCAGGGTCAGATAGTAAAACAGGGTGATGAGATGGGCTTTATTAAATTCGGCTCAAGAGTAGATATGTTCGTGCCCCTCTCCTTTAATACCGAAATAGCTATAGACCAGAAGGTGAAAGCCAGCCTGACAGTTATCGGTCAACTCTGAGACATCCTTGTATTTTACGATCAAAACAGGTAAATTTGCTGTCTTGTAATAATTGCGATTATGGACAGAAAAGAGGATAATATAATTGATGTAACTCCTGATGTAAAGTGGATAGGTATACTCGACTACGATATCGTAACCTTCGATATTGTGATGACAACAGAGTACGGAACAACATATAACAGCTACTTCATCAATGCAGATAAAAAGACGCTTATAGAGACAGTAAAGGAGAAGTTCACAGAAACTTATCTGGAAAAAATCACGAGACTATGCGATCTCTCAGAGATCGAATACATCGTACTAAATCACACAGAACCCGACCATTCAGGTGCACTCAGACAACTTGTCGAAATGGTGCCTGAGGCTACAGTGGTAGGCAGCGGTAACGCTATCAGATACCTTGCCGATATAATCGGTAAACCGTTTAAATCAATGGTCGTGAAGGAGGGAGACACTCTGGATCTTGGAAACAAGACCCTAAGGTTTATCTCAGCCCCCAATCTTCACTGGCCCGATTCAATGTATACATGGCTCGAAGAGGACAGACTTCTCTTTACATGTGACTCATTCGGAGCCCACTTCTGTGATCCTGAAATGTTCGACGACCAGGTCGGAGACTACCGTGAAGCTTTCAAATACTATTTCGATGTTATCCTCAAACCTTTCAGCAGGTTCATGGTAAAGGCCATCGAAAAGATAAGACCCCTCGATGTCGCAATGATATGCCCGGGCCATGGCCCCATACTTCGGTCAGACTGGAAGGAAATTGTCGATCTTTCAGAAAAATATGCGTTCGAGTATATTAATGATACCACCGGAAGAAAAAAACCCAGAGTCCTCATCACATACGTTTCGGCCTATGGCTATACAAAGAAGATGGCTGAAGCATTGAGCCGGGGAATTGAAATGTCAGGAGAAATAGAAACAGAACTGCTCGATATTGAAACCCTTCCTGTTGGTGACCTTGACTCAAAACTTGTACTATCAGACGGCCTCCTTGTAGGCTCCCCCACGATTAACCAAAATACCCTGTTGCCCGTGTATAAGCTCTTCGCAGTTATTAATCCGCTTCGCGATAAGGGAAAAGTAGCTGCCGCATTCGGATCATACGGCTGGAGCGGTGAAGCAGTTAAAATAATATCAGATGTCCTGAGAGGCCTCAAGCTAAAGGTAATGGATGAACCGGCAGCCTTTAAGTTCTCACCCGATAACGATAAGGAAACTGCACTGATTGAATATGGTCAGAAATTTTCTGAAAAATTGCTCGAAGACTGCAATGCCAGATAAAAAAAACGCCCCGGGAATTCCACCGGGGCGTTTCTCTTCTCACTATTCATTATGAAATGTTTATTACTTTGCTGAGCCTGGCCTTCTCTTCGGTCTTGTGAAGGTCTACCGTCAGTATCCCATCTTTGTATGAAGCATCTATCTTTTCCCTGTTAGTATCATCGGGAAGATAAAAACTCCTGCAGAACGATGAATAGCTGAACTCCCTGCGCTTGTATCCGGAACCCTCTTCCTCATTCTCCTGCTTCTGCTCCATCGATACGGTCAGAATATCTTCATTAACCTCAATCTTGATATCCTTCTTGTCAATACCGGGAACAGCAAGTTCCAGTGAATACTTCTTCTCATCTTCCTTTATGTTGACTGCAGGCTTTGTGATATTGGCACTGCCGGAAAGGGATGGAAACATCTCATCTTCAAACAGACTCGGCATGAAAAACGGTCTGAAATTCCTTTTTGTGATCATCGGTAACATAACTAAATCCTCCTGTTTTTAGTTTTAAAAATCATTTTTTATCTCTGCCTTGAAAATTGCAATATACATACCAATTAATATAACGTGACAATATGGCATGTGATTATTAGTAAACAAGACATAATGACATACTTTTGTGTCCTATGCAGATTTGCCCCGATTTTTAAGTATTTTTGTTAACTGATGGCTGGGTGATTCAACCATAAATTGACTTAATTTGTGTTACCATGTTAACTGACCTGATATGAAACCTACCATCCGTAATATACTGATATTTGCAGGTGTCGTTATTTTGATACTTGGATTCTGGTACTTCAGGACAATAGTCGCATACATACTTATTTCAGGGGTGCTCTCATTTATCGGCAGACCATTGGTTGATTTTCTTAGCCGCCTGAAAGTGTGGAAGTTTCATATCCCAAAGGCTATTTCTGCTTTTATCACGGTAATTGTCTTATGGGGCCTCATCTTCATCGGAATCTATATATTTGTCCCGCTTCTTAGCCACCAGGTGAACCAGTTCGCTTCGATCGACAGCAGTCGGATTGTTGAGCTAATCGAGAGTCCGCTCAGGCAAATGGAGAGCGTGATTGGATTTTTCAACAGCGATCTCGCTCATGAAATTACGGTTCAGAATTGGGTCATGGGGAAAATTTCAGAGGTGCTTAGTGCAGAGTTTATTCAAAACTTCCTCTCTTCACTCCTTTCTATATTCGGGAACCTTGCTGTGGCAATATTTTCCATAACATTCATAACATTCTTTTTTCTCAAAGATGAAAGACTCTTCATGGAAGCAATAATGTTGTGGGTGCCGGAAATGTATGAAGAGGGAGCCAGAAGAGCCCTTAGTTCAATCAAAAGACTACTCACGCGATACTTCATCGGGATAATCATACAGAGTACCTGCATAATGATACTCATTACAACGGGGATGTCGATAGTTGGCCTGAAATTCACCAAGGCACTTACTATTGGACTGGTCATTGGTACATTGAACATTATTCCCTATGTTGGCCCATGGCTGGGTGGTTCGATTGGCATTACCATGGGTATCGCATCAAACCTTGATATGAGTTTTTCCGGAGTCATATTGCCTATGGTGACCGGAATGATCATTGTAATAATCATAACACAAGTAATTGACAATATTCTGTTTCAGCCTTTTATATTTGCAAGTAGCGTAAATGCCCACCCTCTTGAAATCTTTATCGTAATTCTGGCCGCAGGCAGCTTCGCAGGCGTGGCCGGTATGATTTTGGCAATACCAAGCTATACGGTATTAAGGGTGATAGGCAAGGAATTCTTCAATCATTTCAAAACAATAAAAAAGCTTACTTCGGGTCTCAGCGGTGTTTGAAAAAATATATTCAGCATATTTTGACAAAAATTGGTTCAGTTTTCAGATTCTACTACGAAGGATTCAGGGATATGCCGCCCTGGGGCAGAAAGGTATGGCTAATCATCCTGGTCAAACTCTTCATTATGTTTGCCGTACTAAGGCTCTTATTCTTCCCTAATTACCTCGGGTCTCGCTATGACACCGATGAGGAGAGGAGCAATCATGTGATAGAACAATTAATAAATAAGCCTGATTCTTATGATTGATAGTCTTGATCTATCCCTTGTTGACTGGTCAAGGGCCCAGTTTGCCCTTACCGCAATGTATCACTGGCTGTTTGTGCCACTGACTCTGGGCATCACTTTCATCATCGCTATGATGGAGACACTCTATGTTAAAACAGGTGATGAGGAGTGGAAGCGGATAACAAAATTCTGGATGAAACTCTTCGGCATCAATTTCGCTATAGGTGTCTCTACTGGTATAATCCTCGAATTTGAGTTCGGCACCAACTGGTCTAATTACTCCTGGTTCGTGGGCGATATCTTTGGCGCCCCGCTGGCAATAGAAGGTATCTTCGCTTTCTTCCTCGAATCTACATTTATAGCCGTAATGTTCTTCGGATGGAATAAGGTGAGCAAGAAGTTTCATCTGCTCTCTACCTGGCTGGTGGCAGTAGGAGCAAGTCTGTCTGCCCTGTGGATACTGGTGGCCAATGCCTGGATGCAAAATCCTGTTGGAATGGTTTTCAATCCCGATACCGCCAGGAATGAAATGCAAGACTTCTGGGCAATACTCTTCAATCAGGTAGCGGTTGACAAGTTCCTCCATACCATTACGTCAGGATTCGTGCTGGCTTCAATTTTCGTAATAGGAATAAGCTCCTGGTTCCTGCTGAAAAACCGTAACCACCTGCTGGCTCACAGAAGTATCATAATTGCCTCAGTTTTCGGGGTGCTCTCTTCAATATTCATTATTTATACAGGCGATACTTCGGCACGTACCCTCGCAACTGTCCAGCCCGTAAAATTTGCCGCATTCGAAGCCCTCTACGATGGAACTGATAATGCCGGGCTGGTAGCATTGGGAGCTCTTAAAAAATCGGATGAAAAAATCGGTAACCTGACAGTAAATGAATTTATATTCAGAATAGAGATACCCGGCTTCCTGTCAATAATGACCACAGGCGACAGGAATGCATATGTCCCGGGTATCAAAGACTATATTCACGGAAACCCTGAAATGGGTATATTACCCGCTGCGGAAAAGATTGAGAGGGGAAGCCACGCACGGGATGTGCTGTTCGATTATAAAAAGGCAAAGGAGGAGGGTGATACCGAAACAATTGCCGCACTCAGGGCGAAATTTGATGACCCTGACTTTATTCAAAACTATTTCGCCTATTTTGGATATGCATTCCTGAATGCACCTGAAGATATTGTGCCAAATGTGCCGATATCTTTCTATAGCTTCCATATAATGGTTGTTCTTGGATTTTTCTTCCTGCTGCTTTTCTCGCTGTCATTGTTCTTCGTTCTGAAGGGTGATCTCGAAAAGCATAAATGGTTCCTCTATATTGCCCTCTGGTCAATACCACTTCCCTATATTGCAAGTGAACTGGGATGGGTAGTTGCCGAAATGGGCCGGCAACCATGGATAATCCAGGATATCATGCCGGTCTCAGTAGCAGTGAGCCACCTCTCGGCAAGCTCGGTGAAAATCACATTCTTCCTCTTCGCAATACTATTTACAGCTTTGCTTATTGCAGAGATATCTATAATGGTCAGGCAGATCAAAACCAAATCAAACCAGTAGGAGGTTAAAATTATGACAATACTTCTTTCACATATGTTTCTGCAGGAGTACTGGTGGCTTGTAGTATCACTTCTGGCCAGTCTTCTGGTATTCCTGATGTTCGTACAGGGAGGGCAGACTTTTATTTTCTCTCTCGCACAAAATAGTATGCAGAAAACAATGCTTATTAATACCTTCGGTAGAAAATGGGAGTTTACATTCACCACTCTGGTAACATTCGGGGGTGCCTTCTTTGCTGCATTCCCCCTATTCTACGCAACCAGTTTCGGTGGTGCATACTGGGTCTGGATGGCTATCCTGTTCAGTTTTATTATTCAGGCTATCGCTTACGAATTCAGATCAAAGCCTGCAAATGTATTCGGACAGAAAACATTTGATATCTTCCTCTTTATAAATGGTTCTTTGAGTCCTTTCCTTATCGGGGTGGCAGTGGCAACTTTCTTTACGGGTGCACAGTTTCGCCTCAACTTTCTTAACCAGGTTACCTGGCAGACTCCATGGCACGGACTCGAAGCGCTCCTGTCATTCAGAAACCTTTCTCTGGGGTTTGCAGTTTTGTTCCTCTCAAGGATACTCGGACTGATGTATATTGTCAACTCTGTAGACGATGACGATCTTATTGAACGGTCACGGAAAAGGATCATTGTAAATGCAGTACCTTTCCTGGCAGCTTTCCTCTTCTTCGTCATCTCACTCCTTCTGTCCGAAGGTTTTGCAGCCGATCCGGAAACGGGAAGGGTCTATATGGAAAAATTCAAGTACCTCCACAACATGCTGCAGATGCCTGCTGTACTTATCTTGTTCCTTGCAGGGGTCGTACTTGTGCTGTTCGGTTTGTATATGACGATTTTCACAAACTCTCACAAACCTGTCTGGTACGCCGGAACCGGAACCGTATTAACGGTACTGGCCCTTCTGTTAATTGCAGGATACAATAATACGGCCTTCTATCCTTCCCTTCATGACCTGAACAGCTCTCTGACAATCAGGAACGCATCATCGAGTCACTTTACACTCAAAACTATGTTCTATATATCCTTTGCCATCCCGTTTGTGATTGCATATATCTGGTTCGCCTGGAAAGCAATCAATAATACCAGAATTTCAAAGGAGGAAATGGAAACAGAGCATCATGTATATTGAAACAGTTAGACGTAATGTTATGTATATAAAAGAGATAATATCATACCTAATGTGGCCCGTTCTTATCTTCATCACCTGGGTACTTGTAAAGTATGCCCTCAGAATTTATGAAAAAAGTAGCCAGGAGTCAGGAGAATGACAGATTTAATTACTATCGATGAATGGTTCTCCGGAACAGGGCTTCCTCTTATTATTGCCGGACCCTGCAGTGCGGAGAATGAAAGTCAGGTCCTTTCAACAGCAAAGGGACTGGCGGCAACGGGAAGAGTACACCTGTTCAGATGCGGAATCTGGAAGCCTCGTTCACGACCGGGCTCCTTCTCCGGTGCCGGAACAAAAGCCCTCAGCTGGCTAACCGGCGTCAGAAGGGAGACAGGACTCAGAATAGCAGTGGAGGTAGCATCCCCAAATCATGTTGAAGCTTGCCTTAAAGACAATGCGGCCGATGTTGTATGGATAGGAGCCCGCACAGTCGCAAACCCCTTCTCGGTAGAGGAAATCGCTGCCTCTCTTGCCGGAACCAACATACCCGTACTGATCAAAAATCCTCTGAGCCCTGATATAGATCTTTGGACCGGAGCAATTGAGAGGATCTATGCCACCGGAACAAGAAAAATTGCAGCGGTGCATCGCGGATTTTCACCATTTGAAAGAACCGTCTACAGGAATATGCCAAAATGGGAAATCCCGATTGAACTTCGCCGCCGAATGCCCGAACTTCCCGTTATCTGCGATCCCAGTCATATCGCTGGCGAGGCCGGCCTGGTTCCTGAAATAGCACAGAAAGCGCTGGACCTAAGCATGAACGGACTGATGATAGAGGTACATGTCAACCCGGGTGAAGCCCTTAGTGACGCTATCCAGCAGCTTTCTCTTGAAGAATTCGGGTCGTTGATAAATAATCTGATCGTAAGAAAACCAACAGCTGATGACCCCGGGTTCCTGAATCAGCTGGAGGAACTGAGGGATCAGATTGATTCAATCGATTATCAGATAGTCGATCTGATAGCTACCCGGCTTAATGTGTCGGCAAAAATGGGAGAGTATAAATGCCATAATAATGTCACCGTGCTGCAGATGGAACGTTGGCTTGAAATTCTCAGAACACGAATAGCTCATGGAAAAGGGCAGGGACTCGATCCTTCCTTCGTAGAGATGCTTATGAAACTACTGCACCAGGAATCGATAAGAAAACAGACAGAGATAATGAATCACCTGAAAAGTACAGGTAAATGCAAATCATAACCGGAGACCTGCCGTTAGCGAAATAAGCACATAAAAGGGTATTATCCAGAAAATACCACCAAAACCAAGAACAATCAAAGCCGTAAGCGACAAAATTACCAGAATGTAACGATCAAGGTTTTCCCTTATCCTGAGACTTCTCACCTTCAGGCTCATCATCCTTAAGGGAACCACCATCAACAATGATGTTATGGCAGAATAGATAAAAAGGGCTGCATTATTGTCTATTATACCGGCCGCAATAAATGACCCGTTATATTGTGAAGAGAGTACCAGTGAAATGATGGCCAGAGCAGCTGCAGGAGATGGCAGACCAATAAAAACCTCCTTCTGTTCCGGTCCTGCGTTGAATCTTGCAAGTCTTATGGCCGCAAAAACAGGTAACAATGATGCAAAAAATATTCTCATCCATTCACTTGCAGTATCGCCCGATACCGAATAGACAATTACCCCCGGTACAATCCCAAAGCTGACAATATCGGCCAGACTGTCAAGCTGTTTGCCGGTTTCCGATCCTGCCCTGAGCAGTTTCGCAGCCATGCCGTCAGCGAAATCAAATACCATGGCCAGAGCGACAAGCCATGAGGCAACCACACTGTTGCCCTTAAGGAGAAATACCAGCGCCGTAAAACCTGAGACCAGGTTCAGCAGGGTTATCATATTGGGAATATGTCTCTTCATCACCGTAAAGTTATCACTATTTACACAAGGTGCTTGCCGGTTTTTTGTCTAAATCGATATCTTTGCGCAAAAAGATTTTCAATGATCGACCTCCGTGACATAAAGATAGCAGTTGATTTCGACGGAACAATAGTTGAACATGAGTATCCCGGTATTGGCAGAGAGAAACTGTTTGCATTCCGCACTTTGAAGGAATTGGAAAAAAGGGGAGCGAGGCTTATCCTCTGGACAATCAGGACAGGCAAGGAGCTTGAAGAGGCTGTTGAATATTGCAGAAATAATGGTATCGAATTTTATGCAGTCAATAAGAATTATCCCGAAGAGATCTTTTCAGACGAAGTGAGCCGTAAGATAAATGCTGATATCTTTATAGATGATAAAAATGTCGGTGGCTTAATCGGATGGAGCGAGATATGGCAGATACTGAATCCCTGGGAAGAAAAGGAAAAAGCTGCAGAGAAAGTTGTAAGCCGTCGAAAAGGCTGCCTGTTTGGTCTGTTCAGAAGAAAGAAAGGAAATGAAAATATTCAGCAACAATAACCGATTATGTCATCTTCATTATTCGTTTCACTGTTGGTTTGTTTTATGATTGGGTCATGTGGTGGAGGAACCAAAACCCCAACCGGAGATAATGCCGGCCAGAAGACCCGGCAACCCGCCAAAACTATTGCGCCTCCTGCCCCCGATCTGATAAGACTGACACATCCCACTCCTGATCAGGAGATCTCTGCAGGAAGTGAGATCAGGGTAAGATATCAGCTTACCGGCCGCATGGTACCTGACTCGGTCGAGATCTATTTTGGCGGCAGGCTGATGAAAACCTTAAGAGATGGCAGTACAGAGGTAAATATCCCGGCTGAGTCTGCCAGCACAACCGGTATCAGGGCTTTGAAACTGTTGGCTTATAAAGATGCCGAAAGACCCCAGTCTCTCTCTCTGTTCGTTACAATTTTGTCGGATATAGTTCCGCGTAGGCATGGTTACAGGGTTGAAAGAACATTTCCTCATGATAATCAGGCATATACTCAGGGACTGTTTTGGCATGACGGTTATCTCTATGAGAGTACCGGACAGGAGGGCAGATCATCTCTGAGAAAGGTCGAACTGGAGACGGGGAGTGTGATCCGGAAGCATAATCTGGAACCAAGATTTTTCGGTGAAGGAACTACCCTGGTTGGAAATCAGATATATCAGCTCACCTGGCAGACTAAAGTAGGATTTATTTATGACCTCGGTACTTTTCGTGAGCTTGAGAGATTCTATTACAACAATGAAGGTTGGGGACTTACCACCATGGGAGATTTTCTGGTGATGAGTGACGGGTCAAACAAACTCTATATAATTGAACCGGCAAACTTCAGTACAATAAGAACAATAGAGGTTTATGACAACAAGTCAATGGTTACATACCTGAATGAGCTGGAGTATATCAATGACGAAATATGGTCAAATATCTACCTGACCGACCTGATTGCACGTATTGATCCCTCAACCGGAAAAGTATTGGGTTATATCGATCTTGCAGGCATTATTTCTGATTCTGAACGACGCGTCGATGGCGATGATGTGCTTAACGGAATTGCCTATGACCCCGAGAATGACAGGGTATTCGTTACCGGTAAGAACTGGCCGAAGCTCTTTCAGATAAGATTAACAGAAATGCCCTAATCTTTTATAGTTACCTCGTTAACGTTGTAGATAACGTTTACCGCTGAGGGTATTATGTTGAATTCAATGGGAGAATAGCCCAGTGACTCACCGTCAGCCTCCAGATGAATAGGTGGTGTGCTGTTTATGATAATGTGCCTTCCGGTATGACCCTCAATTTTGGGATGTTCAAGAATAGTACCGTCATAAAGCTTCCTGAGACTCCTGATTATTTCTCCTTTGCGCATCTTCTTAATTATGGTAATATCAAATAAACCGTCATCATGAATGGCATTAGGGGTCTGCCTCATGCCCCCTCCTGAATATTTGCCAATGCCCAGACTTATTGTAAATGTCTGGTTGGTGATAAGCTTCCCGTCAATTACCACGTCAGTATGGGTGTGAGAATAGAATAGCAGGCTTCTGATAAGGTTGTAGAAATATATCGCCTTACCGGTTCTGCCTTTCTCCTTTTGTTTGTTGGTCCTTCTTACCACAACCGCATCAAACCCCAACCCGGCAATATTAAGGAAATACCTTTTCCCTTTACCCTCAGTATAGCTATACTCTACAACGCCGGCATCGCTTATGCAAGTTTCGTTCTTCTTTAGTAAGCTTACAGCTCCTTCATAATCTGACGGAACACCAAACATCCTGCCCCAGTCATTTCCCGTACCGACAGTGATGATCCCCAGAGTTATCTCGGTAGAAGGAACCGACTCCTGTAAAAAAACACCGTTAACCACCTCATTCATTGTTCCGTCACCCCCTACAGCCACTATCTTTCTGTAACCATCGGCAATTCCCCGACGAGTTATTTCAATGGCATGCCTGGGCCTTTCAGTGAACACAGCATAATAGTCGATCTCGTTCTCCGCCAGCAGGGAGGCAATATGATTCCAGTCCTTCCGGCCCCTTCTCTTTCCGGCATTCGGATTGACAATAATCAGCCATCCGCCCTGTACATAAGTGCTTTTCATCAGGTATGGTTTGATCTAACAGTAGCTACAAATATGGACATAAATAATCTATTATGAAATTTTAAATACCCGGCAGGGCGTGTTAATAACATGTTTATAACCGCACAGTATTTGTTTGTAACTACAAATGACACCATCTGAACCTTATGCCCATATGTTGTAAATTTGAAACTCGAAAAATAAGCAAAAAGTTACTGATTTTATGGGAAGAATTATTTCACTGGCGAACCAGAAAGGTGGTGTGGGTAAAACAACCACGGCCATTAACCTTGCAGCCAGTCTTGCAGCTCTGGATAAAAAGGTGCTGATAGTCGATGCCGACCCTCAGGCCAATGCCACATCAGGTATAGGAGTTGACTATAAACAGGTGAAAACTACTATATACGATTGCCTGATAGACGGTAAGGAACCTGAAACTGCTATACTTCCTACCGAGATCGGAAACCTCAGGATTATACCCTCCAATATAGATCTCGTGGGTGCAGAGATCGAAATGCTTGAAATGCCTCAAAGGGAAAAGATACTCAGGGGTGTGGTTAAGAAAGTGGCTGACAGATTTGATTATGTGCTTATCGACTGCTCTCCCTCTCTTGGGTTGCTTACCGTAAATGCCCTTACTGCATCCGATTCGGTGATCATCCCGGTCCAATGTGAATACTTCGCACTTGACGGTCTTGGGAAACTCCTTAATACAATAAAGATTATACAGAACAATCTCAATCCTGAACTGGAAATAGAAGGATTCCTTCTTACCATGTATG
>JAWOIF010000013.1:0-3368 GCA_046484805.1 Bacteroidales bacterium
GACTCTTCATCACGCCCTCCTCCCAGACGTTATATGTTGACTTTACCTGCCGGATGGCGAGCATGGCGGTGAGGTTGCCGGCGCTGCCTCCGTGGGTGAATATCCCGTCGGCGCTGTCGCTGTAGCCAATCATTTGTGAGAAAAGCTTAATTAGGTTACGCTCCATTGCCATGGCAACCGGACCCATTTCATATACTGCTGCTCCGTTGTTCAGCAGGGTAGTACACAGCTGCGCGAGTGCCACATGTGGCAGGGGTGAGGTTACCTGGTGACCTGCGTATCTCGGGTGATGAAGGTGATTCGAGCGCTCCACCGCTTCCCTTATATAATCAGTGAACGGTTCCTCATTACCCCTTATGAAACTTTCGGCATACCTTTCTGCCAGTTCGTCAGGATCGGTCCATGGCAGTACAGGTGTGTCGGGCCTGTTTACAACTTCTTTCAGGTAGTCGGAGAGGAGGTCTATTATTTTGTGGCCCTCCTGCCTGAAGAGTTCAGAGTCGAAGGGTGCCTTTTGAAATTTGTTGCTGCTCATCAGGAGTGAATTATGTACTGTTAAAACCAATTTGATCTGCTGATGGTTCACCGGACTGCAAAAATAAAAAAGGAGCAGGGCCGGATTCAGTAACTGATTACTGAAGAGCTGCCTGCTCCATTATTAATAGCAGGTTAGGTTGGTTTTAGAAGTGCCAAATTATTAAAAAAATTGATATTATTTCATATTGAACCGTGGAGTTGCTCAAAAACATATTTTAATTCTGCATCTCATCGAGAAGGTTTTTGAAGAAGAGGGCTGTCTCATGGTGATGGTTTTCAGAGCCTATGAGTGCAGTTTCTATCGTTGTTTTTTTTGCAGAGAGTGACTTTATGATCACATTGTAAATATTTGAGAGAGTGTCTGGAAATTTCTTCTCCGATGTGTCAAAAAAGTCAGACAGAATTCTGAATCTCTCTTGCTGGGAGCGGCAGAAGTCAGGAAGGAACTTATAAACATGCATCAGGTGTTTGAGGCGAACCGTGGCGTTTGAAACAATCAGATCTGCCAGTTCGTTTTCGGGCTTGTTACGGGCCAGGTATATTTCGATATACCTGTAGATGCCGGTGTATCCGAAAGCATCCATATCATCGGCAACTGACAGTACGGTAAAAAGGGAATCGGGAGGGAAGGTCTCCGTATAGCTCTTATCGTCGTGGTTTTCAACGGCGAAAAGTATGTCGGTATGCAGGTGGTGGGGGATGTTGTTCTCATTGAGGAACCTGAGGCAGATTTCTCTGCTCTCGCTGCCATGGTTCTCTCCCGTGTCGATGGCCATTCCGATATCGTGGGTCATGCAGGCAATGAGGACCTGTATCTGAAAACCCGGTGTAAATGAGTATCCGGCACCTTGCAACTCTTCCAGTATGATTTGGGCATTTTTCCACACACGTATGTGGTGGTTTATGTCATGCGAAGGCAACAGCTCATCGCCGAAACGGGTTGAAAGGAATTCTTCCAGCCGGTTTTGATAATGCTTAAGGTTTGTACTATCGGGATGTGAAGCCAAAATTATTTCATCATGCTTTCGGCAAGATCGAGGATTGTTGTATCGTCTAAAGTAACAAAGCCCCCTCCGGGGCCCTTTTCGATATGGATTCCGACAGCCTGACCCCTGTCGTAATTCCATCCGCCAAAATAGTTTCTTACAGTCTCTTCGTCCATTTTCAGCCGGTCAGCGATCTTCTTCACGCTGCCGGCTGGCAAGCTGTCTTTGATCTTGCGCAACTCATTGAAGGTCATTGTTCTGGCCATATCGTAATGCTTTTCGTTCATAACATGAATTATGTGTTCTTCAAAGGTAACGATAATAAAAATTAAAACAAAACGGGGAACGGGAAACGGTAATTATGCCATACGCCATCTACGCCATCCTTATTAACTCTCCATCCCCTCCACATCCCTGATGATATAAACATCATAATCGCCCAGATATTTGAATCCGGCTTTTTTGTAGAGGTTAATGGCTTTGAGGTTTGACTGGTGTACCTCCAGCTTTACCTGATATCCCTTCTCTTTTACGAATCTGAGCGACTCCCGCAGTAGCGGTTTGGAGAGGCCGCGACCCTGGTGCGAAGGGAGTATGGCAAAATGGTGAAGATGTATTCTTCGTCCGTCGAATGTCATCCACGATGTGCCGATCAGTAAACCCTTTTCGTCCTCCATGACCAGCATCTTTCCGCCAAGTCCGACCGACCGCATAATGGTCTCATTATCATCACCTCTGTCAGGCCGCCCGACATCGGTTGCCAGCCACAGTTCACAGAGCGCCTGATAATCGCTTTCACGGTAATCTCTGATATTAAAATTCATTCTATTTAATTAAAATGCTGTACGTTTCTGCACCCTGCCGCGCCTTCCTCCGGCGACAAAGAGAGGGTGGGGGCTTACCGTTCCTATTAATATTGCACCCCGGGGTGCGATTGTACGGGGTGCGATTGTACGGGGTGCGATTGTTTCTCTTCCTCCGGGTTTCAATGCTTCAAAATTTACTCACTTATCTCCACATACAGCTGTCCGGCTTCGTGGCGCCTGACTCGTATTGCACTTCCCTTGCTGATATATCCTATCTCCGATTTGGCGTCATAGATATGATCTTCAATTCTGACCTTTCCTGATTGTCTCAGATCGGTATGGGCCACGCCGGTCTTTCCGACGAGGGAGCTCTGGGCTTTTGTATCGAAGCTGACGTAACCGTCATTCAACTCCTGAACCTTCTCCAGCGCCAGGCTGCCGAAGAGGCGATTCGGACTGAACAGCTTGCGGCTCAGCCAGAGCGACAGTATAAATGCCATTAGCATTGATCCCATAACCAGACTGAAAGCAATGAAAACCTCTCTGATGCCATCCTCTGACGGTCCCCAGTTGAAGACGATTTTGTCGATCATTCCGAAGGTGAGACCGGTGATAATACCGATTGCCCCCAGCACGCCGGTTATCCCGAAACCGGGGATGGCAAAGATCTCGACCGCGACAAGTATTATTCCTACAACAAAAACAACTATGGGCCAGTTTGAGGCCAATCCCTCGAGATACATCGGGGCGAAGTAGAGAATGGCAGCGCTGACCGAAGCAATAATCGGGAACCCCACCCCGGGGGTCTGCAGTTCGAAGTAGATACCTCCGATTATCACCAGAATAAGCAGGCTTGAGACGACCGGATTCACAAGAAGCTGAATTAAAATCTCCAGTATAGTAGGCTTGAATTCATACATTTGATAGTCTTCGATACCCGCCCTTTCCAGCAACTCGGCAACCGTTGAGACCTCCCCCTCGCAGAATCCGTACCTGACTGCTTCCTGGGCTGTAAGCGTCAACACCTGTCCGGTGTCGA
>JAWOIF010000158.1:0-7154 GCA_046484805.1 Bacteroidales bacterium
CCGTTGACTTCAATAATAGATTGGCCTGCAACGGTTCGATATATTGAGGGGCAACTGATGCTGTAACGATATCGAGGTCGGGGTCAGCAGTGGGACAAACAACCTCTATATTAAATGTGGGCTCCGATCCTGCATATCCCTCTGCGACTATGTAGTAGGTTCCCGGAGGCATATCATCTGCCTTGAGGCCGTTGGTGCCGTATATCACCAGCGAGTCCTTGTGAGGATGGTTCAGCAGGAACGTGTAAACAGATGATGTCTCGTCGGTGATTTTAACCCTTATGCGGCCGGGAAGAGTGGTGGTAACCCTGTAAACAAGTTCTTTCCCGAATGTGGCCGGCCAGGTATTCTTATAGTAATTGACATTATCGGTTCCTGTTGAAATATCACCCTGAACCACTGACCTGCAGCCCAGTTCAACGGCAGATGAAAAGTCGGGGCCGGTGAATGAGGCCGTTGGTATCATTCCCATGATTGCCTGCTGGCTGTTGGTAAAGCTCATCGACCCGGGGTTCAGGGCTGAGAGGTAGAAGTAGCCATTGTATGCCCCGCCCCATCCCCAGTTAACATGAAAATGGTCGGTCTCCTGGTATCCGTCAACAACAAAGGCATGGCCGCCTGTTCCATGGCCGCTGTAATACACCGGTCTGTTATTTTCCAGTTCGCGGGTGAGCAATCTAACCCAGTTCTCCTCGGCATATCCTCCCTTGCCGACTATCAGTCCGTTGGTATAGTCAAAGTAATTACGCATTGCCGTGGCCACAGCCGAAGAGAACGCCCCCGAGCCCGAAGGTCCGTAGTTCATCGACACTGCCACACCGCAATGGTACATAAGCAGTGCAACATGTGAGTTGCCACTTGTATTGGTCATGGCATCATAATCATAGACAACTTCCGAAAAGTCGGCACACAGCTGGCCATAAACGCTGTGGGTGTAGCATTTACTTCCCACGCCGGTAGCAGGATGGGCGTTATACCGAAGCACCTGTGCCATTGCAGTGGCCACACACCCCGTTACCACCCTTCCGCAGGGACCCTTTGAGTCGACCGGACAGAGTGCATTATATCCGCAGCCCTGGTTCCACTTAGTAAAAAGCAGAGGTGCCACAGCCTTGCTGTCTGAGAACATGATATCGTAACCCTTTTCCAGAGACTCCCACATAGCATCAGAGACTTCCGAGCCCGTCATATCCTTTTCGCGTATAAATTCTATCTGTTTAATCCAGTTTTCCGTCATCTCAACCAGAGAAGGAGGCAGGCCGGCCGGATCATCAGGCAGAAAAATTGATTCAGACCATCCTAAAAGAGGATATGCTCTTTTCTCTGCTGAAAGGATGATGAAACCGCCTTTTGCATCGGTGAAAACATATAGGGCAGGGTCGTGAGAGCTGTCGCTGAAAACTATCTGGCCAACTGAAGGTTCTCCCTTGATTCCGGCGCGGTTATAGATATGGTCAAAGCTCTTTTCAGCTATCAATGACGCTTCGCCGGGGGTTACAACTTGTCCGAAGGATGCAAACCAGAGAAATGAAAAAACAGCCAGATAGATTGACAGCACTATTCTCTTCATAGGTTAAGTTATAAATGAGCCGTGTTTGCTTTTCTGCAGCCATCAGAACCCGTAACAATCCTTTGCAGACAGAGCACTGCCTTATGACTACGTCAGGGGCAAAAATGTTGCTTCAGTTAATGGTTCACAAAAATATGCTACCTTGTATCATCTAATTGAATAAATGTGCATTTAAAGATTGTCTTCCCTCTAATTCTGTGTCTGGCAGCATGTTCCGGGCCACAACAGGTGTATGAATATCCTTTCCGGAACCCAAACCTTCAGGTTGACGAGCGTGTTGCCGACCTTATTTCACGGCTCACTCTTGAGGAGAAGGCCTCGCTGATGCTCTACAATGCAGCTCCTGTTGAGAGGCTGGGCATTCCGGCTTATAACTGGTGGAACGAAGCCCTTCACGGCGTGGCCCGTGCGGGCAGGGCGACGGTTTTTCCCCAGGCAATAGGTATGGCCGCCGCCTTCGATGAAGAGATGGTGCTGCGCGTTGCCACGGCAATATCTGATGAAGGCCGGGCCAAATACAACGAAGCAGTCAGGGGCGGCAACCGTGGACAGTATCTCGGTCTAACCTACTGGACGCCCAATATTAATATCTTTCGTGACCCGCGATGGGGCCGGGGACAGGAGACCTGGGGTGAGGATCCGTTTCTTACCGGCCGCATGGGTCTGGCTTTTGTGAAAGGACTACAGGGTGATGACCCGCGGTACCTTAAGACGGCTGCTGCTGCAAAGCATTTTGCTGTGCACAGCGGGCCTGAAGCGACAAGACATGAGTTCAACGCCGTGGCGTCAGATTATGACCTGTACAACACCTACCTGCCGGCTTTTAAAACTCTGGTCGATGGTGGTGTGGCAGGTGTGATGTGCGCCTATAACCGCCTCGATGGTGAGGCCTGCTGCGCCAGTCCGGCCCTGCTTACCGATATACTTCGCAACCGCTGGGGATTCAAAGGCTATATTGTTACAGACTGCTGGGCACTGCAGGATATGATAACCCATCACAAGATGGTAAGTAGTGCAGCAGAAGCAGCGGCAATGGCAGTAAAAAACAGTGTGAACATAAACTGCGGTGTCGTGTACCGCAGGATACCCGAAGCCTTCGTAAACGGACTGATAACGGAAGCTGAACTTGACACTGCCCTGGCAGGCGGATTGAAGATACTGTTCCGGCTGGGGTGGTTCGACGAAGAGGATACCACGCCCTGGAAAAATCTGGGCGACAAGGATGTGGCAACCGATGCCGCCAAAGCCCTTGCCCGCGAAACCGCTGCAAAGTCAATGGTGCTGCTGAAGAATAACGGGGTGCTTCCTTTGAAAAAAGATATCCGCAACATCTATGTTACCGGTCCTAACGCCGCGGCAATGGAGCCCCTCTGGTCGAATTACCATGGATTGTCGGGAGAGCTGGTAACCCTGCTTGAAGGCATCACCGCGAAGGTGAGTCCGCATACCATTGTCAACTACAACCAGGGATGCGGCATTATCGGTGACACGATCTTCCGCGGAACATGGTTGATAGACGACAGTGAGGTGGTGGTGGCGGTAATGGGTCTCAACTCGTTGATTGAAGGAGAGGCTGGCGATGCATGGATGAGTGATTATGGTGGAGACCGAAAAGATATCGGTCTTCCCGCCAATCAGGTAAAGTATATAAAGAGGCTGGCTGAGTCAGGCAAACCTGTCGTTGTTGTAGTTATGGCCGGCAGTGCCGTGTCGCTACGCGAAATAGAGCCCTTTGCCGATGCCATTCTCTATGCCTGGTACCCCGGCGAACAGGGAGGAAATGCTGTTGCCGACGTGCTCTTCGCAGATGTCAACCCCGCCGGTCGCTTGCCGGTAACCATTTACAAATCAGCGGCAGACCTGCCTCCGTTTGATGACTACTCGATGTCAGGAAGAACCTACAGGTACTTTGATGGTGAGCCTGAATATCATTTCGGTTATGGACTGAGCTACACCTCTTTTGAATATTCAGGTCTGAAAACCCGGGAGTACGAGACAGGCAGTTCGGGGACCATTCACCTTGAGGTGACCGTTAAAAACTCAGGTCCGGCTGACGGTGATGAGGTAGTACAGATATACTACAGGCACCAGAACCCGCCTGAGAGTAAGGCTCTCAAATCACTGATTGCATTCAGGAGGGTATTCATACCAGCAGGAAGCAGCCATACAATAGAATTCGAAATTCCTGTTTCTCGTCTGGAGCATTACAGCGAACACACAAGGCAATACGAAATATTCCCCGGAGAATATCTGTTTATAGCCGGCGGCAGTTCTGCCGATGAATCATTAAAAACAGAAATAGCAATCCTTTCGGTCTGCGAAATCGGTGACAGGCAACCCTGAGCACCTGCCATCATGAAGTTTCTTTGTCTAGCTCTTATGCTTGTTAAACCAGTAATAAAGATAAAGCTGCGTCCGGAAGTAGTTTGACGGTTTCGAACTGGTACCGTGAAACTCATTCTTGAACCTGATCATCATAGTTGGTACCTGCAATGACTTCAGTGCCTGGTAGTACTCCTCAGTCTGTGAAATGGGTGTACGCAGGTCGTTTTCACCGCACATCACCATGGTTGGTGTTTTAACGTTGCCCACATACATCAGCGGTGATCTTTTAAGGTGCTCTGTCGGATCAACCCACGGATACTCCTTAAAGTTACGGTACCAGCTCACCCCGTCTGTAGTACCAACAAACGACAGCCAGTTGATAACAGGGTAATTGACCGATGCCGCTGCAAAACGGTCAGTATGCCCCACTATCCATGAAGTGAGTACGCCTCCGCCGCTGCCTCCGTACACGAACATGTTCTTTTCGTCAATGAATCCCTTTTTGATCACCTCATCGACACCATTCATCAGATCGTCATAATCCTTATCCGGGTATGCATTCTTGATGGCATTACCAAAAGCGCTGCCATAGCCCGATGAGCCTCTGGGATTGGTATAGAGTACCACGTATCCTTCGGCTGCATGATGCTGCCATGTGAAGTTAAAGCCCACATTGTACATTGCATGGGGGCCTCCGTGTATAACCAGGATGAGTGGATATTTTTTTGCCGGATCGAAATCGGGTGGCTTAACTATCCATCCCTGAATGTCGAAATCGTCGGTTGACTTGTACCATATCTCCTCAACTTCTCCGAGCTTTACCTGGGCGAGAAGGTTTTTGTTCACCGCAGTGAGTTTGCTGATTGCCGGTTTGGTGATATTGAAAACGACTATATCGTTGGGATTATGGAAATCAGTCAGTGTTGCCACGGCCATACCATTGCCGTTTATGTCATTCACAGACAGCATATGATCACCGGTGGTTACCTGGCGACAGTCACCTCTGAGTGGAGCGAGCCAGAGGTTCCGGGATCCGTTATAATCGGCAGAGAAATATACTCCTGAATTATCGCGGGCCCATATAAGTCCGGATGGAGTTCTGTCGAGTCCGGTTGCTATCTCCCTCGGGTTCGAGCCGTTAATATCCATTATATAAAGCCTGCTCTCGATATAGGTATCATCTGTCCAGTCGTATCCGACATAGGCAACCCTTTTGCCGTCGGGGGAAACAACCGGTGAGCGGTCAATCCCTTTTCTGTTTGTCAGCTGCCTGATATTAGTGGTCTCTGCGTTAACAGCATAGATCTCCGACTCACGGTATGCATATTCGGCATCATCCCTCCTGAGCGAAGAAAAGAGTATCTCCTTTCCGTCGGGTGTCCATTCGATACCAGAATGGTTCCAGTTACCGTGAGTGAGCTGCCTGATGGCGCCTCCATCGGCCGAGACAATAAAAATATGTGTATATCCCTCCTCGACGAACCCCACGCGGTCGCGCCTGTATACCAGACTATTGATTATTGTCGGGGCTTCTGTCCACTTGGCGCCCTCAGGGCGGGCGGGCATCTTTATCGGTATTGACTCCTGGTACGGAACCAGCATTGAAAATGCAATGTACTTACCATCGGGTGACCATGTAATGTTGGAGGGAGACTTTTCGACCCGGGTTATCTGGGTAGAGCCTTCCAGTCCTATGTATTTTACAAATATCTGGCTACCCCTTGGTTCCCCCGAAGAGACATAGGCAACACGGGAGCCGTCGGGAGACCAGACGGGAGAGCTGCCACGTGTGAGGAATCGGTTTTGGCTGCCGTCGGCATTCATGATGTAGAGGTCAGAAGGACGGGCGTCGTTTACCATGTCTACCCACCCGCGGGAGTATATTATCTCCTTACCGTCGGGCGAGATTTTCGGTGAGGAGACGCTCACCATATCAGTGAAGTTCTCAAGTTTAAGCTTACCGGCCTGCTGGCCATTCAAAGGCAGGCAGAATGACACCATCAGAATCATTGCCGGCACTACGGGAAGAAATCTTTTGACAACTGTTCTCATCTGTTTTTACTTATTGGTTAATAGTTACCGGCAAGATACGATTTCTAAAAGATTATAAACGTTTCAGGACTTGACAATTCAGACCTTCTGATAATAGAAAATTACCTAACTTGTGGGGAAATTTCTACTTATGAACAGAGCTTTTCTGAATACCGTGTCGCTGATAACTGCCGCCGCCGGCGTTGCAGGTTGCACAGCAAAAAAGAAGGAACCGCTGCGCCCCAACATACTTTTTATTATGAGCGACGACCATGCCTATCAGGCAATAAGCGCCTATGGTCACGGGCTGAACCAGACGCCCAACATAGACAGACTAGCCGAAGAGGGAGCAATATTCACGCGGGCGTGTGTTGCCAATTCGATATCGGCACCCAGCAGGGCGACCCTGCTCACGGGCAAACACAGTCATATAAACGGCAAAACTGACAACAGGCAGCCCTTCGACTGGAACCAGCCAAGCTTTCCAAAGCTGATGCATGCCAACGGATACCAGACAGCTATGATAGGAAAGATACATCTCGACGGAATACCGCAGGGTTTTGATTTCTCGATGGTGCTTCCGGGTCAGGGACAGTATTACAATCCGGATTTCCTGGTTGACGGCGAGAGGGTAAGGATAGAGGGGTATTGTACCGACATTATCACCGACCTGACGCTTGACTGGCTGAAGAACAAACGCGATCATGACAAGCCTTTCCTGCTTATGTACCATCAGAAGGCTCCTCACCGCAACTGGCAGCCGGCGCCTGAATATCTGACACTTTACGATGACATAACCTTTGAACCTCCGGCTAACTTCTTCGATGACTATGAGGGACGGGGCACGGCGGCAAGGGAGCAGGAGATGCAGATAGACGGACATGCACGGTGGGGTCATGACTTTAAGTTCCTGGTCGACCCTGATGGCGACACTACGGTAATAGCAGCACAGCTGCGACGGTTCAATCCGGAACAGAGGGCGCAGTGGCTGGCCGCCTACACCCCGAAGAACGAGGCCATGAAGGCTGCGAATCTGACCGGCAGAGATCTTGCATTGTGGAAGTTTAACCGGTACATCAAGGACTACCTGAGAACCATTAAGTCGGTGGACGATGGTATTGGTGAGGTGCTTGCATACCTTGAGGAGGCCGGACTGGCCGAGAATACAATTGTGATATACACCTCAGACCAGGGGTTTTACCTTGGCGAGCATGGGTGGTTCGACAAG
>JAWOIF010000230.1:0-12795 GCA_046484805.1 Bacteroidales bacterium
CCGTAATAAAACCGGTGGGCCCCCATGAAACCGAAGATCCAGAGGATATAACCGATCAACAGCGAGTGGCTTTTTCCATCGAACACCGGCTACCTCCTGACCCGGAAACCTGACTGTTGCAACGCCGCGGCCAGAGCGCCCGTACCCTGTGGCGGTGTTTCGGAGCTCTTCGCTAACGGCTTTTTGTGTCCCTGCTCCTGCCCTGTGCGGCGCTCCTCTGCTGCGTGAGAATATCTCGCGCCATATTGCAAAGGGTCTCACTCCCCGCGAGGCCTCGGTAACAGCTGCCTCAGAAATCGGATGGCCGGTGGTAACAGCAACAATAACAACGCTGCTGGCATTTATACCGATAGCCATGATGCCCGACAAGGCCGGCGAGTTCATAAAGTCACTTCCGGTAACCATCATGGCCACCCTTACCGTGTCACTGCTTGCCGCACTCACACTGACACCGGTCATAACCTCAAGGCTGTTCCGTCCTGCCGATCCCGGTAAACCGAAAAAAGGCACTCACTTCAGGCGCCTCCTGAACTATATCATCGAAAACCCGTACCGGAAGACCCTCTCATTCGCCCTTTCCCACAGGTGGCTTACCGTTGCAGTCGCGACGGGAATCTTTCTCGGCACGCTGACGCTGGTTCCCGGGGTGGGAATAAGCTTCTTCCCCAAAGCCGAGCAGCCAAATTTCCTGATAACGGTAAAAACACCGCAGGGGACGGCAATAGAGAAAACCGACAGCCTCTGCCGCGTGGTTGAGTCGATACTTGATACCATTCCGGGAGTTAGCTTCACTGCAAGTAACACCGGACACGGCAACCCCCAGATCTACTACAACATATTTCCCGAAAGCAACAATCCCAGCCTGGCCCAGATCTTTGTGCGGCTCGACGGGTACACCCCCGATGGCTTTGCAGAGACAGTACAGCGCACGCGTGATGCCGTTTCTGATATTCCGGGGGCAATGATATCAGTGCGCGAATTCGAACAGGGACCGCCGGTAAGTGCACCGGTACATATCTACATCTCGGGCAAGGATATTGAAGTCCTTACCGCCATGGCATCTGAAATTGAAAAAATAGTGAGAGAACACCCTGGTGCCACAAATGTTACCAACAGCGCATCAGGAACCGGAACTTCCCTTTTTGTTGACATCAACCGCGACAAGGCAAACATGTACGGCGTGCCGATGCACCTGGTGAGCAAGGCCGTGAGAGCATCTGTTTCAGGCTTGCGGGTTTCGGCTTACCGCGATGTATCGGGTGAAGAGTATGATATTGTACTTAAGAACAACAGCAGTGGCTCCGGCATGGAGGTATTCGAACACGTCCATGTCGCTTCACTGGCAGAGAGGCAGATACCGCTGCTCCATCTTGCTGACCTGACATTGAAGGATTTTCCTCTCGAGATAAACCATTATGGTATGGAACGCACCGTACAGATAAAGGCTTACAATCTGCCCGGATACACCGTCGATGAGATAGTGACCCCGGCGATGGACAGGCTGAGGGAGATGAAAATACCACAGGGATATTCGTGGCATGTGGCCGGAGAGATCGAGGGCCGCAAGGAAGCTTTCGGAGGAATGGAGAACGCCCTTCTGATAGCTGTTTTGGCAATTCTGGCCGTACTGGTGCTGCAGTTCAGGTCGTGGAAACAGCCGCTGATAATATTTATCGCGGTGCCCTTCGCAGTGACAGGCATGATTTGGGCTCTCTTCCTGACAGGCAATACATTTTCATTTACCGCCTTCATTGGACTGATAAGCCTGGTGGGCATTGTGGTCAACAATTCGATTATACTCGTCGACTACGCCAACAGGCTCAGGGCCGAAGGCAGGGAGTGCACTGAGGCACTTCAGGCGGCAGGTGAAATAAGGTTCACTCCGATAGTGTTGACAGCCCTCACCACAATCGGCGGACTGCTGCCACTTACCCTTGGTGGCGGAACCCTGTGGGCTCCCTTGGGGTGGACGATCATAGGCGGATTGCTGGTCTCGACATTCCTTACCCTTATAGTGGTACCGGTGATATATAAGATACTGGCGTAGAAGGGCGTAGTGGCATATAATGGCATAGGGATACATTTGCACCCCTGAGGGGTGAAATATTAATAGAGACGGAAGACCCCCTTTTTTGACACCTAATGGATTAGAGGGCTACATCATATCACCCTTATGGCTGTAGTAGTCGGTGCTCTGAAATATCTTGTCGGCGTTGGCTGCGATGAAACCTGAGTATTGCCTGCCGGCGGCATCGTTATACCTGAGGGTAAACTCATAGAAGCAGCGTGGAATGGCATGTACTCCATTGCTGAATTCGAAGGGATGTATCTCAGCCATGGTGGCTGACTGCTCAAGCAACTCATCAGGAGTGCCGTAAATCTCACCTGCAGTGGTATTGAGGAGATACCCGTTCCTTTTTACAAACTCATTTACTGATTGCAGGGTAGGGAACTTCTTAAGCTCGTTTACCTTAATGGCAAAATGATTGGCCCGGTAACCGTAAACCAGAAGCCAGGCTGCATACTCCGACTCTTCACGCAGCCGGTTAAACGTCTCAAACGGAATCCTGCCCCATACGCTGCCTCCATAAACCAGGTCTTTATCAGTATAGGTTTTGTCGTCCAGCCTGTTGAGGTACCCCCGAATCGTTTCCTTCATGTAGTCACTGAACTGGTCTGTCATCAGCTCACTGATAAACACCTTTGGTGCATCAGGGTCGGTCTTGTGCTCATAATGCCTGCCCCGCAGCCTCTTGGCTTTAAATTCGTAGTTGCCCCTGGCTTCATACCCGTTGTCAGTGAATACCCTGGCAATAACGTCAATGTTCATCCGAGGGTCATCAAATGTCCTCAGCGCAATATGGTCATGAACAACGCTCTCACCATGCGAAGTAAAGAGGTCATATATCCGCTGTGCATCGGGGTTCTCAGTTGAATAAGGCTCCCAGAACCTCTCAAATATTTTTTTTGTTTCCATAGCTCGTTTGGTTACTGATTACAATTATACAAAACGGGTTTGACTCCGCATCAAAACCTCGCAGAGATCTGAAGTGAAAACTGCCGGTGTGGCCTGATGTCGCCGGGACGACCCATATACTCGGTATTGGTGACATTCCTGATGCCGGCCGACAGCTGGTAGACTTTCCCAAACCGGTAGGCCGCAAACAGATCGAGAACATGGTAGCCGGTGTTATTGCTCATCCAGTAATCGTAGAAGCCGGGTAGCAAGGTCTCCCTGGTCGATGGGTTTACAAACACATTATCAATGTCAAGTATTTTTGATTTCAGGGTAAGGTTTGCTCCTGCCTCAAAACGGCCAATTGCCGATGTCAGGTTAAAATCAGCAGAATGTTTTCTTCTGAACTTAAGGTATTTGTCTGTGTTTGCACCGGTAACCGCATTGTACTCGACAGGAACCATAAATGTGTATCCTGATGTCAGTGTGGTACTAATGGCACCCATGCTGAAATTCAGCATCAACTCTGTTTCCAATCCGTAGACCCTTGAATTTTCAATATTTGTAGGCATAAACCCATAGGTAAATTCCCCGGCTATGACATCGAACCAGTATCCGAACAAGTATTCAATCATATTCCTGTTCTGAGAATAAAAGAAGGCAATATCAGCCTGCCCGGTGATGCCATTGAATGAGAATCCCTGCTTCACTCCTGCCTCCGACGACCAGCCTGACTCGGGTTTTATTTCGTTATTGGGTAAGATCTTTATTGAACCCACAGTAGTATATGCATGCTTCTCGGCCACTGAAGGATATCTGTACCCCTGCCCTATTGATGCCCTGAGGAAGGTTGCCTCAGCCAGTGTTATATTGACGCCTGTTCTGAATATCGGTATTGGCCTGGTTGCTTCGCCATCAAGTATATACTCTTCAACCCTGAAACCCGCCACCCCGCGCAGCCAGTGAAGCGGATAAGCCTCAAGCTGTGAATATCCGGCAATATTCAATCCCCAATGGTTACCATGGAAGTTTGACCTTATAAGGCTGTAGTTCTGTGTCAGCCCGCTTACCAGTGTGAACATCCCCCTCCGGCTGCTGCTGAACTGATACTCAGCATAAAACGAGTGGGAATTACTGTTATTATTTTCGTTCTCAGGCAGACGGTTAAGGTTCGAAAGAAGCCTCATCTTAACCTTGTGTTCACTGCCGCCTGCTGTGGCAACATCAAGCCAGGGATCTGCGGCCATGGAAGTACCTCTGAAGGCCATGGCAGTTGAAGGACTCTGTTTCAGGGCCCCTGTGGTACCGTCCTCCCAAAGCAGGAAATCTGTTTTCGCCGTAAGGGTTGTATTTAAATTGATACCGTACCTTACTCGTTCATTTCCTTTGGCGTTGCGACCGAGCCTGAGGCTCATCCTTCCGTAGCGTTCATCGTCCAGCTTCCTGTAACCATAATCATCCACTATCTTCAATCCGGCACTTACCGACGTTCCGTTATAAATACCCGAATGAGCCACTGATGCGCTATAAGTTGTTCTTGGAGTATCCCACCATTTCCATTCATCGTTTCGCGGATTTCCGAATACCATCGCTGAGACTGAAGCCTGTGTTACAGGTATATCCTCAGGTTCACGGCTGATGAAGTTTATGATTCCGTTCAGCGCCGATGAGCCGTAGAGCACAGATGAGGCTCCCTTGATAACCTCTATCCGTCCGATATTCTCAAGCGGCAGTGTGTGCCATTTAATATTGCCGGCATCAGCCGACATCATCGGCAAACCGTCAATAAGCGCCAGTACTCTGCTGCCGGCACCATAGCTGTAGCCGCTTCCTCCCCTGATTGAGGCCTGTCCGTCGAGTATCTCGATTCCGGGAGTGCGGTCAATAAGTTCATCAGCGCTTACAATATGGTTCCGGCTTATGATATAGGGTTTAATCAGGGTCATTGAGACCGTCAGTTCCGAGAGACGCTGTTCCGCCCGGCCGGCCGTCACAACAATCTCGTTAAGCGTGGTTACGTCAGGAGAGAGCAGAATATCGAGAATTACTGTATCTGCCGTGGAAACAAGCAGATCCCTCTGTTCGGTACGGTACCCGATAAACCTGTATGTAATTGTAGTCCGGCCAGAATCAACCCTCAGAAGGTACCAGCCATCACCACCGGTTACGGTACCGCTTCCGGTTCCTGTCAGAACATGAACCCCGGGAACAGGCTGGAGGGTTCCGGCTTCTGTCACCCGGCCCGTAACAATTCCCTGCGAACTTGTCACGTGAGGGAAAAATACCAGTAAAAGCGCCAGGGTCAGGAAGCGCAACATAATTTCTTCAGGGTTTGGGTACGAAAGAAATCTCAATAAGGTTTAGATTCATCGGGTCAAGCTTGATCGGATACGAGGTTGAGATTTTAAACCGCTGGCTGGTCAGTTCAATAACAGTTGTCGTTAATGGAGCCGGCAGGTCGGGGGTGGTAATTGTAATATTATTCTCATTGTTCGAGAAGTACCAGGTGCCAGTATACTGTCCGAAATAGCCCGTACCGTCTTTGTTGAACTTCGCTTCTCCTACGAAGCCTGCCAGAAGGCCCGCTGATTCATCCTCACCATCAACCATCAGTAGATGTGACTGCCATAGATTACCGGTAAGCAACCTGAATCTTTCCGATTCCTTTTCTTTGCTGCACGATGAAAACAGTATCATAACATATGTCAACATTGCTGTTATAACTATAGATCTCATAGTCTTTCAGTTTGTAATTATCATTTCCCGGAGTAAAGATAAATAAAATGATATGCAGGAGTATAGGTATAAAGACGTAGCGCAGGGACCTGTCAGAAAGCTATACACACTATTTTGCAGGTCCGAAAAAGGCAACACCCAAATACTTGTATAATTTCCTCAGGCTTTTTTATATTTGCATAATTCCAGAACCTACAAAATGAAGCCCCCGATGCATCTGGACAAATATAAACTGCTATTGTTCTGACTATGAAAGTTTCTTTTAATCTATAAACCCAAAAATATTATCTCATGAAGAACCTCAAGATTTTTCTCATTGCAACTTTGCTGTTGATTGGAGCAGCCTCATGTCAGAACCGGCTGCCAAAGGCTGATCTGATAATCACCAATGCGAAAATATGGACAGGCAATGAGCAACGCCCCCTGGCGAAAGCCATGGCCGTTGAAAGTGAAACCATCCTTGCGGTTGGCAACCTCGAGAGAGTGATGAAGTACAAGGGTTCCAGATCAACAATAATTGACATGAATGGCAACCTTTTGGTACCGGGTTTTATAGATGCTCATGTACACCTTTATCAGGGTGGTGCGAACCTGACATCGGTACAACTCAGGGATGCACGTACTCCTGAAGATTTCATCGGAAGAATTGGAGAATATGCCACAACGCTGAAGCCCGGTGAGTGGATACTCGGCGGCGACTGGGACGGAAAAGAGTGGGGAAGACTTCCCGAAAAGGAGTGGATCGACAGCGTCACCCCCGATAATCCGGTGTTTGTAGTCAGGCTCGACGGCCACATGGGTCTTGCCAACTCACTTGCCCTGAAGCTTGCAGGAGTTGACGGGTCTGTAAGGGATATCTCCGGAGGCACAATAGAACGCGATCAGTCAGGGAACCCGACCGGCATGTTCAAGGACAATTCGATGGATTTGATTTTCAAGGTAATACCAGACCCGACCCCGGAACAGTTTGAAAAAGTGCTCGAGGTGGCAATGAATTACCTGGCATCAAACGGGGTAACCTCGGTGCATGGCGTTGATGCCGCCGATTATGCTGATGCTATCGCAAGAGTAAGGGATGATGGCAAAATGATTACCCGTGTCTATGCGATGACGCCGGTGCATCGCTGGGAAAGCATGAAAAAGAAGATTGATGAGGAGGGATCAGGAGACAACTGGCTGAAGTTCGGGGCCGTCAAGGGATTTATTGACGGCTCACTCGGTTCTCATACCGCGGCATTCTTTGAGCCCTATACCGATATACCGTCCGATACCGGGTTCTATGTAAACACTGAGGAGGATCTTTACAGATGGATATCGGCTGCCGACAAGGCCGGTCTGCAGGCAGTAATACACGCCATCGGCGACCGCGCCAACAATCTCATTCTGAATCTCTACGAGCAGGTGGCAAATGAGAATGGACCGCGCGACAGAAGGTTCAGGATAGAGCATGCACAGCACCTGTCCCCCTCAGACATACCCAGGTTTGCCGAATTGAGTGTAATAGCCAGCATGCAGCCCTACCACGCCATTGATGACGGCAGGTGGGCAGAAAACCTTATCGGCCCTGAAAGAATCAAAACCACCTATGCATTCAAATCTCTTATCGATGCCGGGGCTGTAGTAGCCTTTGGCAGTGACTGGTTCGTAGCTCCGCCGACACCCCTCGAGGGCATATACGGGGCTGTTACGCGCCGCACCCTCGACGATATGAATCCTGATGGCTGGGTTCCTGAAGAGAAAATTACAGTTGAACAGGCCCTGCTTGCCTATACAAAGTACGCAGCCTACGCGGCATTTGAGGAAGATATCAAGGGAACCCTCGAGCCGGGCAAGCTTGCCGACTTCGTTGTACTTAGCGAAGATATTACAGAAATCGACCCGGTAAAGATTTGGGATGTAAAGGTGCTGAAAACCTTCGTAGGCGGTAAAATGGTCTATGAGAGAAAGGAATAGTCATACACAAGTCATGTGTAGCCATCTTCGAAGGAAAGGAGTTTTTAACTTTAAACTGAAAATGCTAATTTTGCCCGTCACAGAAAAACTAAAACCAATACTGCTAACATGAAAAGAATTCAGTTCCTGCTAATCCTGCCGGTGATAACCCTGCTGGCATTCAGCTGCGGATCACAGTCCGGTAAGTCGGAAGAGAAGCAAATCACAGTCTTGATTGCAAATCCAACGATAGGCAACCTGCAGACAGTTCAGTTCCTTATGGAGAAGGAGGTCTTTCTGGTTCCGGCTACAACTCAGTTTATCGGTGTTTATCACCCCTCACAGACCTACAAATTCGAAAGGACGCAAAGCTACATAACCGAAAACAGCCTGACCAACTTTTCCCTTAAGAGGGTTGAGGGTGATCTTACTGACGATAATCTGTTTGAAGAGAATGACTGTTCACCGGCATACCGCGAGCTGTTTGATTCATCTGACGGGGTGATATTTTTTGGCGGTCCTGATATTCAGCCTGTAATATTCGGAGAGGAAAACACCCATTCGGTGGTTACCGATCCCGGACGGCACCGTTTTGAACTAAGTTTCATTTTCCACCTGCTGGGTGGCTCTCGTAATGAAGCATTTGTACCATTTCTGGAGGAGAGGCCCGATTATGTAGTGACAGGATTCTGTCTTGGAATGCAGACTATGAATGTGGCAACCGGAGGATCGCTGGTACAGGATATTCCGGCTCAGATATATGGCATGACTGAAGCTCAGGAAATTGTAACTCTCGATCGTGAAAAGCTACACCGTAACTACTGGCAGGTATTTGTTAAAGATTCACTGCTGATGGGAATTAATTTTCATACCATCAGGTTCACGTCACATCCGTTTTTCGGAGAGACCATTACGGTTTCAAAAGAAGCCAGACCCCTTATCTACAGCAGTCATCACCAGTCAATCAAGGAACTGGGTACCGGCTTTGAGGTAACGGCGCTCTCTGATGACGGAAAGGTTATCGAGGCCTTTGCACACTCAAAATACCCGGGTGTTTTTGCCGTGCAGTTCCATCCAGAGGTGAATTCGCTGTATGAGGACAGGGCGGTACGTAAATTTGCACCTGAAGACGAGCCACGCACCTATCACCAGATACTCGACCCGGTAAGCCTTGATTTCCACTACAAATACTGGAAGCACATCTCCGACGTACTTAAGAATTAAAAGACTTTATAACTATAGAAAAACCCGGGCTTGACGTCCGGGTTTTTTGTCGTCAGAGAATCTCTGCAATCGCCTGCCGTATCTCCTTGCCTGTTGTAGCAGGACTATACCCCCTTATCACTTTCCTGATTATTCTTTGTTGATCGAGGATAAAGAATACCGGCACGGAGTTATTGGTCTCATACTGCTTTACAACTTCATCAGTAGCAATAAGAAGAGTATAGTTCAACCCGTTTCTTGCAGAATAGTTCTTCAAAGACTCCCCGCGCCTTGCCCATGTCTCTATTGCGATAAGGTCAAAATCACTGTCATGCAGGTCATCAACCAACTCCTTCAGGAAAGGTATTGAAGCCTGGCAGGGGCCGCAACCGATTCCAGTGAAATTAAGCAGCAACACTTTGCTTTGCAGGTCATTAAGTGCAATACTGGCTCCTTCTGCATCTTCAAGGACCCAGTCAGGGGCAACTCTTCCTTCCTGTCTCACGGCAGCGGTCGCCTTCTGTCCCCTGATATACTCTCTGATCTCATAGGAAGGAGGGAACATATCTGCTGCCTTAAATTCGTCAATACTCAGATTGTTTAATTCGACCTCTCTGACCGCTCGTACAGAAATATTATGTGACATTTCCCTTCTGACGCGAAAAGGCAGATCAACAGTTTTGTCTATCCATATCTGGTATCTTGAAGTTGGTTCCCCGGTATTATATGGATTTTCAGGCATATTATAAGCTTTCCCGAAAAACTCAACCTGCCGCTCTTCGTGGATTACAAGGCTTAGAAAAAGTGTATCGGGTGAATCTTCAAAACTGATAACGATTGAATCACCCGTCTCCAGAGCATATTTTAATATACTCGCCACATAACTGTAAAACGGTGGATTAACAGGTCTGAAAGGTTGTGACCAGACTTTAAAACTGTCAATCAGCACACCGTAATGCTCATGAAAGAAACTTGCAAGCATATTACCGTCGTAGATGCTGCTTATCAATGTGGTATCGTCTTTTTCAAAAGAGACGAAACCGGCACCTATAGTCGTATCGGCAATATTTAAATACTCAAAATAACGCCTTACATCAATAACTGCCGGGCTTGTGTCTCCGGGCTGCCAGCCTTCAGATACCATATAGTATGTTGCAGATTCTATACTTTCAAGTTTGTCAAGTACTTTTCTGAGGTATTCTTGGTGCCCTGATATTTCCCGGCAACCGGTAGCAAAAAGCACAGAAATTGCAAAAAGGGTTATTACTATTCGATTTTTCATTGATACAATCTGAATTTGCATATCAGTTGTTAGCAAAAATAGAAAGTTAATCCTGATATACCAGTGAAAACCTGCTTAATGAACTGCATAATACCTGCCAGGCTTAGTCTGATTGCTATGAATAGGCTATCTTTGACTAATGGCCCTCTTCCCCCGGGGTGCGGTTCCGTACCAGATATGTATAACAAAAATTGTTCATAAACATGGGAAAGTTAAGTAAAGCCACCGGTTCGGGACTGGTTCTGATTGTATTAACGCTGTTTCTGGCTGCCTGTATCTCCGACGGACAAGCGGGTCTGAAAAACAATAAATCGGCTCTTCTTCACTACACGGTTTATACTGACGATACTGGAACACAACTGTTCACCGTGCGCCTTGACTGTGCCGGATGGAGCGAAGAGACAATTACCCTGAAAATACCCGCCTGGTCTCCGGGATATTATCAGATAATGAATTATGCCCGTGAAATATCTGATCTGAAGGCTACAGACATGAAGGGCATGGAATTGCCTGTCACGAACCCGGCCTCAGGCGCATGGGAGGTTGACATTCGCAAGGGCAAACCCTTTACGGTAACATATAATGTCAGGGCAACCCGGAGGTTTGTGGTTAACAATTATCTTGACTCAACCCGCTGGTACATTGTTCCTTCTGCCACGTTTATGTATCCTGATGGCCGTACCGACCTTCCGGTAAAATTAACCGTCAATCTCCCCGAATACTGGAGCAATATTGCAACCGGACTGAAGGAGGTCGATGGAAAACGGGGAGAATTCCATGCCCCCGATTTTGATATTTTGTATGACTGTCCCTTACTTATCGGGAACCTTGAGGAGCTTCCTTCCTTTTCAGTAAATGGCGTTCCTCACCGGTTTGTCGGTTTCCAGCCGGGAGAATTTGACAGGGAGGGCTTCATGTCAAACCTCGAGAATGTGGTAAAAGAGGCCGTTGACATAATCGGTGACATCCCCTATGATGAGTACACCTTCATTGCTATCGGACCCGGCAACGGGGGAATCGAGCATCTTAACAATACTACTGTCAGCTTTAACGGCAATCGCCTGAACAACAGGGATGCAATGATCAGCATGATGAGTTTCCTTGCACATGAGTACTTCCATCATTACAATGTGAAGCGCATCAGGCCCCTGGAACTGGGCCCGTTTGACTACGAAAACGGCAGCCGCACCAACTTGCTGTGGGTCAGTGAAGGCTTCACCTCCTATTACGAACACCTGATACTGGCGAGGGCCGGACTGATTACTGAGCAGGAACTCTATGGCAGACTGGCCCGGATAATCACCAATCATGAAAACAAACCAGGTCGGTATCATCAGACCCTGGTTCAGGCAAGCTACAACACCTGGAGAGACGGACCGTTCGGCAATATGGGTCCTGAGGCCGGCAAAACCATATCATATTATGAGAAGGGGGCCTGTGTCGGCTTGATTCTCGACCTTGCAATACGAAACGCCACCGGGGGAGAGAAGTCGCTCGATGACGTGATGCGTCTTCTTTACTACAGATATTACCTCGAACTGAATCGCGGTTTTACCGATGCAGAGTTTCAGGCAGCCTGCGAATCAGTAGCCGGAAGCTCGCTAAACAGGGAATTTGAATATGTCTATACCACCAGGGAGATTGACTGGGACCTGTATTTGTCGTATGCCGGATTGAAAATCAACACTTCAGCAGACGCCAATACAGGCAGACGGATACTCAGCATTACGGCCAAAGAGAACAGCAGCCCCGAAGAGCTGCTGATTCGAAATGGCTTTGTAACATCGCCTCTTTAGTTGACCCGCCAGGGCTCGAACCTGGACTCTTCTGAACCAAAATCAGACGTGTTGCCAATTACACCACGGGTCAGAGTTTTGAAACGCCCGGCAAAAATAGCATACTTTTTTTAAACAGCCAAAACCATGCCACCCGGTATCTGAGAGTGATGAAAGGTTTTGCTATTTTTGCCTCTCAGATATCTATAAATGAAAGAAAAAGAGAGCAGTTTCATACCTGAGATCACTGCCCTGCTAAGAAAGGCAGGCGAGGCTGTTATGGATATCTATAAGTCGGGTGACTACAATACTGAATCGAAAGCTGATGACACTCCTCTTACAAAGGCCGATAAAATATCAAACCTGATTATAACAGAAGGTCTGAAGATAATCACCCCGGAGATACCTGTTATCAGCGAAGAAAGCAGGCTCCTGCCGTATGAAACAAGGAAAAAATACCGTGAGGTATGGATACTCGATCCTATTGACGGTACAAGGGAGTTCGTCGACCGCAACGGTGAATTCTGTATTTGCCTGGCCCTGATAAGAGGCCGCCGGCCTGTTGCCGGGTTTATAATGGCCCCGGTAACAGGTAAGCTGTGGTACGCCACAGAGGGCATGGGAGCCTTCAAACAAGCCGGAGGAAAAACTTCACGACTCCCGTTGCAGGAGCCACCGAACCCTCCGGTGATACTGATAAGCCGATCGCACCATAACGAAACCGAGAGGAAATGGATAGAAAAAATCAAGGCAGAACATAATGCTGATGTCAGTATACAGGGAAGCGCTATCAAGTTCTGCCACCTGGCAGAGGGCAAGGCTTCCTTCTACCCCAAGTTCGGGGCAATAAACGAGTGGGATGTGGCAGCAGGAGATATTATTCTCAAAGAGGCCGGAGGGTCAATCACCGA
>JAWOIF010000203.1:0-18911 GCA_046484805.1 Bacteroidales bacterium
CGATGAAGGGACATATACCCAGGAATTTGCTGAGTACAATATTGTTAACAAATACAGCCGATATTATAATTAATACATATTCCATGACTCAACGCTTTTATTTATTGACTTTACGAGCAAGCATAATGAGATATCCCAGTGCAATGAATGCTCCGGGGGATAGTATGAAGATGAGTATTCCGTCGCCCTGAATGAATTTAAGGCCAAAGAAAGAGCCTGACCCCAGAATTTCCCTTACAGCTCCGAGCAGCGTAAGCGCAAATGTAAATCCCAGACCCATTCCCAGACCGTCAACAATTGATGAAATGAGGTTGTTTTTTGAAGCAAATGCCTCGGCCCTGCCGAGAACGATGCAGTTCACGACTATAAGCGGGATGAACAGGCCCAGGGCCTCAAAAAGAGAAGGCAGAAATGCCTCCATTGTGAGCTGGACAATTGTAACGAATGATGCTATAATGACAATGAAGGAGGGGATCCTTACATTGGCAGGGATGAAGCCCTTAACAAGCGATACTACTAAATTGGACATCAGCAGCACAAAAGTGGTTGCAAGGCCCATTCCCATTCCGTTGATTGCGGTAGTGGTTACGCCCAGAACAGGACACAGACCCAGGAAGAGGGCAAATACCGGGTTCTCCCTGATAAATCCTTTTGTAAAGTTTTTCAATTGGTTCATAACAGATGATCTTACAGGGATTAGTTATTCTGTATTTCTTTCATATAGTTCTGGTAGGCCCTTGTTACGGCTTCACAAAATGCCCTGGAGCTTATTGTTGATGCTGTTATCGCATCAATTTCACCACCATCCTTTGTAACTGCTATATTGACGGTTGCGGGATTTCTTCCTCTGAACTGATTACTCCAGTCTGATTTTTTCTTTTCCATTTTGTCTCCTAGTCCGGGTGTCTCTTCGTGTTTCAGAACCGTCACGTCGTTTATGGTTCCGTCAGGCAGCAGGCCAACCATTACACGTATCTCTCCCGAGAATCCTGACTTTGTAAAAGTCTCAACGGCTGTACCTACCAGTTCGCCGTCCATTCTGCCGGGATAGAAATATAATGTATCTCCGTCGACGGCAGTTTTATACGTCTCTTCGGAAGGTATATTATTAAATTCGGGTATTACTTCCTTGATAGCATTATTCTTTTTCTCCAGCATTGCGGCAGCGATAGGTTCCTTGGTTATGGAATAGACTGCCCCAAGAGCTGAAGATGCTACGAAAGTTATTACCGTCAGGGCCAGTATCATGTTACCTATTGTCGATTCTTTCTTAGCCATTTTTTACCTCCTCTCCGAATCGTTTTGGTTTAATGTACATATTTATCAATGGGGTTAAGGCATTCATTATCAGTATAGCAAACTGAACTCCTTCGGGGTATGCTGCCCATCGCCTTATTATTACCGTTAACAGCCCTATTCCTATTCCGTATATTATCATTCCCTTTCTGGCCATGGGTGATGTCACATAGTCTGTTGCCATGTATATTGCTCCGAGCATTACACCTCCGCTAAGAAGATGGTACAGGGGGTCGGCATTACCTTCAGGGTTGGCAAGCCAGAGGATTCCTGTAAAGATTGTAATGGTAAGTAGTATTGATACTGGTATATGCCATGTAATAATTTTTTTCAAAAGCAGATAGATGAAACCCAGAATGAGGGCCGCTGCTGCTATTTCTCCCAGGGAACCACCCATTTTACCGATAAGCAGATCGACATGAGAGGGGATCTCTTTCATAATGTCGGGTACCGATATCTTTCCGTAGCTCTCATTCAGTACGCTCAGGGGGGTAGCGCCTGTCAGAGCATCTGCATAACCGGTTTTGAAGCCTCTTGGTTCGGGCCATGAAGTCATTTGTACGGGGAATGAAAGGAAAAGAAACACCCTTCCGACAAGGGCCGGATTGAAGGGGTTGTTTCCCAGTCCTCCGAAGCTCATCTTTCCGACTCCGATCGCAACCAGCGAACCAAGTACGATCAGTCCCACAGGTATATTTACAGGAAGGCAGAAAGCCAGAAGCACTCCTGTCACGGCTGCAGACAGATCATTTATCCGGTTTTCCGTTTTTAAAATGAATTTTTGAATAAGGTATTCAAAACCCACACATGAGCCGACTGCGACAGCAGTTACGAGTATGGCAGCGTATCCGAAGAACCATACTGTAACCAGGAATGCCGGTACAAGCGCTATCAGAACACCGCGCATAAGTCTACCGGTTGTCTCTTTATCATGCTCGTGGGGAGAGAGTGATACATTAAGCATATTACCCATTTGTGTTGATGTTACTTGTTTACTTTGCATTTCTTTCACGCATCATTTTCATCACCTTTGCCTTACCGAATCTGATGTAGTCAAGCAGTGGTCTTCCGGCGGGACAGATGTAACTGCACGAGCCACATTCCATACAATCGGTTATCCTTTCTGCCTCTGCCTTTTCAAAGAGTGACCTTTCAGATAGTACCATAAGCAGATAGGGTTCCAGCCCCATTGCGCATGCTGTTATACATCGCGAGCATCGTATGCATGGACCGGAGGCGGAACGTTTTGATTCCTGTTCGTCAAAAAGGATAATTCCGGAAGTACCCTTTACTACAGGTACGCCGGGATTATCAAGAGCCTTACCCATCATTGGTCCGCCGTTTACTATCTTACCGGTGGTTTCCGGAATTCCTCCGGCAGCTTCTATCAGATGAGAAACCGGGGTTCCGACCCTTACCCTGTAGTTCCCCGGGTTGCTTACTGATTTGCCTGTTATGGTAACGACTCTTTCGAAAAGAGGCTTATTCTTTTGTACCGCTTCGTAGACGGCAAATGCGGTACCGATATTATGAACCACGGTTCCCACATCTATCGGGAGGCCACCCGAGGGAACTTCCCTTTTGATGAGAGCCTTGATAAGCTGTTTCTCACCTCCCTGGGGATATTTGACTTCAAGCGGATTCACCGAGATACCATTCTGATTCAGGCATTTTTCGGTAAGAATGGCAATTGCATCAGGCTTGTTGCTTTCAATTCCAATCATTGCCTTTTCAACGTTCAGTGCTTTCATAAGCAGGCGAATACCCGTGATAATTTCATCAGGTTTTTCGAGCATCAGTCTATGGTCTGAGGTGAGATAGGGTTCACATTCGACTCCATTGATTATCAGCACCTCACATTTCTTACCCTGCGGGATACTGAGTTTGACATGTGACGGGAATGTAGCACCCCCGAGACCAACGATGCCTGACTCAAGGCATTTCTTTATTATCTCTTCACCTGATAGTCGAATGTCACTTACCAGCCTCTTATCGCGGTCTATCGATTCCAGCCAGTCATCACCCTCAACGTCAATAACCACACAGGTTTGCTTGTATCCTGAAGAATCGGCGACCAGGTCGATCTTATTAACCTTGCCTGAGACGGAAGAGTGTATATTTGCAGATACGTAGCCTTTTGCACTTGATATCAGCTGTCCGGCCTTCACCGTCTGACCCTTTTCCACTTCAGGAACTGATGGTGCTCCGATATGTTGTGAAATGGGAATGATGACCTGTGAGGGCAGGGGCAGATCAGCTATTGGTTTGTCTGCGCTCAGTTTGTTTTCGGGTGGATGAACACCTCCTATGGGAAATGTCTTTAACACAGTATCTGGTTTTTTAAAGTTATATACGATCGTTATTCTGTTTTTTCAGCTGATACATCAGCTGGCTTCTGGCTCTTTTCCTTTCTTGGTGGAAAGTTTATCTCATGAATAGCTGAGGTAGGACATTCGGTCACACATTTTCTGCAGAAGACACATTTATCTGAGTCTATCCAGGCAAGATTATTCTCAAGCGTTATGGCATCATATTCACAAGCCTTTACACATTTGCCGCATCCGATACAGGCTACTTTGCATGCTTTACGTGCAGGTCCTCCCTTATCACGATTAACGCAGGAGACAAAAATCTTACGGTCTTTTTTTGCCTTTTTTCGAAGTTCTATGATTGTTCTGGGGCAGGCTTTCACACATGCACCGCATGCAACACAATTTTCATCTGATATTACCGGTAATCCGGTTGCCGGATCCATGTACATGGCATCGAATTTACATGCAACCACACAATCGGCGTAGCCCAGGCATCCGAAGCTGCAACCCGTCTCTCCGCTATAGATTGAATGAGCAATTGTACAGGTTTTGGCGCCGTCATAGTTCGATGTCCTGGGTCTGTGTTCAGGGGTGCCATTGCATCTTACTACCGCAATCAAAGGTTCAGCTACCACTGCCTCCCTTCCCAGTATTGCTGCTGCTTCGGTCATAAGCGATGCGCCTCCTACAGGGCAGTTCAGTCCTTCGAATGAATCAGCCTTAACCAGCGCTTCAGCAAAGTTCCGACATCCGGCAAACCCGCAACCACCGCAGTTTGCCCCGGGCAGTATCTCCTGTATCTGGTCGATGCGCGGGTCTTCGAATACCTTAAACTTGCTGGCAACTAAGTAGAGTATTACGGCAAAAAGGGCTCCCAGGCTACTAAGTGAGACGACAGTATAGATAATTTCAGAATTCATTTATGCCGGTTTTAATGTAAACTTGATTTTCTTTTCTATTTTATCGCGTGAAAGAAATAGTATCAGATAGTAAATACCAACCAGTCCGACAGAGGCTATTCCAGCCACCAGCTCCCCTGAGCCTGCAGCTATCATGATGATAAGTGCTGTGACCAGCACTGTAAGTGGAATAACATACCCGAGTGCAAGAGCCCTGAAGCCATTTGAGAGGGAGGTGATTACCCTTACATCCTGTCCGGTCTTAAATTCACCCTGAAACGGAACCTCAAAGAATTTTTCGACTGTACCAGAAGCATTGCATAGTTGCGAAGCATGACATGATGAGCAGGAGGGATGTGCGTTTATTTTAACGGTTATGCTGTTTTTTTCGATTTTGTAAACGACTCCGTTATGTTCGATCTCGCTTGCGGAATTCATCTCTATGGTTAGGTTTTACAGATCGCAAAATTACAATTTAGACCCTAATAAGAGAGGACCTTTATCATTTTTTGAATGATGTGATATTATTTATTATGATTATAAATAAAACTTTAAAAGAATAATAATCAACTAATTAACCTCCATGATTGTTCTGTCGGGAATAGTCTTGCAAGCTGATTAAGCAATATTTTGTTAGGTTCGGATTCAAGGGCTGGGTCGTGATCAATTATTTCACCTGCGATTCTTCTGACATACTCAATAACAGCACCGTCTCTTGCCAGGTCGGCGATTTTCATTTCGAATGGCATGCCGCTTTGTTGTGTTCCTTCAATATCGCCGGGACCACGTAGTTGCAGGTCGGCTTCGGAAATCTCAAAACCATCATTTGTACTTACCATTATTTCCATACGCTTTGTGGCTTCTTTCGAGAGCTTATGGCTGCTCAGGAGCATACAGTATGACTGATCTGCACCCCTGCCGACCCTGCCTCTCAGCTGATGAAGCTGTGACAGGCCAAATCTTTCGGCACTTTCGATCACCATTACCGCTGCATTCGGGATGTCAACTCCTACTTCGATAACTGTAGTAGCTACCATTATATGAGTCAGTCCTCTCTTAAAGAGATCCATAGATATCTCCTTGTTTTTGACCGGCATTTTGCCATGCACCACACTGATTGCGTAATCGGGTGCGGGGAAGTAGCTCTCGATAATTTCCAGACCTTCCTCGAGAGCCTTGTAATCCATTTTTTCCGATTCTCTGATAAGGGGATAGACGACATAGACCTGGCCTCCCATCTTTATCTGTTTTCTCATAAAGCCGTACACTGCATCGCGCGATGAATCGAAATAGTGCATTGTGATAATCTTTTTTCTTCCTGGTGGCATCTGATTGATAACAGAAACATCGAGGTCGCCGTAGAGTGTCATTGCGAGGGTTCTGGGAATAGGTGTTGCCGTCATTACCAGCATATGTGGCGGAGTGGCACTCTTTTGCCATAATTTTCCTCGCTGAGCAACCCCGAAACGGTGTTGTTCATCGATGACAACGAATCCGAGTCTTTCGAATACCACATTATCTTCGATCAGTGCGTGGGTTCCTATAAGAATGTTCATGCTTCCATCGAGAAGTGACCTTTCGATTTCAATTCTCTCCTTCTTACGGGTTGAACCGGTCAGCAGTCCGATCTTAATATTCATATCGCCGAGGAAGTTTTTAATGGAGTTGTAGTGTTGTTTGGCGAGTATTTCAGTAGGGGCCATGAGGCATGACTGGAATCCGTTATCAATGGTTATGAGCATGCACATCAGTGCCACGATTGTCTTTCCGCTACCAACATCTCCCTGAAGGAGGCGATTCATCTGGTGACCCGATCCCATATCACGGCGCATCTCCCGTATTACTTTTTTCTGGGCATCGGTAAGGGAGAAGGGCAGGTAATTCCTGTAGAAGGTATTAAGATTATCTCCGACTCTTTCAAATACTATTCCTTTAATCTTACTGTCTCTGATTGATTTTTGCCTCAGAAGCTTTAGCTGGATGTAGAATAGTTCTTCGAACTTAAGTCTGTACTTTGCCTGATCAAGTTCTCTGATGCTGTCAGGGAAATGGATTTTGTTAATTGCATTGTGCAGTGAAGCCAGCCGGTATTTTTCAACCAGGTAACCTGGCAGTGTTTCGGGCAATTCGCCGGGCAACTGCGACAGGATTGTACCCACCAGTTTATTTATTACCCTTGAGGTTATAAAGTTGTTTCTCAGGGCTTCGGTAAGGCTGTACTGTGCCTGGAGGGATGATGATTTTCGTACCGTTAGTTTTTCGACGCTTTCCAACTCAGGGTGAATAATATTCAGGGTTCCCCCGAAAACATTTGGTTTGCCGAATATCACATAATCTTTACCTGCCGGGTGGGTGCCGGGTATCCATTTTGTACCCTTAAACCATACCAGTCGTAACGATCCGGTATCATCGGAAAAGAGAGCTGTAAGCCTTCTGCCTTTGCCCTGGCCCTCCATGATATATTCCGTTAGTGTTCCCTTCAATTGAATTACGGGCAATTCAGGGTCGATTTCAGATATTTTATAAAACTTTGATCTGTCAACATACTTGAAGGGATAATAGTTAAGGAGGTCATTGTAGTTTGCAATGCCCAGTTCCTTTCTGAGCAGTCCGGCCCTTTTGGGCCCTACTCCCTGGAGGTATGTGATCTCTTTGTCGAGAATATCGGGGATCTTCATTGCATGCCTGACGGTGTGGAACAGCCGAAATTAGTTATTTTTGAAGATTCCACCTAATAGTAATAATGGGGTTTTATCAGATAATAAGGCAGACTGGCCACTTTATGAGGGCTTTCAACACATTTGGATATGGTGTTCACAGTCCCTTCTTTTTTGATTTAATTAACAATCTGCAGAGGAATAAATCAAAAATACCGCTTGTCTATAATAATGCAGCTGAGACCCGGAGGAGAGAACTTTTAAGAGACCGGAGTAAGATATGGGTTGACGATTATGGAACCGGCAGAAGCTGTTACAGGAGGGTTTGCGACATTGCTTCCGGTAGTTCGGTAAGTCCCAGATATGGAGTGTTACTGGGGTATTTTGCAGCCAGGGCAGGAGAAGGGCCTATTATTGAACTGGGAACATCGCTGGGCACAGGCACGCTGTACCTTGCTGAAGCGAACAGGCAATCGGTGGTAGTAACAGTTGAGGGTTCTGAGAGTCTGGCGCAGATGGCTTCTTCAGGTTTCAGAAAGGCAGGCTTTGACAATATAGAGATGATAACAGGTGATTTTGACAATCATATCGGGGCGATTCTGAAACGATATCCATCTCCGGGTCTGGTCTTCATTGACGGAAACCACAGAGGGGAGGCTTTGTTAAGGTATTTTGATTCTTTTGCAGCTGCCGCTTCGCGCCATACTGTGATAATAGCCGACGATATTGATTATTCCGGTGGTATGAGTGATGCATGGAAGGAATTAAGAAAAGACAAAAGGGTAACTGCCTCAGTTGACCTTGGCAGGATGGGACTGCTGTTTTTCAGGGATGAAAGCTGTCGCCGCGGCTACAGGGTTTGGTATTAACATGGTATTAACATTAATTAAAACCGCACAGGGAAAAAATTAGAATTAATAGAGTAATTTCGCAACTTTCAAATAATAAGCTATGGACAAAGTAATCGAACTTAGTGATATTGTAAAGAATTACCAGATAGGAACCGTTGTGGTAAGGGCACTCCGGTCGGTAAGCATTGATATAAAAAGGAACGAATATGTTGCTATTATGGGTCCTTCAGGTTCGGGCAAGTCTACCCTTATGAATATTATAGGCTGCCTTGATACTGCTACCAGAGGAACATATGTACTTAACGGGACTGATGTGAGCCAGATGGACGATGACATGCTGGCTGAAATAAGGAACAAGGAGATTGGTTTCATATTCCAGACCTTCAATCTTTTGCCCAGATATACTGCACTTGAGAATGTGACACTTCCGCTTATTTATGCAGGTGTTGGCAAAGCTGAAAGGGAGGAGATGGCAAAGAAAACCCTTGATCAGGTAGGGCTGGCAGACAGAATGACCCATAAGCCCAATGAACTCTCGGGCGGTCAGAGACAAAGAGTTGCGATAGCACGTGCCCTTATAAACAAACCTTCCATACTGCTTGCAGATGAACCAACCGGGAACCTCGACAGTAAGACATCAGCTGATATTATGGCTCTTTTGGATGACATACACGATCTTGGTAATACCGTTATAGTAGTGACTCATGAAGAGGATATAGCCAGGCATGCTCACAGGATAATCAGGCTGATGGACGGAGAAGTCTCTTCTGATGCATTAAATGAGAAGCGTTTCCATACTGTCTGAATCAACAAAAAACAGAGAACGGGATGAAGATTTATACCAGGGGCGGAGATGACGGGACAACCTCCCTTCTGGGAGGCAGAAGGCTTCCTAAATATGATCTGAGGGTTGAATCGTACGGCACTGTTGACGAATTGATTGCCTGGATTGGTCTGATAAGAACAGAGATTGAGATTACAGATCTTATAGAGGAGCTGGTATACCTGCAGGGTCAGCTGATGTGTACTGCAGCGGCTCTTGCCACCGACCCCGGTAATCCTCCTGCCCGTGAGGTTTTACCGGAAGAATCGGTCATCGAAAGGCTTGAGAATCTTATTGACAGAATGGAGGAGGAGCTTCCAAAGCTGACTTCGTTTATACTACCAGGAGGTAATCAGACCTCTTCTTATTGTCATATTGCCCGTTGTGTATGTCGCAGAGCAGAAAGATCAGTAGTTAAGCTTGCTGATTCGGAATCAATTCCGGCAATAGTTACCAAACTGCTCAACAGAACTTCTGATTTTCTTTTCGTTCTGGCCAGGTATACTTCCTATAAATCAGGTAATCAAGATATTAAATGGGTTTACTGAAATCGGACCAGTAATTATTTTTACCTGTTTTTTATTATTAAAATAATTATATATTTGCAACTTTTTAGAAGTAGTAATTATCACTTATATAGTCTTGTATTATGTATTGGACACTTGAATTGGCATCCAAGCTTGAAGACGCTCCCTGGCCGGCGACAAAGGATGAGCTGATAGATTTTGCTATCAGGTCAGGTGCTCCGATGGAAGTAATTGAAAACCTTCAGGAGATAGAAGATGAGGGTGATATTTATGAGAGTATCGAGGATATATGGCCCGATTACCCCAGTAAGGATGATTTCTTCTTTAATGAAGATGAATATTAGATAAATCAGTAAAGGCCCGTTCAGGGCCTTTTATTTTTCCCGGAAAATATCATTTTTATCGACAGGCCGCAGCAGCCTCAACCAGACAAATCCCTGAAGTTTCAGTTCTTCGGTATTTTTCAATAGGGGAGGGTCCAATGATCCGTCAGGATTACCGAATTCGGTCACTTCCTTTATAGCTCCGTCTTCAACTATTATCTCGATATTGGAGCTTTTTGAATAATTCACTCCTATCATTTCATCTTCCTCGATCAGGAAAAATACAGATTCACCGTTTCCCTCAACGTACACTCTGTAAAGCTTATTATCATCAAAATATGCGGTCAGGAATCTGCCCTTTATCTGGTTAAAGCGGAGGGAATCTACCTGACTAATTATGAAAGCACCGTTGTATAGCTCCATCCGGTCCATGTTCTGGTTTTTGGTATACATCACTAATGAGTCGGATGTCATCTGGTTATCTTCAGACCAGAGAACAGGATTACCATACATTCTGATGGTTGAGTCGCGGAAGGAATAGGCGAGGCTGTCTGACCTGGACTGAAAATCGTGACTGTATATTCTTGCATCATCCCAGGCTCTGATCAGCCGATAAGTTTTCAGGGTGTCAGCATCATCGTTTAATGTAACGGCTCTGAGTGTATCGGCATGCAAATAGAGAGTATCTTTTTCTCCCATCATGTTGTATACGGCACGTTCCGTAACAATAAAATCCTCAGGTGTTTTATAATAATATGCCAGATTTCCGGTGACGACTGAATTATTTGCCGTATCGGTGATGGATATGTTTCCGGTAGCTATACCGTATCCGGTTTCCTCCTCGTAGTATAAGGTATCTCCTTCAATAAGCTGCTGAAAGTTATCAACGTATGCATTGCTCCATATCCTGGAGATTTTGTTTTTAGTGTCATACCATCCCTGATGTGCAAATATCCTGACGCTGTCTCCGTTTATCTCGGTAGGACCGGTAAAGAGTACCACCTCTGATTCTGAATTATAATTCATTGTGTCAGCGGTTATCACGTAATCGGGTCCGGTTATTTCTACTCCTTCGCTGAAATGGAACATTTTATCATTGGCGTAATAGATACCCTTTCTGCTTATAAGCTCGTCATCACCGTTGGTTATTCTGCCCTGATTGTCGTAGTAGGCGGTTCGCTGACTGACGTCATAGTTAATGACATCGGTATATAGTATTGTTTCCTTATCGATAAGGACGACGTTTCCGGTTACATATGCCTTTTCTGTATTGCCGTCATAGAAAAGGTAGTCCCCAAAAAGATTCAGGGTATCTCCCTGTTCGATCTTAATATGACCCCAGGCCGACACCTGATTCTTCCTGTCGTAATGGTAGGCACTGTCACAATGCATAATCGTTTCATTATGCTTTATTTTGACATTGCCTCTGAAGATAATAAGATCGGGATCTATACTGTCATTCTTGCCCATTCTATCGAAAGATTGTATCTCTATCTTTCTGGGCTGCTGTGAGAAAAGGTCAGATGACAGGGGCCAGGTGGTCAGCATTACAATGGTGACCGTAAATAACCGTATAGAGAAGTTAAAGGAGCATATCCTTCTTATCTCATCCATTTGCTATATTGGAAATCACACTGTTTGAACTCCTCGCTGATCTTAATATAGGTAACCTCAAATTTCTTTTCTATCCAATCCATATACTTTTTTGACTGCTTTTCATACAATGCATATGTATGCAAAAGCTCATAATCGTCTTTGAGGTTTGCCTCATGAGCAGCCATCTCCCTGTCTAGCCTTACGATGCGGAATACTGTGTTACCGTTTTCATCACTGGTCTCAAAAGCCTCTGATATTTCACCTACCTTCAGGTTCCTGACAATCTGATACATCTCTTTATCAAGTTCCTCGAGAGCAAAGAGGCTGGTTCTGTTATCAGGGTCTCCCTTAACGAGCTTGCCACCATTAACTCTGCTGTCCTTATGTGAAGAAAGGAATCTGGCGGCCGCCTCGAATTTAATGCTGTCGTTTCTTATGAGGCTGGCAATTGAGTCGAGCCTTTGAGTAGCCGTAATAACATCATCACGGCTAAGCCTGGGTTTGATGAGAATATGACGGGTATTGATCATATCACCTCTTCTGTCGATTAGCTGAATGATGTGGAACCCAAATTCAGTCTCAACGACTCTTGATACCGTGTTGTTCTTAAGTCCGTAGGCAACTTCGGCATATTCCTTTGCCAGTCCGCCCCTTGGTTGAAATCCGACTTCTCCCCCTGCGATAGCGGTACCGGGGTCTTCGGAATAGAGTCTTGCCATTGTCTCAAAGTTTTTTCCGGCAAGGATTTCACTTCTGAGTTCAAGTATTCTCTGTCGGGCTATGATATTGTTCTCCTCACTTGACGGAGGATCGATTTGAATAATGCTTACTTCCACCATAGCAGGTATTATGGGGATACTATCTTTTGGCATTGAATTATAGAAACGCCTGACTTCAGCCGGGGTTACGGTAATCCCTTGTCCGATCGTGGCCTGAACCTCACTCACCATCCGGGCATCAACCAGCATCTCTCTCAGGTCTGACCTGATCTCATAGATCGTTTTATTGAAATAGTTTTCAAGTATCTCTTCCGAACCGGCCTGTATAATAAACTGGTTAAGTCTCATATTGAGATCACTTTCCACTGAGGCCGGAGTGACCATAATACTGTCAAGTCTCGCCTGATCAATAAAGAGCTTTTGAATCACAGCCTCCTCGAATATCTGACAACGTAACCTGTCGATAGGTGTTCTGTCATTTCCCATTCTCATCTGCGTGACACTCTCTTCAATGTCAGAGAGCAGTATCATTTCGTTACCTACAATTCCGGCTACTGATTCAACCAGTCTCTGTCCGTAAATATTCTGATTAATGCTGGTTGTTGCCAGCAATAAGGTTATTAGAATAAAATATCTCTTCATGGTAATTTAATATAGTTTAAACACATCGGCCCTGATAGCTTCATTAAAAACTCCATTCTCAAGTTCCTGAAGGAAATCCATCTTTCGGGCATTCAGAATAATTGCAAGGATATTATTTCTGGCGTAGCCATATGGTGCAATAGTTGCCTTCAGTTGGTAATCCCTTACCGCAACATAATAATTGTATAGTGAATCCTGTGTCTCAAAATATCTGTTCCTTCTAAGAAAATCCTCCTGGTTTTCAATGGTTACAGGTAGTTCTACCAACAGGGTGTTCAGGTGTATCCACTCCTCTTCGAAATCGTCGAATTTGTCTGCGAACTGATAGCAGAATAGCTCGAGTTGAGCAAGGCTTGTTGGTTCCGATGACTTTAGAAGGGCAGAGACCCTTTCAATGTTCGGCACATTTGAGGGCACCTTGATAAAAAGTGCTTTGACGATATTGTTGTTCAGAATGAAGGTCTGTGAATTTTCATTATAATGCCTTTCAATCTCCTCTTCCGATATAAGGGTGTCAAGCCTCTGACTGATCATTTGCTGCTGATATCTGTGAATAAGGAGGTTAGTTCTTATTTCATCAAGTTGTCTTTCGACTTCCGATCTGAATTCAGGTGTCAGGTTTTCTATTGCCTTCAGCTTCAGTATCTCTCTTTTGGCCCACCTGTTAATATAATTCTGAATTATCGCTACACTGTCTGCATATGCAATTCCGGGTTGAACCGGATTTGGTATCTGGTCGTAGTACAAAACTTTCTCGCCAGCCCTGGCTACAGCTATCCTTTGAGCCTGAGGCTTGAATTCCCTGCATGATGCTATCAGGAGGGAAAGTAGAAGAATAACTGCTGCAAACCTACTTCCTGCCATCCAGTTTTGTCTTTATCTCCTTCAGGAGCGTTTCATTTATCCAAACGGTGTATTGTTTTTTTAATTGTATCACCCATTTCTCTTCAAGATAGTCCTGATATGCAGAAGAGACTTCCATCCTGACTTCTTCAAGGGGTTTTGGCTCAGCAGGGTATGCTCTGCTCACCATCAGCACCGATTGCATATTCTGCCAGTTAATGGTATTGGTTCCCCGCTTCTTCAGGTATCTGTCAAGTTCCGGGTACTCGCCCAGCCGGTACCTGCCTGAGGTGATTATCAGTGTTGTATCCTTTCCGGTATTAAACCTGTCAAGCAGGCGTTTATCGCCGTCAGGTTTTTTACCATGCCTGGAGACCTGACGTGCAAGTTTGCGGATGTTTCCAGGTTCTTTAAGGCTGTATATCTTTACGTCAGCATATGGTTCGCCAGTGTATTGCTCCTTAGTCTCTTCGTAAAATTTTGACAGTCCGATGCTGTCAGTATAGGGTTTGTTCCATACCTCACGCGAGTTTATTTCAAAGAGCAACATTCCATCGTGGAATTCTTTAACGAGAAATCTAAAATCGGGATACTTCTCTTCCAGCTTACCATCTTCCTGGGCTAACAGCATTTCAGATGCCTTATTATCTATCATCTGCCTGATCAGAGATGCGGCGTTTGTACCGTCAAAAGCCTGAATATTTGTCTCTGTCAATTCAACAAATGAGTTGCTTGTGAGTTTACCATCAACGAATTCGAACAGATCTCCTTCAGGCAGGTCGTACCTGTAGAAGCTATTTCTGCCTGAGCTGACCATTGTATCTGTGTTGACAATAAACCAGTCAATTATTTCGCTGTTTTCACTGTATTGATACTCTTTTTTTAGTTTTTCAACCAGTGAACGTCTTGCTATACTATTCAGATGTGATTCTGATAATCGGGTCTCAAGCATCGCCCTGTTATCTTCAAAAGACCCCAGGGGTTTTCTGTCGAGCCGTTTAATGATATGCCAGCCGAAGGGTGTTCTTACGGGCTTTGAGATATCGTCGTTTACTGACAGGCTGAGTGCAGCATCGGTAAATTCCTGGACAATGTCACCGGTTCGGAACCATTCCAGTTCGCCTCCCCGTACTGCTGATTCCCTGTGATCCGATTCTGTTTGTGCAACCTCGGCAAAATCAGCACCTTTAATTAGCCTGTCATAAATGGCATTGATTTCTGTTTCTGCATTTTGCCAGGCATCTTCAGAAGCTCCGGTAGGGAGTGCTTTCATGATATGGGCAACTCTGATCAAGCCTGATGAAGATCTTTTCCCTGAGAGTTTTATTACGTGGTATCCATAAGGGGTTCGCACCGGCATTGATATATCTCCGATCTTCATATTATAAACGGCGTCTTCAAACGGCATTATCATCTGGGTGGCGGTGAACCATCCAAGGTTCCCTCCGTTGGCCAGAGACAAAGGATCGTCAGAGACTGCCCTGGCGACGATATCGAAAGGTTCTCCCTGCAACAATCTCACCCTTACCTCCATAGCTTTTTGATAAGCTGCGAGAGTGTCTTCAGGAGTTGCTTCGGGTCTGCACTCAACAAGGATGTGCCAGGCGTTAACTTCAAACTGAAGCCGGGAATAAACCTCATTAAGGAGTTTTTCGCGTGCTTCGTTATCGATAAGATAGTTTCTTGCCAGCTGATTCCTGTAGCCTTCAAATTCCCTTCTGAATGAGGCAGTGGTATCAATACCTTCGTCAATGGCCTGAGCAACCTTGAGCCTGAAAATCATAAACTGACTGAAGTAGCTGTCAAAGTCTGGCTGATCATCAACGCCGGTGTTCTTGGTATAGAGCCTGATAAACTCTTCAGCCGTGATTCCGGTATCGTTTATCCTGATCAAGATACGTTCATCGGTCTGGCAAAACAGGTTTGCCGCCGAAATCAGTAATAACAGATTGACAAGGAATATTGCCCTGATCATAAAAATTAAGTTGGTTTTATTCAACTGATTTTCTGCTGTAATTAGGAGCTTCCCGCGTAATTGTAACATCATGCGGATGGCTCTCTGTTACTCCTGAACCTGTGACACGTACAAAACTTGCTGTCTTCTGAAGTTCAGGAATGTCCTTTGCACCGCAGTAACCCATTCCGGCCCTGAGTCCGCCGATTAACTGAAAAACGACCTCGGAAAGAGTACCTTTATAAGGAACTCTGGCTGCAATGCCTTCGGGAACGAGTTTACGGATATCATCTTCCACATCCTGGAAATACCTGTCCTTTGAACCCTGCTGCATTGCTTCTATTGAGCCCATGCCCCTGTAGGATTTGAATTTTCTCCCGCTGAAGATTATGGTCTCGCCCGGAGATTCCTCAACACCTGCGAACAGGGATCCGGCCATTATTGTGTCGGCTCCTGCCGCAAGAGCCTTAACTATGTCACCTGAGTACCTTATACCTCCGTCGGCTATAACCGGAACACCGGAGCCATTGATAGCATTTGCAACATTGTAGATTGCTGACAATTGAGGAATACCAACACCTGCAATAACCCTTGTGGTACATATTGAGCCGGGACCTATCCCCACCTTAACCCCATCTGCGCCCTCATCAACCATTTTCCTGGCTGCCTCGGGAGTGCCGATATTTCCGGCAATTATCTGAAGGTTAGGGTAAGCCTTCCTGATCTCCCTCAAAATATGTATAACGCCTTTTGAATGACCGTGGGCAGTATCGATAGATATTGCATCAACCTGTGAAGTGACAAGTGCCTCTACCCGTTCCAGGGTGTCGGCAGCAATTCCCACGGCTGCTGCGACTCTTAGCCGGCCTTTGTCGTCCTTGCATGAATTGGGTCTGTCATTCGCCTTGGTAATATCTTTGTAGGTAATAAGCCCTATCAGTTTTCCTTCTTCATCAACAATCGGAAGCTTTTCGATTTTGTGCTTCTGGAGGATGCGTGCGGCCTTCTCGAGATTTGTCTGATGATCGGCAGTGATAAGGCTGGTGGTCATGACCTCCCTGATCTTTCTGCTATAATTCCTTTCAAGTCTAAGATCCCTGTTGGTTACTATACCCTTTAGTATTTTGTTGCTGTCAATCACCGGGATACCACCAATCTGGTACTCCTTCATCAGGTTAATGGCTTCAGCTACATTAGCATTGTCATTAATTGTGACAGGGTCGTATATCATTACATTTTCCGCCCTTTTTACGTATTTTACCTGTGCTGCCTGTTTTTCAACTGACATATTCTTATGAATAACGCCAATACCTCCTTCACGTGCTATTGCAATAGCCAGACCGGCTTCGGTCACGGTATCCATTGCCGCCGATACAATCGGGGTGTTCAGTGTGATATTCCTTGTAAAACGGGTTGTGAGGTCGACTTCCCGCGGAAGTACTTCACTGTATGCGGGAATAAGAAGGACATCATCAAAGGTGAGTCCTTCAAATAGTATCTTTTCCTCTAGGAATGACATAGTTCTGTATATTTAATTTTGGGCCGCAAATTACAAAAAAAATACCGGTTGTTAAAACCGGCGCCTGTTACACTCCATATTTTTATAAAATGTGTTATATTTCACCACAAATCAATAATTTAAATACTCTTTTACCGTACTGATGTCATCAGCACCAGATATTGACAAGTTGAAGCAGGTACTTACCAAATACTGGGGCTTTAACTCCTTTCTTCCTTTGCAGGAAGATATTATCAGGTCAGTTATAGCAGGGAGGGATACACTAGCCCTGATGCCGACGGGAGGAGGCAAATCGATAACTTTTCAGGTACCGGCCCTGGCTTCCGATGGCATATGTATTGTAGTAACCCCGTTGGTGGCATTGATGAGGGATCAGGTAATCAGGCTCAGGAGTATGGATATCAAGGCCCAGGCGGTGCATTCAGGGATGACCAGGGAGGAGATTGATATAGCCCTTGAGAATTGTGCCTACGGCGACTACAAATTTCTTTACATATCACCGGAACGGATTGCCACCTCACTTTTTCAGGCAAGGGTACAAAAGCTTAACGTGAATCTGATAGCAGTAGATGAGGCTCATTGTATCTCACAATGGGGGTATGATTTCAGGCCATCCTATCTTAAGATAGCCCGGCTGAGAGAGATGGTGCCGGAAGGTGTTCCTCTTCTTGCTCTTACTGCCACTGCAACCGGACAGGTAGTAAAGGAGATAATGGATAAGCTGAAGTTCAGGGAGCCAAACATACTGAAAACCAGCAATAAGAGACCGAATATATCTTATATTGTCAGGAAAGTTGAGGATAAGGGCACTTATCTGGCCGATACTCTCAGGAAGATAAGGGGCAGCGGCATCGTCTATGTCAGAAACCGGAAGAAGTCGAAGGAGATAGCGGAGATGCTTGTCAACAGGGGTATTCCGGCAGATTTTTATCATGCCGGCCTGCCTCCTGAAATGCGTGAGAGAAAGCAATCATCGTGGGGTACAGGAAATACCCGGGTAATTGTTGCAACCAATGCATTTGGGATGGGAATCGACAAACCCGACGTCAGGTTTGTCGTTCACTGGGATATCCCTGACAGTATTGAATCATATTATCAGGAGAGTGGCAGGGTGGGTCGTGACGGCAAGGAAGCATGGGCGACTCTGATATGGAACGAAGAAGACAAGCGACGGCTTCTCGATTCGGTTCGCCATCGGTTTCCTCCTGTAGAAAAGATTAAGGATGTTTATGAGGCGCTTGGAAATTTCCTCGACATCCCAATCGGTTCTGGCAAGAACAATGTTTATGACTTCAACATGGAAGAATTCGTTATGCGTTACAGGCTTCCGGTTGCCGAGAGTTATAACAGTCTCGTGTTCCTGCAAAGAGAAGGTTATATAGAGTTTACTGATGAGATTAACAACCCTTCCAGGGTGCATTTTCTGGTTGGACGCGATGACCTGTACAAATTTCAGGTTGCCAACGAGTCTTTCGACAGCTTCATCAAGCTGCTGCTAAGATCATATACAGGAATGTTTTCTGATTATGTGCCTATTAATGAAGAGTTTCTGACGAAGAAGACCGGAGTTGCACGTGATACCATATACCAGTATCTGGTAAGACTGGCCTCGCACCATATAATAAGCTACATACCCGGTAAGAAGACACCGCTGGTTATATTTACTGAAGAACGCCTCGACAGAAAGTCACTGATAATTTCACCCGGCAACTATATTGATGTCAGGGAGAAGTACCAGCACCGTATGGAGAAAATGCTGGAGTATGTAGAGAATGAAACCCGGTGCAGGGTATCGGTATTGCTTAACTATTTTGGTGAAGAGAGTGACCGGTGCGGATTATGCGATACCTGCAGGAGCCGCAATGAGCTGGATTTGAGTAAGTATGAGTTTGATATGATACTGGCTGAGATAAAATCAAGGCTCGGGGGTGAGGACCATGATGTCTCTTC
>JAWOIF010000008.1:0-23291 GCA_046484805.1 Bacteroidales bacterium
GTTACCTCAGCAAATCCCGGCGTGAAGGGTTCTACAACTCTCGATGAAAATCTTCTCAAAGTAGCCAGAGACGCTGCCCTTCTGGCAAGGTTCGACAGCAAACCAGACGCTCAAATTCTGCAAAAAGGGACCATTACCTACATCTTTACCCTTAATTAGAGAAAAACCTTTCGGAAGGAAGATCGCATAAGGCCCTTTCAGGCAAAGAGGGCACGTATTCCTTTTACAATCAGGTCAATGACACCGGTCAGTTCCAGCGAAGAGACAAAGACCACTACCAGTAGAACTATCCTGACGAATTTAGGTCCCCAGCTCACAGCCACCCTTGAACCGAGATATGCTCCCACGGCATTGCCGGATGCCAGGATAAACCCGATTTTATAGTCAATCTGAGAAGAAAAAATAAAGACGCCAATCGCAAAAATGGTAAAAATCCCGGTTATGAAAACCTTCAGGGCATTGGCTTTGATGATATCTGTTCCCCCACCATATATCAGGCCGGCAAGGAGAAAGAATCCTACTCCTGCCTGAATGAAACCTCCGTAAACCCCTATGGCGAAAAAGACAACAAAGACCCATGCTTTCGGAGCTTTGTGAAGATCAAGGTTTCGTGCCACTATCCATCTTTCAGGTTTGTACAGTATCATAAAAAACATAAACAGAAGTAATCCCCCGATTACTCTCCGCATCAGTTCCTCATTGAAATTTGACGCAATCAGAGCCCCTAAAACAGCCCCGGCTGCCGAGGGTATGACAAACCATACGCTTTCGCGAAATGTGAAGGCCTTCTGTTTCCTGAAACTGGCTGAACCAACTATGCTCTGAATCAGGATGCCTATCCTGTTTGTGGCATTGGCTACCGTTGGGGGAAGACCGATAAACATAAGCAGAGGCAGCGTAATAAGAGAACCGCTTCCCGCAAGCATGTTAATAAAACCCGCAATTATTCCTGCAGCAACAAGAATTACATAAATATACCATTCCATGCGATCAGACCAAAATTAACGGGAAAGGATATCCTTGATAGCGTTGCTCAGGTTGTCAATCAGCTTGTTATCCTTAATGACGTATTCTTCAATCCCTTTTCTGGCCAGCTCAAGAACAACCTCTCCCTTATCCTGGCCCGAAAGAATTATTACCGGCATATCAGGTTTCCGAGCCTTGATGGCTTCAAGTATCGCCATACCGTTCATTACTTCACCGCCCGAACGGTGAAAAAGATAATCAAGTATAATAAGATCGGGATTCTGATCCAGTTTCTTCAGACAATCCTCTCCGTAGTCAAATGCAACCACACGGTATCCTTCCGGAGTGAATCTCTTTTCAACCAGCATGGTAATAAAGGGATCATCATCTACTACAAAAATGATCTTTGTGCGGTCCATATCTCTTGTCTTAGTTGTGCAAATCCTAAGAATATCTAAATATAAACATAATTTTCACTCTTCAGGAGACTCAAACTGCAAATAAATGACATCAGGCCGAAAATAGCGGATAGTCCTTCATCATTGAATAGACCTTACGGCCGATGGTGGCTATAAGCTCTTCATTATCAATATCTGAAAGAATATCATCGATAAAACCGACAATAATATCCATATCCTTCTCCTTAAGACCCCTGGTCGTAATGGCCGGCGTACCGACACGCAGTCCTGACGTCTGGAATGGTGATCTCGTATCAAACGGTACCATATTCTTATTCACCGTAATATGAGCCCTGACAAGAGTGTTTTCGGCCTTCTTGCCTGAAAGTTCAGGGAACTTCGTCCTGAGATCAATAAGCATCAAATGATTATCCGTCCCACCTGAAATAATCTTATAACCTCTCTCTGTAAATGCCTTTGCCATCTCAACGGCATTCTTTTTTACCTGCTCCTGATAAACCCCGAATGAGGGTTCAAGTGCTTCACCGAAGGCCACAGCCTTGGATGCTATTATGTGCTCAAGAGGCCCGCCCTGTATCCCCGGAAATACTCCTGAGTTCAACAGTGATGACATCATCCTGATCTCTCCCTTGTTGGTCTTGATACCCCATGGATTCTCAAAATCCTTACCAACCAGAATAATACCACCTCTGGGGCCGCGCAGCGTTTTATGGGTGGTAGAGGTAACTATATGGGCATGCTTAAGTGGATTTTTAAGCAACCCCGCTGCTATCAACCCTGCCGGATGTGCCATGTCAATCATTAAGAGTGCACCGACGCTGTCTGCTATATTTCTCATTCTTGCATAGTCCCATTCCCTGCTGTATGCCGAAGCACCTCCCACGATAAGTTTCGGCTTCTCCCTCAGGGCTATCTCTTCCATCTTGTCATAATCGATCATTCCGGTTTCTTCATCAACACCATAGGCAACCGGTCGGTAAAGGATACCTGATGAATTCACCGGTGAACCGTGTGAGAGATGTCCGCCGTGAGAGAGATTAAGCCCCATGAAGGTATCTCCCGCCTTGAGCACTGCAAGGAAGACAGCCATATTGGCCTGAGCCCCTGAATGAGGCTGTACATTGGCATACTCTGCATCAAAAAGTTTCCTGAGCCTGTCAATGGCAATCTGCTCTGACTGATCTACAATCTCACATCCACCATAATAGCGGGCACCCGGATAACCTTCAGCATATTTGTTGTTCATTTCCGAACTCATTGCCTCAAGCACCTGGTCACTGGCAAAGTTCTCTGAAGCAATAAGCTCAATTCCATTAATCTGGCGTTCCCTTTCAAGGGCAATCAAATCAAATATAGCTTTGTCTCTTTTCATTATGTTGTAATTTATTTTATGAATCTGATTTCTTAAACCGATGGTAAATATATAAAAAACGGAGCAGTAATTACTCCTCGGTAACCTCTACGAGCAGTTCCCGGTAGGCTGCAAATATCCTCGACTTTGAAATGAACCCGACATAGATGCCGTTATCAAGAACAGGAAGGTTCCAGACACCGGCCTTGTTGAATATATCCATTACGACATTCATCTTTTCACTTATGTCGATATATGAGGGCGGGATCGTCATCAGCTGTGCCACGGTTACTTCATCATACTTGTCGGTATCAAACATGATCTTCCTGACATCATCTAGAAGTACAACCCCTTCAAGAACACCATATTCGTCAACAACAGGAAAAATATTTCTGCGGGATGTGGAGACCACTTTCACAAGCTGGCCGAGTGTATCTGTAGATTTCACCGTTGCGAGATCCTTCTCTATCTCCTTCGTCCAGTCCATAAGAGTCAGAACTGCCTGATCCTTGTCATGGGTGATGAGCTCGCCGGCCTTTGCAAGCTGCTTGTGATAGATCGAATGCTTCTCAAAGCCCCTTATTGTGATAAACGAAATTGTCGATGTAACGATCAATGGTATCAGCAGACCATACCCCTCTGTGATTTCGGCAATCAGGAATATTGCGGTAAGAGGTGCATGCATTATTGCAGCCATGGTTCCGGCCATACCTGTAAGGACAAAACTGCTTTGAGGCACCGCAAGGCCAAACACTCCGTTCAAAACAGATGCAATGAAGAAACCCGAAACACCTCCCACAAACAGCGACGGGGCAAAAATACCACCCACACCCCCTGCCCCGTTGGTGGAACTCGTGGCAATCACTTTCAGTAACACGAGTGCGATCAGGAACAGCAGCAGCACCACAAAACTTCCTGAGAGACCCGCAAAAAGACTGCTCTCATATAGAGCCTCTGTATTGCCATTTAATAGATCCATTATAGTTTCATACCCCTCGCCATATAGTGGCGGAAACAAGAATATAAGTACCCCCAGAAGCATTCCACCTGCAAATACCCTTGATAAAGGTGTCGTTATCTTCTGGTATTGCCTCTCTGCATAAAGTGTAACTCTCGAAAAATAGGCTGAAACAATACCGGTAAATACACCCAGCAGGGCATACCACGGCAGATTCGTCAGCAGAAACGTCTCCTTCACCGCAAAACTGAACAGAACCTCATTACCCATGAAAAAATAGGCTACGGTACTTGCAGTCACCGATGCAATCAGCAGCGGAACAATCGAGGAGATCGTAAGGTCGAGCATCAAAATCTCAAGGGTGAAGATTATTCCAGCAAGAGGGGCCTTGAAAATTCCCGAAACAGCTCCCGCAGCTCCGCAACCAAGCAGTAGAGTTATCTGTTTGTAATTCAAACCAAACCATCGTCCAATATTCGATCCCAGTGACGCTCCCGTCAATACTATGGGAGCCTCCGCTCCCACCGATCCCCCAAAGCCAATAGTGATAGTACTGGCAACAATCGACGACCAGTTGTTATGCTTCTTTATCACCGAGTTCCCCTTGCTGATAGATTTCAGAATCCTGCTCACGCCATGACTTATATCGTCACGAACAACATATTTCACAAAAAGCCAGGTGAGAATAATCCCTATCAAAGGATAGGCAAGAAGAAGATAGCTTTCAGAATTCTCCTTCACAAAACCGCTGGTCAGCAGTTTATGCATAAAATGAATAGTGTTCTTGAGAATGACTGCAGCCAGGGCACTGACCAGTCCCACTACCATGCTCAGAAAATAGATAAGTCTCTTCTGCTCTGCAAAAATTAATCTTCGGTAAAATTGAAGCCCTAACAGCCGTTTCAAATCTATTCTCATATTCGAAATAAGACCTGTGCAACACAGCGGAAATGCAAATATAAGAACAAAACTTAAGTCTCGCCGTTTTTATTTATGTTTGCACATTGCCACTTTCCAGTTGTTACGATCTCAATATGCCCATGGTAATCGAAGCCTCAAAATATACACTCGACAACGGTCTCAGAGTGCTGGTACACACCGACTCCTCAACACCCCTGGCAGCAGTAAACCTCCTTTACGATGTAGGATCGAAGGACGAGCACCCTGAAATGACCGGTTTTGCTCATCTTTTCGAGCACCTGATGTTCGGGGGAACCGGGGCCATCCCCAATTTCGATAAGCCCCTGCAACTCGCGGGAGGTGAAAACAATGCCTTCACCAACACCGACATCACCAACTATTACATCACCATACCCGTTTCAAACATCGAAACAGCTCTCTGGCTCGAATCTGACCGCATGAAAGGACCAGACCTGTCAGACAAAAGCCTGATGGTACAGAAAAAAGTGGTGGCGGAGGAGTTCAGGCAGAGATACCTCAACCAACCATACGGAGACGTAATGCTAAACCTCCGTCCATACGTCTATAAGGTTCACCCCTATCGCTGGCCAACCATCGGTATTGACATTTCACATATCGAAAAAGCAGACCACAACCAACTCAGGGATTTCTTCACCAGACATTACCATCCGGGAAACGCCATTCTGACAATATCCGGAAATATAAGTCCGGAAAAGGCTGCCAGACTGGTGACAAAATGGTTCGGCAAAATCGAACCCGGAGCGACTGACGTCGTAAGAGATCTGCCCCGGGAACCGGTAAAAACAGAACCCGGAGTACTCTCACTGGAGAGAGACGTGCCTGCCGATGCAATCTATAAGGCATGGGTGATAAACAAACGAAGCGACCCCGCGTTTCATATCTTTGACGCTCTAACCGATATCCTGGCCGGTGGAGAATCAGGAAGACTCTACGCTTCACTGGTAAGGGAAAAGAGACTCTTCAGCGGAATCAACGCATTCGTTACGGGAGAACTCGACAGGGGTATGCTTATTATATTTGGCCGGGTATCAGAAGATGTCGCCATTGAAACAGCCGAAGAGGCACTGAATGAAGAGATCGACAAACTCAGAAAGAGACCTCCTTCCGACCGTGAGCTGCAGAAAGTGAAAAACAGGTTCGAATCGTCGTTCCATCTCTCACATGCAGGAATACTGCACAAAGCTACTGCATTATCAATCTTTGAACTTATGGGAGATGCAATGAAACTCAACGAAGAGGTAAGCGCATACTCCGCCATTACGGCTCAGATGATCTCAGAGAGTGCAGAGAGAATACTGAGCGAAAAATCAGTCTCGACACTCTTTTACCGTAAACTCAGAAAAGAGTGAAATGAACAGGACAAACAGCAAAATAAAGGCACCGGCCGTCAAACTGCCCGATGCAGGTATACTCAGGGAACCCGACATCCATGTCATGAAAAATGGTATTCCGGTCTACCTTTTTCCTTCCGGGTCAACAGAGATAGTACGTCTGATCCTTACCTTCAACGCAGGTACAATCAATGAATCCCAGCCACTTCAGGCCCGGTTCACCAACGTGATGCTGCAAGGAGGAACAGCCAGAATGTCGGCAAAAGAGATCGATGAAGAATTCGATTTTCATGGCTCATTCCCCAATTTCTCAGTCGAACGCGACATAGCGGTAGTTCAACTTTTCATGCTCCCTGCAGATTTCAGCGTAACCGCAAGGCTTCTTGATCATATAGTTGCTGAACCTCTGTTTCCCGGGCAGGAGTTGAAGATGCACCAGGAGACCAGATTGCAGTCTTTTATGATCAACAGACAGAAGGTGAGTACTATTTCGCTTGAATCGCTGCTAGAAATGCTTTTCGGTTCCGATCATCCCTATGGACGAAGGATACAACCAGAATACTTTGCTGCGGTAACAAGAGAGTCGCTGAACTGTTTTCACAACAGCTTCTACAGAAACGGATTGAAGAGAATTGCCCTCGCAGGCAAAATAACAGATAAGGAAATCGATGTAATAGAAGAGCTTTTCGGAGGAAGACCGAAATCATCATCTGAGAATAACCTCCCCCTGCTTCCTGAAACGGATTACGCGGGCCGTAAACTATTCATTGAAAAGAAGGATGCGCTCCAGAGCTCTCTGAGAATAGCCGGGAAAACTGTGAATATGGCTCATCCCGATTTCCAGGGAATGAAGATAGTAGATACAATACTGGGAGGCTGGTTCGGTTCCAGACTAATGAGAAACCTGAGAGAAGATAAGGGATATACCTATGGAATAGGATCTTCTCTGCATTCATATAAGCTGGGAGGTCTGGCTCTTATATCTACAGAAACAGGAGCGCCGAATACCCGCGCAGCCCTGACTGAAATATACAGGGAAATGGACGCGCTTCAGACAACACCTGTCAGCCGGAGCGAACTCAGACTTGTAAGAAACAGTATGCTGGGTGAAATGGTGAGACAATTCGACGGACCATTTTCAACTTGTGACAGTTTCATGACTGCACTCGATGCCGGACTCGGTATGGATTATTATAACAGTCTGCAGGAAAAGATCAGATCTGTAACGGCAAATGAAATAAAACAGCTGGCTGAAACGTATTATAGTAAAGAGAACTTCTGCGAGATAGTCGCAGGCAGAATGGAATGAAAAACCTCAGGTATATCTTTCCGGTAGTGTTACTGGCAACCCTGATCCTGCAGGGTACCATACCATGTCATTCCCAGATACTGGCTCCGGTTCTGACCAATGTCACTGTCAATAACTCTTCATCATCTGCATCGCTTACATGGACCGCAAGTCCGTCTGCCGGTGTCGCCGGATACGTGGTCTACAGATATCGCAATGACGAAGGATATGCCATTGACACACTATGGAATCCGGCAACCCTTTCCTATACCGATAATTCGACTGGCGCCCTCTTCTTCAGCGAAGCCTATGTAGTATCTGCAATAGATAATGAATTGAATATAAGTCCGTTATCTAACTCGTTAAGTACGATATTCCTTACCGCCGTGCTTGACACCTGCAATAACAGAATAGATATCTCATGGTCGGAATACAACCCTGTCGGTACAGAAGTAACAGAATATGAAATATATGTCTCTGCAGAGGGAGGCGATTTCATCAGGATACACTCAGCAGCACCAGCCACACCGGCATTTGTATGGACAGGTTTTGAGTTATCTCAAAGCTACGTTATTATGGTTAAGGCTGTTATGGATGATAATTCTGTTTCATTGTCTAACCGGGTGTCGGTCATAACAGACATAAAGCAACCACCCGGGTGGTTACAGATATCAAATGTTACCGTAAACTCATCTGACCAGACAGAGGTACTGGTAAGTTATGATCCCCTGTCAGAATTGGATCTTTTCAGGATTGTACGAAGGGAAGATGACGGCAACTATGCCCCGGTTACAACAGTCAACTCAACCGGAGGTTCATTTATCTTCACCGACGATCAGGCAATTACAACCCGAAGGTATACATACATTGCTGAAGTGTTAAATAACTGCGGGACAGCTCTCCTCTCCTCCCTTCCTGCCGGAAATATCGTGTTGTCTTATGAAGTATCAGATTATACTCTTTTACTTAACTGGAATCACTATACCGGTTGGGCTGAAGGGGTTGACGAATACCTGCTGCAATATCATACCGGCGATGGATCTTTCAGGGAACTTGCCCGCCTCTCTCCTGCCGATTCATCATACATTGCCGATTTCCGTAGCCTGATGTACGAGATCACAGGAAGCGAGACCTGTTTTAGACTTACAGCAATAAGCACGATAGCAGATGGTGTCATACATCAGGCAGGTTCGAACAGAGTATGTATCGAAGCTCCTGATTCCTTTTTTATGCCGAACGCCTTCACTCCTGACGATAACGGTATCAACGACTATTTTGGTCCTGTTATGGCCTTTACCCCGTCAGAATTCCTTCTTATTATCAGGGACAGGAACGGGAGGGTCGTGTTCAGTACCGGGAGATATTCCGATCAGTGGGATGGTACATGGCGGGGTGAAAAACTGCCCCCTGATGTGTACCTTTGGTTCCTCAGAATAAGAACACCGTCGGGAAAGATGACGGAGAGGACCGGAACAGTTGCCCTCATATACAACAATTAACTTCTGACACTGAATAATATCACGCCTTGCCGTTTAGAATGTCGCCCAACTAAATTATATTTGTATTTTCTTTAGCGGCTCTGATAACCGGCAGAATATGGTTGATAAGAATGTTTTTGACGATGAGGATGTAAAGAAGATCAGCGAGGAGTTTGAACTGCTGATGAATAATCTTTATCGCTGCGACAAGCCCGGTGACAGGGAGATGATCGAAAAAGCGTTTAAGATTGCAAATGAAGCTCACTGGAATATGAGAAGAAAATCCGGTGAACCTTATGTTATTCATCCTATTGCAGTTGCACGCATCATTAATCAGGAGATAGGCCTTGGGGCGAAATCAATTACTGCGGCTCTGCTTCACGACGTTGTTGAAGACACAGAGGCCACCCTGAAGGATATTAAAAAAGAATTTGGAGATAAGATAGCTTCACTGATTGACGGACTTACAAAGATTTCCGGAACATATAACAAGGAAAACTCTTCGCTGCAGGCTGAGAACTTCAGGAGAATGCTCCTGACGATCAGTGATGATATCCGGGTTATCCTGATTAAGATAGCCGACCGGCTGCATAATATGCGCACCCTCGATTCAATGCCCGAGCACAAGAAGATGAAGGTGGCCGGTGAAACAATATACATGTACGCGCCACTGGCCCACAGGCTTGGCCTGTATGCCATAAAAACCGAACTGGAAGATCTCAGTCTGAAATACCGGCACCCCAGAATCTTTGAAGAGATTGCCAGAAAGATTAAACACGGTGAAAAAAAGAACCTGGCACTGATAAATAAGTTTGCACTGCCAATCATCGAGAAGCTTACCGAAGCCGGATATACCTTCGACATCAGCGGCCGGCCGAAATCAATATATTCGGTATGGAAAAAGATGCAGGCAAAAAATGTCCCCTTCGAAGAGATATATGACATACTGGCCGTGAGAATTGTATTCGAACCGTTGCCGGGTAATCCTGAGAAGACACAATGCTGGGATATTTTCTCAATCATAACCGATTATTATCCCTCCAAGCCTGACCGGATAAGGGACTGGGTAAACAGGCCCAAACCAAACGGGTATGAGGCTTTACATTTAACCGTTATGGGTCCTGAGGGTAAATGGGTAGAGGTTCAGATTCGAAGCCGCAGAATGGATGAGATTGCTGAAAGGGGTTATGCTGCCCACTGGAGATATAAGGGAGAACCGGAACGGGAGAATGAACTCGACAAGTGGATAAAGAAGATAAGGGTAATGCTTGAAAATCCGCTGGAAGATCCTATAGAGTTTCTTGATGAGTTTAAAATGAACCTCTTCTCAACCGAGATAATGGTTTTTACTCCTAAGGGTTACCTCATAAATATGCCCAAGGGTTCCACTGCTCTTGATTTTGCCTATGAGATCCATACTGAGATCGGCAACAAGGCAATCGGTGCAAAGGTGAATTACAAGCTTCAGCCTCTTAATACAGTGCTGCAGAGCGGCGACCAGGTAGAGATTATCACTTCTGACATAGCCAAACCCGAAATGGAATGGCTCTCTTATGTTCATACTGCAAAGGCTAAAGCGGCAATTTCAGATTCACTGAAATCTGAAACAAAAGACAGATTACACAAGGGAAAGGAAATACTCGAAAAGAAACTTACGGAACTGGGTATTCAGCCCGGATCGGGAGTCTTTAAAAAGCTGCTCCCGGCGTATGAAGTTCTGAATAAAGATGAACTCTACAGCAAAATAGGATTGGGGATAATAAGCCTCGATAACCTGAAGAAGGTAGTCAGACAAAATCCTACCGAGAAGCTGATCAAGTACTGGGAACTACGGTTTGCCGGGTCAAAAAAAGAACAGAACAGAAAAGATACTCAGGAAAAAGAGAAGAAGAAGCAACCGGTCATTGACAAGAAGGTTCCATTCCTGCTGCGGGAAAGCCTCGATAACGACCAGCCGTCATACGAAATTGCCAAATGCTGCAATCCGATACCCGGAGATGAAGTTATCGGTTATATCGGTCAGGATGAATCAATCCTGATTCATAAGCCCAGGTGCCCCGTAGCCATAAGGCTGCTGTCAAATGAGGGAGATAAGATAATCTCGGTTAAGTGGACGATACATAAACTGGTTTCATTTCTCGCCAGGATTAAGATGTCAGGTATTGACCGTGTCGGTCTGGCAAGTGATATCACTCATATTATATCGCATGAGCTGAATGTAAACATGCGGAATATAAACATATCTGTCAACAATGGAATATTCGAGGGAGTCATCGACCTCTATGTTCACCACTCCAATGACCTTAACAACCTCATACTTAAAATATCAAACATTAAAGGCCTTGAAGCTGTAAGCAGGGTTGAGGAGTATACGGAATAAATATCCTGTTTTTCTTCAGGATATGAAAAAAATCATAATTTTGTTGTTGTTTTTAATTGGACCAGATATGGCTAGTGATGATACTAAAAAGATAGTCAGGCAGATATTCACCAGTTACCTCGAAAAGAAAGGTCACAGGAAAACACCTGAAAGATTTGCCATCCTCGAAGAGATATACTCCCGCAGCGGACATTTCGACATTGAGAGCCTGTACATATTCATGAAGAATAAGAACTACAGGGTTAGCCGGGCCACCCTTTACAACACCATCGAACTGCTGCTGGACTGCAATCTGGTCAAAAGGCACCAGTTTGGCAAGAATATGGCACAGTTTGAGCGTTCATTTCAGTGTGGGCAGCACGATCATCTGATCGATATGGAAACCGGTCATGTGATTGAATTTTGTGACCCGAGAATTATGGATATAATCCGTACAGCATGTGAGATGAATGATTTCACCCCTCAATACCATTCTTTATATATATACGGAACCAGAAAAGAAAAACCCGGCGCTTAGCCGGGTTCACTCCTTAGAAGGTGAGCGATGCAGCAAACATTGGCTGCATTCCCGTATATCTTCCGTTTGTTATAAATCCCTTCTCTCCCAGCCTGTTGTTAATAAACAGGTTTTGTGGCATAATAGATACCTGTAGGTTATTCCTGTTCTTTTCTTCGAGCAGTGAATAGACACCACCACCGCGCCTCTTCAGGATTTCAACTGCTGCTATATAAGAGCCCAGACCAGTTGCATAAGGAATAAGATAATAGGGTGTGATCTTTTCCGAACCTGTCAGCAGAGCAACGCCAAGTCCGACCACTGCTCCGCCTGCGGTAGCATATGAGGTGAGCAGTCCCTGCTGTGTGGTAAAGCCCAGGTTCCTGTTGTAGAAATGACCAATTACCGTTCCTGACAGGGCACCCAGGGCCGGATAGAGAAGGTCTGTCCTTTTGAATTCACCATCACCCTGTTTGTCCAGCATATACCCGTAGCCAAGACCCATATTCAGGGTTGAAAGGGTTTGGGTGGCCCTGACCTCTCCGCGTGTATAATTGTTCCAGTCACTTATCTTACCTGCGGCAAAGTATCCTGCGGCACCCGAAAGCAATACCCCTGCTCCGGCCACTCTGGGATCATCAGTGGCTGCAAGCATTGCCGAAAACCCTGTAAATGGCATTACCCATCCATAGTGCCTGTAAAGTTCAACCCGGCCCTCCGACCAGTCATTTCTGTTGGCCAGGCTCTTTCCCAGAATGCCCCCTCCAATGCTCGACAAGGCGCCAAGTCCTACAGATATTTTATAATTATCCTCACTGAAAGTATTTTCTCCGAATATAAGGGATGAGAGGGCAAAACCATGTGCCCAGCCGATACTCTTCCCATGGCCGCTCAAAATCATGGGACCGAAATCAATACTCTTGTCTGAATTGATCAGCAAGGGAACAAGAACAGAAGTACCGGCAACAATCACAGGCAAACCTACTGCCGCAGCTCCGTCAATACCGAATATGATGTCTCCTGCTATACCATATAACAGCCCGTGGTAGCCCGATTTAATCAGATGTCTTCTGAAAATAATATCATCCTGCCCGAATCCAGCCTGGGAGAAAACCAGCAAGGCGATGACAGAAATAAGTAAAGTCTTTATTCTTTTCATGATTTCAAAGGGTTTTTAGTGGTGTTAAACAACGTCGCACTGATCTTTTTTCAGTAATTATTATCAAATCTATGTAAAATTTGTCAATAAGTACCTCTCTCACCAGTTAAATCTAAAAGTGCTGCGCCTCACCGGCTTTTCGGATAATGGCAGGTAAACCCGGAAGTATGAATATTTTGTTGCTCCAGAGTCGAAATATTTTGTAAATTGTGACCTTGTAAAATCGAGATAGATTATTCTGTAAAATGAAGATAGACATATTATTAGGCTTACAGTGGGGTGATGAAGGAAAGGGAAAGATCGTAGATGTTCTCACACCTGATTATGATATTATAGCACGGTTTCAGGGCGGACCCAATGCGGGCCATACCCTTGAATTCAACAATGTGAAACATATACTGCACCTGATACCCTCAGGGATCTTTCGCGAGGGCAAGATCAACATTATCGGAAACGGTGTAGTGATCGATCCTGCAATTTTTAAGGCTGAAGTTGAAAAAACCGGTCTTCCCCGTGATGAAATCAAACGCAGATTGTATATCTCACTCAAGAGCCACCTGATACTGCCGGGTCACAGAATGCTCGATGCTGCCTCAGAAATGGCAAAGGGCGAAGGCAAGATAGGTTCAACGCTGAAAGGCATCGGCCCCGCATATACCGATAAGGCGGGCAGGAACGGTATCCGCACGGGTGATATACTAAGCAGCGGTTTTTCCACACTATATAATAAGAGGCTTGAGGAACACCTTGCACTTTTAAAATTATATGGTGCAGAATTCAATGTTGCCGACTATGAAAAGGGATGGTTCGAAGGTATTGAACTGATAAAGGAATTTAACCTCATCAACTCTGAATACTACATCAACGATGCACTTGCCAATGGAAAAAGCATCCTCGCTGAAGGAGCCCAGGGTACCCTTCTTGATGTAGACTTCGGTTCCTATCCATTTGTTACCAGTTCAAATACTATTGCCGCAGGTGCCTGTACCGGCCTGGGTGTCCCCCCCCGGCAGACAGGAGAAGTCTTTGGCATTTTCAAGGCATATTGCACCAGGGTAGGCAGCGGACCCTTTCCTACGGAATTGCACGATCATAAAGGAGAGCAACTGAGAAAACAGGGGCATGAGTTCGGATCAACGACAGGCAGACCCAGAAGATGCGGATGGCTCGATCTGCCGGCTCTAAGATATGCTATCATGCTCAACGGTGTAACCAGACTCTTCATGATGAAATCAGACGTTCTCACAGGTTTGAGTACGATCAGTGTTTGTAAATCATACACTATCAACGGAAAGACAACCGGAGAGATGCCCTATGACCAGTCAGCCCTAATAGAACCCAACTATACGAAAATGCCAGGCTGGAGAGAAGATATTACCGGAATAAGGGAATTTGAGAAACTTCCCATACAACTTCAGGATTATACGAAAATGATCGAAGATGAAACCGGGGTACCGGTTACCATTATTTCCACAGGGCCCGACCGTGAACAGACAATTTTCAGGAAATAACCCGAAGGTTCAGATCATCTTCTGATATATATCCAGGCATCAACGACAACAGTATCGCGAAACTGCCATAGTCGTTCAACTGCTTTCTTAAGATTATCATGAGCCTCAGCCGCCACAAACTCAAACCTGCTGCCCGGCCGCTGAACTATTTTTGAATCATAGCCCTCTCGCTGCATGTACTCGTTAAAGCCCCTGGCATATTCCGGAGTAATAAAACTTCCAACTATTATATTGTACCTGAACCTGGCCTCATATTCAAGTCTCTCCTGCTCTATCCTGTTCAGAGAGTCTATCCTGGCACGTTCCCGGGCTTCAAAAAGCTCACGAACCTTTGCAACTGAGTCTGCTACCCTGCGGCTCTCCTGCTGTGCCTGCCATACAAGCATTGTATCCGCCTTACCGGTTCCAAACCAACCCTTCTTCCTTATAAATTTGCATGAAGTTGCCGAAGCAAGCAGAAGGATCAATACAATAATAATAGTCCTGTTCATATAGCTCACAATTTTATTTACCAAGAGATCTGATTCTTATAACGATCAAAGATAAGATTTATTGAACTCCGATGCAAATCTAATTATTGACGGTCAATACTTTCAACCAACCATTTTTCGTATATTGCTACCACTATTCATGAAATACCTGACCAACTTAAAACCATTATCAAATGAAATCAATTATTCAGTTCTATGAGGAGAGTGTTGAAAAATATGGCAACAATGTCTTCCTGTGGGAGAAACCTAATGACAAGTATGAAGGAACAACTTACGAGGAGACCCGCAGACAGGTTTATGAATTCGCGGCAGGACTTATGCAGTTGGGAATCAAAAAAGGCGACCGTATAAGCCTGCTGTCTGAAGGCAGGAATAGCTGGGTCATCGGCGAACTGGGGGTCCTTTACGCAGGAGCCATAAACGTACCACTATCCGTTAAGCTGAATCCCGATGAAATAGAGTTCCGGATAAATCATTCCGAATCTGGTATGATAATGGTTTCAGCCGGTCAGGCCTGGAAGGTTAAGGAGATTGCCTCCTCATGTCCCTGCCTGAAGAAAATTGTATGCTATGATGCACAGGATGAGTATCATGATAATGAGATCCATTTCAATGAGGTGAGAAAATCAGGCCGTGAATGGCTCGATAGCGGTGACAATATGAAGGGGTTTGAAAACCATTTTAATAGCCTGACTTACAATGACTATGCAAACATTTGCTATACCTCGGGAACAACTGCCGATCCGAAAGGTATTATACTGTCGCATGGCAACTACGTCACTAATGTCTACCAGGCCTACAGTCTGATGGACATTCCTGCCTTCTACAAGACACTCCTTATTCTGCCGTGGGACCATTCATTTGCTCATACTGCAGGTATCTATAGTTTTATGGGTAAGGGAGCAAGCATTGCTGCAGTGAAATCAGGCAAGAACCCGATGGAGACTCTCCGTAACATCCCCATTTGCATGAAGGAGATAAAACCGAATATTCTACTGAGCGTACCCGCCCTGGCCAAGAACTTCAGGAAAAATATTGAAAAAGGCATAAGGGAAAAGGGGAAAATGACGGAGGCGCTCTTCAATTTCGCACTCAAACTCGCCTATTCGTATAATAAAGAGGGATGGAACAAGGGCAGAGGATTACAGAAACTCAAAGTCCCGTTTATCAGACTATTTGACAAGATTCTATTTAGCAAGATCAGAATGGTATTCGGAGGAGAACTCGATTATTTTATTGGAGGAGGAGCGCTTCTCGATATTGAACTGCAAAGATTCTTCTACGCCATTGGTATACCGATGTTCCAGGGTTATGGTCTTTCGGAAGCCTCCCCCATTATATCATCCAATGCCCTTCACAAGCATGTGCTGGGATCCTCCGGGTTCCTTGTAAACAATATGGAACTTAAGATTTGTGATGAAGATGGCAACGAACTTCCGGTGGGTGAAAAGGGCGAAATTGTCATAAGGGGTGGAAACGTGATGCAGGGATACTGGAGAAATGAGTCTGCAACGGCTGAGGCTCTGAGAGACGGATGGCTCTACACAGGAGACATGGGATATATGTCGGAAGACGGATTCCTGTATGTCCTCGGAAGATTCAAGAGCCTCCTTATCGCCGATGACGGAGAGAAGTTCAGCCCGGAAGGAATTGAAGAAGCGATTACGGAACAGTCAAAATACATCGACCAGTGTATACTCTATAATAACCAAAGGCCTTATACCGTAGCGCTTATCGTTGCAAATCAGCATGCCCTTAAAATATACCTGGAGGAGAGAAAACTCACTGCAAACTCAGACGAAGGTAAAAGAGCAGTTCTGCTGCTTATCGAGCAGGAACTGAATGAATACAGGCTCAACGGGAAATATGGTCATATGTTCCCACAGCGATGGCTACCCGTGGCTGTTGGAGTCCTTGAAGAGGGTTTTAGCGAAGAGAACGGCATGATGAACTCAACCATGAAAGCAGTCAGAGGTAAGATCACAGAAAAATATTATGATCTGATCGAATTTCTCTATACCCCTGTTGCCAAGGCCATTACCAACGAAAGGAATATTGAGGAAGTCGAAAAGATGAAACTCGGATGAAAATTACTATATTTACACCTTTGAGATAATTAAAATCCCGTTTTACTGAATTAATGGATCAGATTAACACACTCTATCCTCCTCAGATATGGAGCTATTTCAGTGATATATGCAGAATTCCGCGTCTGAGTAAACATGAGGAAAAAATCAGGATATGGCTTAAGGAGTTTGCCGGCAGGTATAATCTCGAATACAGGGAGGATAATGTCGGCAATATCGTAATCGTAAGAGAACCGTCGCCCGGCTTCGGAAACAGAAAAACAGTAATACTGCAGAGTCACCTCGACATGGTGGGTGAAAAGAATTCCGATCATCCCCATGACTGGATGAAGGATCCCATCATTCCCGTTATTAAGAATGGATGGGTAACCGCTGAAGTCACCACCCTGGGTGCTGATGACGGTATCGGAATTGCAGCACAGATGGCTATTCTGGCCGACCCCAATATCAGAGCAGGCAAAATTGAATGTCTTTTCACCATAGATGAAGAGACCGGCATGACCGGAGCCAAAAATATCGACACATCCCTGGTTGAGGGAAAAACAATGATAAACCTTGACTCGGAAGATGAAGGGATATTGTTTATCGGATGTGCCGGGGGTATTGATACTGTGGGAACCATAACATATACACCTGAGAAAATACCTGAGGGGATGATCGCTATGAGACTCTCACTCACCGGCCTTTCCGGAGGTCATTCGGGAGACGAAATACATAAGGGACTGGCCAACTCAATAAAACAAATGGCCAGGTTTCTAAGCTACCTGTCGGGTAAATACAGTTTCCTGCTGGCACAATTCGACGGGGGAAACCTCCGCAATGGCATCCCCAGGGAAGCATTTGCCGTAATTGCAGTCAATCCCGACGACAGTGACCGTATCGCTGATGAAGTAGCTGATTTCTTTGAAATTATCAGGGATGAATTTGGTTCTCTTGAACCTGTAATAGCATTTGATTCCTCACAGGTAAACTATAATGGTACCATCATGAGTCGCAGCGACAGCGACAGACTGATAAATATGCTTGATGCCTGCCCGCACGGTGTAATAGCCTGGTCAAAAGATATGGAAGATCTCGTTGAAACATCAACGAATCTGGCTATTGTAAAATTCAACCAACCGGGAACCATTGAAATCGTTACCACACAAAGAAGTTCTGTAGAAAGCGGAAAACTGAATGCTTCCGGAATGGTAAAAGCCTGCATGAAACTTGCCGGTGCTGAAGTGGTGCAATCGGAAGGTTACCCCGGATGGAAACCAAATATTAAATCAGAGATACTGAACATAACTAAAAAATCATACCGCAAACTGTTCGGTAAGGAAGCTGAAGTACGCGCTATCCACGCAGGACTCGAATGCGGTCTGTTCTATGAGAAGTTCCCGGGAATTGATATGATTTCATTCGGACCCACAATTAAGGGAGCACACACCCCGGAAGAGAGAATCAATATCGAAACAACCTCGATGTTCTGGAACCTGCTGCTAGATGTCCTGGAAAATATCCCGGAACGGTAAACGGCATCCGGTTAACGGTAAACGGCAGGTAAATCAGATATCCACGGGGCCTATTCCATTTCTGTGAATTCACCCTTACCGGCACCGCATATCGGACACAGCCAGTCATCAGGAATATCTTCGAAACAGGTTCCGGGCTCTATACCCGCATTAGGATCACCATTCTCCTCGTCATAGAGATAGCCGCAAATAATGCATCTGAATATTTTCATAGTAGCACTGTTTATCCCAGGAAACTAAGCAAAATTCCGGCAGCAACTGCTGACCCGATTACCCCCGAAACATTGGGAGCCATGGCATGCATCAGCAGATGATTGGTCGGATCAGACTTGAGTCCCTCATGCTGAACCACCCTGGCGCTGTCAGGAACAGCTGAAACACCTGACGCTCCTATAAGCGGGTTAATCTTATTATCCTTTGAAAGAAAAACGTTCATAAGCTTGGCAAAAAGCAATCCTCCCGCCGTTGCAATCATAAAAGAGACAGCACCCAGACAGAATATCAGTATCGAGTCTGCAGTAAGGAATACATCAGCCTGCGTTGATGCTCCGACAGTAAGACCAAGTAAGATGGTCACAATATCAATCAGTGAGTTTCTTGCAGTCTCTGCCAGCCTCCTGGTAACGCCCGACTCCTTAAGGATATTGCCGAAAAAAAGCATACCAAGAAGAGGTAAGGCACTGGGAGAAATAAAGAGGGTGAGAATAAGTCCTATTATCGGAAAAAGTATCTTTTCGATCTTAGATACGGCCCTCGGTGGCTTCATCCTGATCTTCCTCTCCTTTCTCGATATAAGCAACCTCATTATGGGTGGTTGTATGACAGGCACAAGTGCCATATAAGAGTAAGCCGCAATGGCAATCGGACCAATAAGGTTTTTAACTGTGGTGCCATCAGCTAAAATATTGATTCCATTTGCCAGCCTTGAGGAAATAAAGATGGCGGTAGGTCCGTCTGCACCTCCGATTATACCTATGGCACCTGCCTCAGGCGGCGCAAAGCCAAGTGCAAGAGCCCCAAGAAAAGTGATGAATATACCAATTTGCGCAGCTGCACCAAGAAGCATCAGCCTTGGATTCGAAATAAGCGATGAAAAATCGGTCATGGCCCCTATGCCAAGGAATATTAGCGGTGGATAAATCCCCTTAAGAACCCCGAAATAGAGATAGTTCAATACGCTCCCCTCCTGATATACACCTACCTGCAGATTTATCCCTCCGTCCTGAAAGAATGGAATGTTACCCAACAGAATCCCACTTCCTATTGGTATCAGCAGCAGCGGCTCATAATCATATCTGATGGCCAGATATATGAAGAAGAGACCTATAACCATCATTATCAGATGTCCCTTCGTAACATTCCTGAATCCTGAAAACCTCCAGAACTGCATGATTCCCTTGTCGGTGTCAACATCCAAATCATTGCCACTATGCAGAACCGACGAGTCTGCCTGAGATGCAGCGGTCTGCTCAATCTGTTGAAGAGCAGCGGCCCTCTCTTTCTCCGGCCTGACAAATGCCGTCCAGGCGAGAGAGAGTATGACAAGTATCCCGATAAGGGTAAGAAAACGTCTCTTTGCCATCATCAATCCATTTCCATTATTACCTCTTCCTGTAATACCGACTGGCCTTCCACTACCCTGATTGCCGCAATTACGCCGTCGCGCTCAGCCTTGATCTCGTTCTCCATCTTCATGGCCTCCATAATAAACAGCTTCTGACCTTTTTGCACAGTGTCACCCGGCTTGACCAGCATTTTTAACACTACGCCCGGAAGCGGGGCCTTTATCGACGTCTTTGCCCCTCCGGTCTTTTTCTCAATCTCCTTTTGAGGATCCTTAACTGATTGCCTGACCACAACCGGAGTCTTGGCTGGTTGCTGAGTCTTGCGCTGTATCTCAACATTGAACTGGGTTCCGTTGACCTCTATCTTTGCAATGTTGCCCTCAATCTGTAATATCTCCACCTCGAAGGTGTTTCCGTCTATTGTGAACTTGTAGCTTTTCATCTTTTGTCAGTTATCAGCCTCTGATAATGGGAGAAACATTATTACCAGTTTCTCATATTGTATAGTTTTGAACTCCACGGTGAATAGGTCCTTGAAACCCTGTTGATCGTAATGACATTGCTCTCCTCATCATGCAATTCATTGTAGTATAAATATATAGCCATCGCTATTGCAGCATTGGTATCAGCCGGGACCTCCTCATGCATCTCCTCTACCCTTTTTCCAATACTCCTTGCAATCTTCTTTAACTTAATCCTGAAAATGGCCGGAAGCCCGTATCTGAAAATAAGATAAAGTGTCAAAAGCGACGTAAAAACAACAAGCTGGCCAATTATTACCACCTGCCACGCATCCCAGTTGATAACTGAAAAATCTACTCCTATATAGCCTGAATACATATCTCGTCCTCCCTTTCTATCCTATAATGGAATGTTTGAATGCTTCTTCATCGGAACACGATCCTTCTTGGTCACCAGCGTCCTTAAAGCCCTTATTATCCTAAACCTGGTATTCCTTGGTTCTATTACATCATCAAGGTATCCGTACCTGGCAGCTTCGTAAGGATTCGCAAACTTCTTCTTGTACTCCTCCTCCTTAGCCTTTACGTAGGCTTTTCTCTCTTCAGGATCCTCAATTTCACTTATCTTCTTTCCTTCAAGCACCTCTATGGCTCCCTGCGGACCCATCACTGCAATCTCAGCCGATGGCCATGCATAATTCATATCCCCCCTCAGCTGTTTCGAAGACATCACGCAATGTGCTCCTCCGTATGATTTCCTGATGGTTACTGTTATCTTGGGGACTGTAGCCTCACCATAGGCAAACATAAGCTTGGCTCCGTGAATAATTATGCCACCATACTCCTGCCCGCTGCCCGGTAAAAATCCCGGCACATCCACAAGCGTGACTATCGGAATATTGAAGGCATCGCAAAATCTTACAAATCGCGCACCCTTCCTCGAAGCTTCAATATCGAGAACCCCGGCAAGAAAGTTTGGCTGATTGGCAACTATACCGACAGGAGCACCTCCGAAATTGGCAAAGCCTACCACAATGTTCTTGGCATAGTTGGCATGTATCTCCAGAAACTCTCCATAGTCGACAATCCTGTATATTATCTCCTTGATATCATAAGGCTGATTGGGATTCTCGGGCAGTATGTCATTAAGAATGTCGTCTTTCCTGTTGATCGGATCGGTGCACTCACTTAGCGGTGGCTCCTCCAGGTTGTTTTGTGGCAGGTAGCTCAGCAACTTCCTGATCAGCAGCAAACCCTCCTCCTCATCCTCAGCGACAAAATGAGCAACCCCTGATTTTGTTGAGTGAATCGATGCACCTCCGAGATCCTCTGTTGAGATATCCTCACCGGTTACCGATTTGGTAACTTTCGGACCGGTAACAAACATATAACTGCTCTTTTCACTCATTATGATGAAATCGGTCAGCGCCGGTGAGTATACAGCTCCACCTGCACACGGACCGAATATGGCCGATATCTGCGGAATAAGGCCCGAAGCCTGTATATTCCTCTCAAAAATCTCTGCATAACCGGCAAGACTCCTCACTCCCTCCTGTATCCTGGCTCCCCCGCTGTCATTAATTCCGATAAGAGGCGCCCCGGTCTTCATGGCCAGATCCATCACCTTGCATATCTTCTGGGCAAAGGTCTCTGACAGGGAACCGCCGAAAACGGTGAAATCCTGCGAAAAGACATAAACGACCCTGCCGTCAATTGTACCATGCCCTGTCACAACACCATCAGAAAGATACTGCTTGTCAGCCAGACCAAAATCCTGAGTCCTGTGTGTAACAAACATATCAAACTCTTCAAAGCTTCCTTCATCGAGCAGTATGACCAGACGCTCCCGGGCAGTAAGCTTCCCCTTGGCATGTTGCTCTTCAATTCTCCTTAAGCCACCGCCTTCCTTGGCCTTCTCCCGAAGGTCAATCAGCTGCTTTACCTTATCCTGACTATTCATGGGTATATCTTGAGTATATGTAAATTACCTGTTCTTGTCCTCACACAATTCCGTCAGAACTCCATATGTTGATTTCGGATGCAGAAATGCAATGCTCAAACCCTCAGCACCCTTCCGTGGTTCACAATCAATCAGCCTTACACCAAGAGCCTCGGCTTCCTTAAGCCTCTCTTCAAGATTATCGACGGCAAAGGCAATGTGATGCACCCCCTCACCGCGTTTCTCAATAAATTTGCCAATAGGACCCTCAGTATCTGTTGACTCAAGTAGCTCAATCTTCGTCTGGCCAACCATAAAAAATGCCGTCCTGACTTTCTGCTCAGCAACTTCCTCTATGCTGTAACATTTCAGCCCGAACACTTTTTCATAAAAGGGGACAGCATCATCAAGACTGTTCACTGCAATGCCAATATGCTCAATATGAGTCGGTTTCATATAATATGGTTTATTAACTGCTTACAGAAATTAAAACCTCAAATTTATCATAACATGATAATAACTTATGAAACAATTATCATGTTTTTTTGCTTTTTTTTCAGCTCCGATAAAATTGATAATCCGGAATTTAGAAGATCATCTTCGACTCAAAACGGGAAATCATCAAACTCAAGAGTCGCCTGCTCACTATCAGGTTTCTCTGCCGCTATGTGCTGCCTGTTACCGTCAACGAAAATAGCTTTGTAAGGCACTGTCGGACAGGCATATTCACAGGCACCACAACCTATACATATCTCTTTCGTAACCTCAGGGATAACAAGTGTTCCTTCATACGGAACCATCTTAACCGCCTTGGTGGGACAATGCTCGGAGCAAGCACCACAATCAGTCTTTTCGGTATGTACAATACAGTTTTCCTTAATGAAAATTGCCACCCCTATCTGAGTCAGTTTTTTTGCCTCCGGGTCAAGTGGCATCAAGGCACCGGTAGGACAAA
>JAWOIF010000047.1:0-7210 GCA_046484805.1 Bacteroidales bacterium
AAAATATAGTAAATCTGTTATTCCAAACTGTCTGTACCATTCTTTCTGCTTAGTAAAATATATTCTTTCTAGGTCAGACTGAGATGGAATATATCCAATTTTTGGTGAATCAGAATCAGGCAACCTCCGAAAGGGCCATCATCAAACCAGTAAACCATCGTCTCCGATACTCTCTCTGGCTCTTCAAAATCATACTGTATCCACTCCCATTTGTTGTTATCGGGCCACCAGTGGTAATACGGCCAGGAATGATCATTCGAGTTTTCAGGTTCATACTGGTCCCTTACCGACTGAAGTGCTCTGGTGGGTTTGCTGGCCGTGAGCCCGCTCCTGTTGGCAATCGTAGGCGCTGCCATCGGCTTTGAATTTTCAAGGGTTACGGGAAGCCACACCATCATCTCGGCAGGCCCGCGGTTATTCCATAAATGATATGGTAAAAGTATTAACTCTTCATTCTCTCCTGCCTGAACACTACCATCAAGGTCACGCTTAACCTGTTTGCCTTTTGCCCTTATTATTTGTGTACCCATCAGAAGGGTTGGTATGTACTCAGAACTGAATCCTGCCTCCTTATCTATTACATAGTTCAGAACATGACCATCGAAGTTGTCTGTCCCCTCAGCGCAGAATATCAGCGGACCTCTTTGAACTGCTATCTTACCGGTATTGTCTTTAACTTTTTCATCTGCCACAACTGTTCTGACAGGCATCGGCAGGTTAATATCAAGCCTGTCGCCCTGCTTCCAGTTCCTATTTATCACCGCATATCCCTCCTCCGACGAGAACTTAATGCTCTTTCCATTTAACTTAATAGTTACGGGATCATCGCTTACCTCATCGAAACTATAGAGTTCTCCAGGTATCGCCTCATTACGGGTCCAGCCCGGCATACGAACCTTTAAGGCAAACCTGCCGCCGCTGTTTTCATCAATCAATATCGCAATATTGCCATCCCATGGATAGTCAGCCTGTTGAGAAATTTTCACACTGCGACTCCCCATCTCTATCTCAGCACTGTTGGTAACATAAAGATTCACATACAGATCATTGTCGGTGGTTGCATAGACATAACCCGGTATGGCCGGAATGAACCTTGCAACGTTTGACGGACAGCAGGCACAGCCGAACCATGCGCTCCTCTCATGCTGGCCGTAAGATTCTAGCGGATTGGGATAAAAGAAGCGGTCAGCAGACAGCGATACTCCTGACAACATCGAGTTAAAAAGTGTCTTTTCCAGTATGTCGTAGTATTTTGACTCACCATGCATTAAAAAGAGCCGGTGATTGGTAAAAATATTTCCTATCGAGGCACATGTCTCGCAGTATGCCGACATATTCGGGAGATGATAAGGCTCGCCAAAACCCTCGTTACCCCCGGATGCACCAATGCCACCGGTTATATACATCTTCCTGTACACAATATCCTCCCATATCCTCGTAATAGCTTCTATATAATCCTCATCATGAAGAATGGCGGCAATATCAGCCATACCTGAGTACATATATGTAGCCCTCACTGAATGGCCCACAGCCTCTGACTGGTCAACAACCTTTATATGTGACTGCGAATATTCGGCACCATCTTCCCTATGTCCTCGGGCATCAAGAAAAAACTTCGCAAGATCGAGATATCTCTTCTCTCCGGTAACGCCATAGAGCTTTACAAGCCCCATCTCAATAACCTGATGACCAGGATAGCTCAGAAAAGCATCCCATCCGAAATCCCTCTCGACCAGATCGGCCGATTTGATTGCAATATCAAGCAGTGAACGCTTGCCTGTAGCCTGGTAATGAGCCACCGCGGCCTCGTAAAGATGACCAACATTATATAATTCATGACTCAGGTCATGGGTTTTCTCCCATCTATTACCCCTGGCCCAGCCGTGAAGGCCGCGTCCTCCATGCATCTCAGCTATGGTACGGTTGGTATACAGATATCCGTCATCCTCCTGGGCCAGTCCAATCTTCATAATCAGGGTGTCAAGATAGGCTTCAAGCTTCGGATCGGGATAGGTCTGCAATGAGAATGCAGCCCCTTCTATTATCTTGAATACATCGGAATCATCAAACGGATAGAGTGATTGGAAGTCCCCGCTTTCAAGGCCTCCGGCTATCTCAAAATTTTTCACCCTGCCTGTAGATTCACAATACCCGAAAGCTATCGGTATCGTGATCTCATGGTTATTCCTTATCCGGGGAGCCCAGAAATCATCAGCTACTTTTACCGATGTAAATGGTACGGGAGTTATGGGATAACCCTCACTCTTTGAGCTGCTGCACCCCTGTAGTATCACAGCAGCAAGAATAATTATTGCGGGAATTTTTTTCATCTCTTAATTGATTTCTTGATCTCCTTTAACCTTTTCATAACGTCGTTGGAACCACGGCCAAAATAATCATGAAGGAGCCTGTACTCCGCAAAGAGTTTGTCATACACCACGACATTCTCCTTTATCGGTCTGTAAACAACATCCTTAAGCTTACCCATAGCGCGTGCAGCCTCAACAATATTGTCGTAACCGCCTGCCTCAGAACCTGCTGCCACGGCACCGAACATGGCGGAACCCAGTGCAGGAGCCTGAGGACTCCCCGAAATGCGTATCTCACGGTTCGTAACATCGGCGTAAATCTGCATAATAAACGGATTCTTCTCGGCTATTCCTCCGGCTGCGTAAAGTTCGTCTACCGGCACTCCGTTCTCACTGAAGGTGTCGATTATTTCCCTGGTTCCGTAGGCCGTAGACTCAATTAGCGCTCTGTATATCTCCTCCGGTTTCGTAAGAAGCGTTGCTCCCACCAGCATACCGGTAAGGTCAACGTCGACCAGAACAGAACGGTTGCCGTTCCACCAGTCAAGTGCTATCAGCCCGCTTTCGCCTGCCTTCAGACTTTCTGCCTTCTCTGTCAGTAGCTGATGTATGTCAACACCTCTCTTTTCAGCCTCTTCCGTATATGCTGCCGGCGTACAATTCTCAGCAAACCACTGGAAATGATCCCCAACGCATGACTGTCCTGCCTCATAGCCGAAATAGTCTGGGATGATACCATCTTCGACAACCCCGCACATTCCGGGGACAGTCCTCTCCCTTGTACCAAGAAGCACATGGCATGTTGATGTTCCCATTATCATCAGCATCTTTCCTTCTGATGTGATACCGACAGCAGGCATCGAAACATGAGCATCAACATTCGCAACTGCAACTGCGGTACCCGGCAAAAGGCCTGTCAGCTTAGCCGATGCCTCAGTGATTGACCCGGCCCTGGTTCCAACAGAATAGATGTCGCGTGACAGCTTTTCATCAACCAGGTGACGCATACCTTCATCAAGTGCTGCAAAGAAATCATCTGACGGGTAGCCATTGTGTTTATGCCATAAACCTTTGTAACCGGCCGTGCAGCTGTTGCGCATCTCGTTTCCTGTAAGCTGCCATATCACCCAGTCTGCTGCCTCAATGAACCTGTCGGCAGCTTCATATACCGCCGGAGCCTCCTCAAGTACCTGCCAGATTTTAGGAATCAGCCACTCTGAAGAGATCTTACCCCCATACCGCTTCAGCCACTCCTCACCACGCTCTTCAGCAATGGCATTGAGCCTGTTGGCATGATCCTGCGCGGCATGATGCTTCCATAATTTAATCCAGGCATTTGGTTCCCTGATGAACTTCTCCATCGTGCAGAGCGGCGTTCCGTCTTTCATGACAGGCAGCATCGTGCATGCTGTAAAATCAATTCCAAGTCCGATCACCTGTGAAGGATCTACCCCTGAAAGTGACATCACCTCAGGAATGGTTTTGCTGAAAACCGCAAGATAATCGTCAGGATGTTGCAACGCCCAGTCTACACCCAGAGGTGTGCCATCCGGAAGTTTTTCATCTATCACTCCGTGCGGGTAAGGTAACACCGATACAGCTTTTTCCTCTCCCGTTCTTACATTAACTATGACAGAACGCCCCGAGAGAGTACCGAAATCAACTCCTATTACATACTTGTCCATATCTCTTATTATTTCTTCTTTCCCTTTTGTTGTCCGTAATATGCACCGCTGCCATGCTTACGAAGAAAATGCCTGTCAAGAAGGTACTTTTCTATCGTTTCCTCCTTGCCCAACAATACCGTAATCCAGGCCATCCTGGCAGTCTCTTCAAGTACTATCGCATTCTGCAGGGCTTCTGACGCTGACCTGCCCCATGAAAAGGGACCATGGTTCGCCACCAGTACCCCGGGCATTTGTATCGGATCTTTACCCTCAAGAGTCTCTACTATTATATTACCTGTGTTCAGCTCATACGCGCCTTCAACTTCATCCCTGGTCATTATGCGGGTACAGGGAACATCTCCGTAAAAATAATCGGCATGAGTAGTACCCAGCGCAGGAATCGGCCTGCATGCCTGAGCCCATGAAGTGGCGTAAGTCGAATGCGTATGTACTATGCCCGAAATCCCGTCGAAGCTGTTATATAGCTTCAGATGCGTGAGAGTATCCGATGAAGGCCTTAGTGAACCTTCCCGGATGTTTCCTTCAAGATCAACAACCACCATGTCGGAGGGAGATAATTCTTCATACTCAACTCCCGAAGGCTTTATTACCACCAGACCCGATTCCCTGTCAATAGCACTAACATTCCCCCAGGTGAGAATCACCAGCCGGTTGCTTACAAGTCCCATATTGGCCCTGTAAACCTCCTCCTTTAATTTTTCAAGACTATTCATGGGATACCATATTTATTAATTGTCTTTTTTACATTTATTCCTGACTCTGATATCAGAATTCAAGACAATGGTTTGTACCGTCAATTCACGTCAAGACTGAAATAGAACCCCTTCTCTTTAAAATCAAGGTACTTCTGGTAATTAAACTTGTAATACCAGGCTCCCTTCTTTGATGTCATCTTCTCCTTCTCATCAAGTTTCTCCAGCAGATTCATCGAAAGGATCTTCTTCCTGAAATTTCTCTTGTCTATACTTCGCTGGTAAATGGCTTCATAAAGGTCCTGCAACTGAACCAGGGTAAATTTCTCGGGAAGCAGTTCAAATCCAACCGGCCTCACCTTGACATTACTGTGAAGTTCTGCCAGTGCCCTGTCAACCATGGTCCTGTGATCGAAGATAAGCTCGGGCAGTTTCGAAATCGATCTCCAGTGGGCACCGTTTACCTCCTGCCTGTCCTTGTCAATCGACTGTATCTTGATAAGGGCGAAATATGACACTGATATAACTCTGGCCCCCGGGTCCCTGTCAACTGAACCAAAAGCATAGGATTGCTCCATATAAAGGTTCTTTAGTCCGGTTAACTGGTACAACACTCTGCATGCGGCCTGGGTCATACTTTCGTTATCTGCGATAAACCCACCGGCAAGCGACCACTTACCCTTGGCAGGCTCAAAATTCCTTTTAATAAGCAATAACTTCAGTTCCTTTTCCAGAATATCATATCCGAAAATTATACAGTCAACAGCTATGAAAAATCTGGGATGCTTTGAATAAATTCGTGTCATAAAAGTCAGGTGGTTGTTACTAAAATCTGCAAAGCCAGATACTTAGGTGGTTTAATTCCTGAAGCACCGGATTAATCGTAAAGATATTATTATATAATCCCATTTGCAAGATGGTAATACAATTCATTCCATCTGATCTTCTCCCTGAAATCAGGTATCGATGTCTCTTCATCAATTACAAGCATCTCTATACCTGCCATGGCCGCATAATCAGCAAGGTATTCCTTATCAATTGCCATACTGAATCCTGTGTGATGAGCTCCTCCGGCGAGTATCCAGGCATGCGCTGCAGTCTTAAGCTCCGGCAGGGGCTTCCAGAGGACGCGAGCCACCGGAAGTTTCTTCATTTCCGGACAGTCAACCACATCAACAGTATTAACCACCATTCTGAAACGGTTGCCCATATCCATTACTGATACATTGATGCCCTTACCGGTACCGGATTTGAATACCAGTCTGGCCGGATCGGCCTTGCTTCCGATCGAAAGCGGATGTATCTCAAGGGTCGGCTTTCCTGCAGCCACCGAAGGACAAACCTCAAGCATGTGAGCACCAAGAACCTTTTCTCCATTCGGTTCAAGATGATAAGTATAATCCTCCATAAATGATGTTCCTCCGGACAAGCCTTTTGCCATCACCTTCATTATTCGCAGCAGGGCTGAGGTTTTCCAGTCTCCCTCGGCCCCGAAGCCGTAACCATCTTCCATCAACCGCTGTACCGCCAGGCCCGGCAACTGCTTCAGTCCGTGCAAATCCTCAAAGTTGGTGGTAAAGGCCTTAAAGCCACCTTTTTCCAGAAATGATCTCATTCCGGCCTCGATTTTGGCTGCTTCCTTAATTGAATCGGATGCCAGGTCGGCGGCAGAAATTGAGTATTTCTCGCCATATATCTTTATCAATCCCCTGATTGCGTCATCACCAGCAAGGTTGACCTCCCTGACCAGATCACCGACACCAAATCCCTGAACCGAATAATGCATTTTTATCTGGGCCGACACCTTGTCTCCTTCTGTAACGGCAACGTCACGCATGTTGTCACCAAACCGGGCTACCCTAAGGTTCTTCGACTCATCAAAAGCCACTGCTACCCGGGTCCAGATCGCTATCTTTGATATTGCCTCACCGTCACGCCAGTGTCCGACGACAACCTTTCGATCCTTTCTCAGCCTTGAACAGATGTACCCGAATTCGCGGCCGCCATGTGCCGACTGATTAAGGTTCATAAAATCCATGTCAATAGTATCCCACGGTATGTCACGGTTAAACTGGGTATGAAAATGCAGAAATGGCTTCTCCAGACTCATCAGCCCCCTTATCCACATCTTCGCCGGAGAAAAGGTATGCATCCATGTAATTATGCCAACACATGCCGCGTTTACATTTGCTTCCGTGCACAGCTTGTCGATCGCATCAGATGTAGTCAGCACCGGCTTGAACACAATCCGTACCGGTATATTTTCAGACTTATCAAGTGCTTTAGCTATCTTTTCCGAATCAGCTGCAACCTGTTTCAATGTCTCTTCTCCCGCATTCCCACATCCAGTGGGCATACCTACCTTCAGCTTGATTGCCTGCATGATCCATATGGCATTAATCGTTATCACCTGAGCAGCACTCACCTTCTCAAGAACAGAGTGCCATTTGGAGATTACCATCGTATCGCGACCAACAAGGAAGCTGAATATCTTATTATAAAACGGTCACTGAAGCAGAAT
>JAWOIF010000051.1:0-6537 GCA_046484805.1 Bacteroidales bacterium
GGACTGATTGCCGATTACTACAACGGGGTGGTTGTACTGCAGTTCCACTCGGCAGGAATGTACCGTTCGAGGGAATTGATAAACGGCATACTGCAGGAAACCCCTGGTTCCCGAATAACGGCTATTTACGATAAGAGCGAGAAAACTCTGCCCTTCAAGGCAGGGCTGGAGCCGGTCAACGGATACCTTTACGGCAGTTCAGAGGGGCGGGCAGTAGTAAAAGAGAATGGCTACAGCTTTGAAGTTGACTGGGTTACGGGGCAGAAGACCGGTTTTTTCATTGATCAGCGCGATAACAGAAGCATGGCTGCCATGTATAGCCGGGGGCGCAAGGTGTTGAACCTATTCGGATATACCGGTGGTTTTTCTGTTTATGCAATCAGAGAGGCTGAACTTGTTCATAGTGTTGACAGCTCTGCCGGGGCCTCGGAGATGGCCGGGCGAAATGTGATGCTTAATTTTGGTGAAGATGCGCCCCATGAGGTATATACATCAGATGCTTTTGAATTTCTTGCTGAAGCAAAGAATAAATATGACATGATAATACTCGACCCTCCGGCTTTCGCAAAGCACAATAATGTTCTGTCTAATGCCCTTCAGGGATACAAGCGATTGAATATAAAGGCTATTGAGAATATTATGCCCGGTGGTATAATCTTTACCTTTTCCTGTTCTCAGGTTGTGAGCAGGGAGAATTTCAGGAAGTCAGTATTTGCAGCGGCAGCAAATACCGGAAGGAGTGTAAGGATATTGCATCAGCTCTCACAGCCCCCCGATCATCCGGTTAATATTTATCATCCGGAAAGTGAATATCTTAAGGGATTGGTTTTATATGTTGAATAGAGTGGAGAATGGAAAAGAATATAGGAATAATAGCGCGTACCCTTAATTTGCAGGAGTGGCAGGTTGAGAATACCATCAGGTTACTTGATGACGGAGCCACGGTGCCATTTATCAGCAGATACCGCAAGGAGATGACAGGTAGCCTCGATGAGGTCGCGATACTTGCAATAAAGAATCAGTATGAGAAGCTGAAGGAGCTTGACAAGAGGAGAGAAGCCATCATTAAGTCAGTGGAGGAACAGGGTAAAATGAACCCTGATCTGATGTCACGTATTATGAATGCATCAGGTATGACGGAGCTTGAGGATATTTATCTTCCCTACAGGCCAAAAAGAAGAACCCGGGCTACGATTGCACGGGAGAACGGACTGGAGTCTCTGGCACTGCTTATTCTTGACCAGATTGAAAGGGACCCTGAATCAAAGGCAGAGGCATATATTAATGAGAAAGTACCTGACGTGGCATCTGCACTGGCCGGAGCCTGCGATATCATTGCTGAACTGGTTAATGAGAATGAGAAGGCCAGGAATGGTATAAGGCGCCTTCTTGACAGAGATGCGGTAATATCATCAAAAGTTGTTAAGGACAAAGAGAATGATGGAATCAAGTACAGTGATTATTTTGAATGGAGTGAATTACTGAAACGGTGTCCGTCACACAGGATTCTGGCAATGATGAGGGGAGAAGAGGAGGGGTTTTTGAGGCTGCAGATAGAACCCAGGCGGGAAAGTGACGCTATTGAGCAACTTGAGAAGTTATTTGTAAAGGGGAATAATCGTTCATCGGGGCTTGTGAAATCTGCTGTTTCAGACGCTTATAAAAGGCTGCTGATGCCTTCGCTGGAGACAGAATTCAGGAACAGTTCAAAGGAGAGGGCAGATCAGGAGGCTATTGCCGTTTTTGCCATGAACCTTCGTCAGCTTCTTCTGGCCTCGCCGCTGGGAGAGAGCAGGGTTCTTGCCATTGATCCGGGCTACCGCACCGGGTGTAAGGTCGTTTGCCTTGATTCACAGGGGAGCCTGCTTCACAACGAGACAATCTTCCCCCATCCTCCTCAGAATCAGACGGCACTCTCTGTAAAAAAGATAGTAAATCTTGTTGAAGCCTATAAGATTGAGGCCATTGCGATTGGTAACGGGACTGCAGGAAGGGAGACTGAGGAGCTGGTGCGATGGATCAAATTTGGCAGGGAGGTAAGAATCTTTCTGGTAGATGAATCGGGAGCCTCTGTATATTCAGCATCGGAGGCAGCCAGGGAGGAGTTTCCGGAGTATGATGTTACAGTGAGAGGTTCAGTTTCCATCGGAAGGCGGCTGGTTGACCCGCTTGCAGAACTGGTAAAGATAGATCCTAAATCGATTGGGGTAGGCCAGTATCAGCATGATGTCAACCAGCATAAACTGCAGCAGTCGCTCGATGATGTTGTAATGAGTTGTGTCAATGCTGTTGGAGTGGAAGTCAACACTGCAAGCAAGCATTTGCTGACCTATGTGTCGGGTTTGGGACCTCAGCTGGCCGGGAATATTATTGAGTACAGGAGGGAAAAGGGGCCTTTCCGTTCACGACAGGAGTTGCTGAAGGTGAAGAGGATGGGAGAAAAAGCGTTTGAGCAGTCAGCGGGGTTCCTGAGGATCAGGAATGCAGAAAACCCATTGGATTCCAGTGCAGTACATCCTGAGAGTTATCATATTGTATCGCGAATGGCATCAGATCTGAATTGCTCGGTGACCGATCTGATAAAAGATGAAGAGAAGAGAAGAGAAATCAGGCCCGGGAAATATATTAGCGATAATGTTGGGTTGCCAACTCTTAAGGATATAGTCGAGGAGCTGGCCAAGCCGGGCAGAGATCCAAGATCGGTCATTGAGGATTTCAGATTCGCTGATATTCATTCTGTTGATGATCTGCGCGAAGGAGAGGTGGTACCGGGAATTGTAACAAATATTACTAAATTTGGTGTTTTTGTCGACATAGGGGTAAAGCAGGATGGTCTGGTTCATATATCAAATCTGAGTGACCGGTATGTCGTTGATCCTTCTGCCATTGTTAAGCTTCGGCAACATGTAAAGGTTAAGATACTGGCTGTTGACAGGGCAAGGAACAGGATACAGCTATCAATGAAAAATGTTGAACAGTAAACCACTTAAACTCAATATAACTGAATATGAAAAAAAGAATAGCACTATTTCCGATGCTGACAGCGTTGATCTTCGTTGTCTCCTGTACCGGCAAAGCACCGAAGGTATTGCCTCCGGTTGCGGAAAAGATCCCTCACGAGCTGGAGGCTCATGGCCATGTGAGGATTGACAACTACTATTGGATGAGGCTCTCGGATGAACAAAAAAACGCTGAGGTTCCCGATGAGCAAACCAGTATGGTTTTGGACTACCTCAATGCTGAGAATGATTACAAAGATGCGGTAATGAAGCATACTGAAGATCTTCAGGAAACCATTTTTACAGAGCTTGTCGACAGGATTAAAAAGGATGATTCGACAGTGCCTTACCTGGACAATGGTTATTACTATTTTGTCAGGTATTCGGAAGGGAAGGAGTATCCGATGTATTACAGGAGAAAGGCAGAAGAGGGAGCTTCTGATGAACTGCTTCTTGATGTCAATCTGCTGGCAGAGGGACAGGCGTACTGCCAGGTGTCAGGTGTCAGTGTCAGTCCTGACAATAAAACACTTGCCTACGGACTCGATCTTGTAAGCCGTCGGATGTATACCATACATTTCATGGATATAGCTACCGGAGAGCTACTTGAAGAAAAGATTGCCAATACTACAGGACAGGGTGTATGGGCTGAAGACAGCGAGACTGTTTTTTACGTGGTGCGTGACCCTCAGACTCTGAGGTCATACAGGGTTATGAGATATAAGCTTGGAACCGGCGGAAGGAGTGATGTTGTTTATACTGAGGAAGATGAGACGTTCAGCGTTTCTGTAGGCAAGACCAAGAGCAGACAATATATCCTTCTCAATTCATCACAAACCCTTAGTAATGAAGTAAGAATAATAGATGCTGCCAGACCGGAATCGGGATTCAGAATACTTGAACCCAGGGCATTGAATCATGAATACAGGGCAAATCATATTAACGGGTACTTCTATATCCGCACCAATATTGACGGAGCGAAGAATTTCAAGCTTGTGAAGACGCCTGATAATATGACCGGAAAAGAGAATTGGGTTGATGTAATTCCTCATCGTGATGATGTCTTGCTGCAGGGATATGAACTGTTTGACAATTATATTGCCGCAAGTGAAAGAATTAACGGACTTAATAATATCAGAATAATGAACCTTACCGATGGTACAGATCATTATATAGACTTCGGCGAATCGGCATATACTGCGGGAATCAATGTTAACGTGGTTCCTTCGACCAACATTTTAAGGTACAGCTATTCCTCCCTTACGACACCCAACTCGGTCATCGACTATGATATGGATACACGTGTGAATACCATTATGAAGGAGGATGAGATACTCGGTGGCTTCGACAAGAATAACTATCAGTCGGAGAGGTTCTGGGTTGAGGCAGGCGACGGCACCATGGTACCGGTTTCAATCGTTTACAGGAAGGGATTTGAAAAAAATGGCAAGGCTCCGTTGCTGCTATATGCTTATGGCTCCTACGGTAGCTCCACTGATCCCTCCTTCAGATCGGGAATAATAAGTCTTCTTGACCGCGGATTTGCATATGCACTCGCTCATATAAGAGGAGGCAGTGAAATGGGAAGGCAGTGGTACGAGGACGGTAAGCTGCTGAACAAGATCAACACCTTCACTGACTTCAATGACTGTGCTCAGTATCTTGTCGATAATAAGTATACCGGCAAGGAGCGCCTGTTTGCCATGGGTGGTAGTGCAGGAGGATTACTGATGGGCGCAATTGTAAACATGAAACCCGATCTTTACCGGGGAGTTGTGGCGGCCGTTCCGTTTGTAGATGTTGTAACGACGATGCTTGATCCTACCATACCACTTACCACATTTGAATGGGATGAATGGGGTGATCCAAGGCAGAAGGAGTACTATGACTACATGTTATCATATTCTCCGTATGATCAGGTGGAAGCAATGGATTATCCCAACATTCTTGTTACTACCGGTTTCTGGGATTCTCAGGTTCAGTACTGGGAACCTGCAAAGTGGGTGGCAAAGCTTCGGGAGATGAAGACCGACAACAATATTCTGATCATGGATTGCAACATGAAGACCGGTCACGGAGGGGCCTCAGGTCGTTTTGAGAGGCTCAGATCAACGGCCTTGCAGTATACTTTCATGCTTGACCTTGCCGGGATTAAGAAATAGGATTCTGTCAGAGATTGCAGGAATATAAAAAGCGGGGGTTTTACGGCCCCCGCTTTTCGTTTCCTGTACAGGCAGAACTATATACTGCAAATCTTTTTATCTCCTGTCTTGCTGTCCTTCTTCCGGTAGCGGCTTTCTCGGGAATTTACCGTCCATCATTGCGGCGTTATATGCCAGTGTAGCGATTACTACCGCATTGTGTTTGAGATCATCCATAATAAGACGCTCGTATGTATCCATTATTGTATGGTATCCCCGGCTGTATTCTATGGGATCCTGAATAAACTGGAATCCCGGCAGTCCTATTCTGTCAAATGATGTATGGTCTGTTGATCCTGTATTCCTCAGTGTAATGGTTGAACAACCCATTTCGGCAAAGGGTTTAAACCACTCTTCCATCACCGGAACTGCTGCTTCATTGCCCTGGAGATAGATACCCCTGAACTTACCTGTTCCGTTATCCATGTTGAAGTAGACCTGGTATTTGTCATATCCATCCAGTCTTTCTCCCGATGACAGGAGGTACTTCTCAACATATCCCCTTGATCCGTGCAGACCCTGTTCTTCACCTCCCCAGAGAGCTACCCTGATGGTTCTTCTGGGCTTAATGCCAAGTTCGTTAAGAATTCTCATTGCTTCCATCATCACTATTCCTCCTGAAGCATTGTCAGCAGCTCCTGTAGATCCGTGCCATGCATCATAGTGTCCTCCCAGAAGTACGATCTCGTCCTTGAGTTTTGGATCGTTTCCCGGAATTTCACCCATTACATTATAAACCTTATTGGTGTTATTGAATTTGTTTTGTATGTCGATTTCCATTTCCACAGGTACGTTATGAGCAAGCAGTCTCTGTATTCTTCCAAACGCTTCAATTGGAAGATTAACCTGACATATAGGTTCCGGATTACCGATACTATAGCTTGCACCTGAAGAACGGGGAACGTTGAAGCTGCCAGAGTTATTCAGAATCACACCAACCTCTTCACTTACAATAAATTCTGTTATCTGACGACGAAGACTCACCTGCGACACCATATCCCCTCCCGGTCTTTGGCCTGCCTGAGGTGTTCTTCTTTGTGCCTGATCACCTCTGGGCTCGGGAGGATTGGACATGTTTTTCAGTTCTTCATCTGTATATCTTCTGGCCAGTGGATTGAAATTAACCCTGTATTGTGTATTCGAAGGAACCATTACTATTTTGCCTTTCAGCTTACCACGGTACTTTGCGAAATCATCTTCTGACTGTATGTCTACCAGTATTACCTGATCTTTTATCATGCCCTTTGTACTACCCGTCCATGCTACAGGATTTGCGGTGAAAGCCGTGTAGTATGGTTTGGTCATTGCAACATAGGTTTTGATGTTGTCCCAGCCGC
>JAWOIF010000052.1:0-9018 GCA_046484805.1 Bacteroidales bacterium
GTGGAGGTCGACGGCTCGACGCCGCTGCTCTGGGTACTGCGTGAGCAGCTGGGACTGACTGGCACCAAGTATGCCTGTGGCATCGGCCTGTGCGGTTCGTGCACCGTACATGTGGATGGTGAGGCGGTGCGTTCCTGCACCGTACCGGTCTCTGCCATGGATGCCGATAAAAAGATCGTCACCATCGAGGGGCTCTCGGAAGATAACCGCCATCCCCTGCAACAGGCCTGGAAGGAGCTGGATGTCCCGCAGTGCGGTTACTGCCAGCCGGGGATGATCATGGCCGCGGCAGGCACGACGCTCTTTTGAACCCTGGCGGTCGGGAGTTTCGTGGCTTATAAGGTACGGGGTGCCATTTGAGGAGATAATGAAGCTGCCGGTTGGAGTCAGCTGCGGGGCTGAGAAGGTACGGCTCTATACTGACCTGGTTGAAAAGGGCATAAATACTGCTGATTATTCAAGCGCCGGAAGATTGTTTGATGCCGTGGCTGCCATAACCGGACTCAACCATGAATCATCATTTCATGCAGAAGCACCTATGCGACTCGAATCAGCAATTGACTCAGACATTGACGGTAGTTATGATTTTGATATTAACGAAGGGGTTATCTCTTTCGGGGAGATGGTATACTCTCTGGTCTCAGATGTTATCAATGGGAGACCGGCAGGAGAAATATCGGCGATGTTTCATAACTGTGTGGCAAATGCAATTGTTACGGGTGTGGAATATGCTTCCGGCCAGACCGGCATATCTGAGGTAGCCCTCTCAGGTGGAACATTCCAGAATAAATACCTCACTGAAATGGTAATGAGGGAGTTGTTATCAAGAAAATTTGTAGTATATTATCATCGCAATATCCCGCCAAATGACGGAGGCCTTGCTCTGGGTCAGGTTATGGTTGCGGCTGCCATGAGAAAAGCGGGAAAAACAGGGTGAGATCTATGCACGAACTGACAGTTGCCACGAATATTATCGGTATAGTAGCTTCCGAAGCAGAGGAGAGAGGAGCCCGGAGGGTTGATGAGGTGTGCCTTGAGATAGGACTTTTGGCAGGTATAGAGTTTGATTCACTGGAGTTCGCGCTTGAGGCCCTGACACCAGGGACCGTGATGGCCGATGCGGTCATCACTATTGAGAAGCCGGGAGGCAGGGCAGGATGCAGGAAATGTGGCAATGAGTTTTCTTTCGAAAGTTTCACGGGATCATGCGGTTCGTGCGGCTCCGCGGATATCGACATTACAGGAGGTAAAGAGTTGAGAATAAAATATATCGCAATTTAAACAGAGATACTATGTGTGACACCTGCGGCTGCAACAGCAGCGATAACCATCTTCACGACCACGATCATGATCATTCTCATGGTCATGACCATTCACATCATCATGACCATGACCATGACCATGACCACGACCACGATAACCATGATGGCCACCACCATGAGCACTCTCATGACCACCATCATGAAAAGGTTGTGAAAGTTGCGGTAGGCAAGGATATACTGGAGGTGAACAATCGCCTTGCAGAGAGGAACAGGGGTTATTTTGAAGCGAGGAATATTTTTGTTGTTAATCTCATGAGCTCTCCCGGTTCTGGGAAGACAACATTACTTGAACGTACCCTTACTGATCTGAAGGGCAGGCACAGTTTCTATGTCATAGAGGGAGACCAGCAGACAGCCATGGATGCTGACAGAATCAAAGCTACGGGTGTGCCGGTTGTACAGGTAAATACAGGACGCGGGTGCCATCTTGATGCAGCAATGATTAACCGTGCGGTTAAGGAGCTTGATCCGGCCCCTGATTCAATACTCTTCATAGAAAATGTCGGAAACCTGATCTGTCCGTCCATGTTCGACCTTGGTGAAGAGGCCAGAGTTGTTGTCATGAGTGTTACTGAGGGTGAGGATAAGCCGGTGAAGTACCCTGATATGTTCAGGGGGGCGGGGTTATGTATTATCAACAAAACGGATCTTCTGCCATATCTTGATTTTAAAATATCTGAGGCTGCTGAAAATGGTTTGCTGGTCAATGGCAGGCTCAGGTTCATGGAAGTGTCAGCCAAAACGGGTGAGGGTATGGAGGAGTGGTATGACTGGCTTTCAGCAAATACGAGGTAGCTGCTCTCCTGCTATCATATCAACCACTCTTGTTGAACCGATGACGGTCTTCATCTTAACCAGTGGTTTCCCCTTGCTTACCCTGCCAATTATTGCTGCATTTTGTCCCTGGGGATGACCTCTGAGGGCCTTTAGTACCATTTCCGACCATTTTGCCGGAAGGAAGATGAGCATTCTTCCTTCACAAGCTATGTAGAGAGGGTCAAAACCCATAATTTCGCATGCTCCCCTTACCTGTAGATCGACCGGAATTGAGGCTTCGTCAATTATTATCTCTTTCCCGGCAGCCCTGCCAATCTCATTCAGTGCGCTGGCTACGCCTCCCCGGGTTGGATCTCGAAGCACGTGGATATCACTGGTAACCGAAAAGATAAGCTCTGACAGTTCGTTAAGCGGTGCGGTATCGCTTATCACGTCAGTATCGAAGGCCAGTCCCTCACGTGTTGCCAGTATGGCTATGCCATGGTCGGCAATGTTGCCTGTGACGATTATTTCATCACCATCTTCAAGGCGGGCGGGGGATATGTCACGTTGTGCCGGGACTATCCCAACACCTGCAGTATTGATGAAGATGCGGTCTCCTTTGCCTTTCTCCACTACCTTGGTGTCGCCGGTTACGATCTTTACACCTGCTTTTTGTGCAGCTTCAGCCACAGACCTGATAATGGCCGCCAGTTCCGCCACCGGCAGTCCTTCTTCAATTATCAGCGCAAGGGAGAGAAACCGGGGAATGGCTCCGCAGCAGACCAGGTCGTTTACGGTTCCGTTGACAGCCAGGTCGCCGATATTTCCTCCGGGGAAGAAGAGTGGACTCACTACAAAAGAGTCGGTAGTAAAAGCAACCCTTCCCGGAATGTCGAGAACGGCACCGTCATGTGATGAATCGAGGCATGAATCACCCAATTCCCTGATAATGACATCGTGTATGAGCCGGTCAGACAGCCTGCCTCCGCTGCCATGGGCAAGCAGTATTCTGTCGTATTCATTATATGGGGTCGGACAGGAGTATTCCATCATCATCTTAGAAGTTTATACCTGTAATATGCCGAGCAGGCTCCTTCAGATGAAACCATCGGGGCACCAAGGGGCGTTTCAGGGGTACAGGCTGTTCCGAAAGCCTCACAGGAGTCAGGTGTTGCCAGTCCCTGCAGAACCTTTCCGGCAATACATATTTCAGGTTCGGTGGTATTGATATTTTCAAGGTTGAACTCTCTTTCGGCATCAAATAATGAGTATTCATCTCTGATTGCCAGACCGCTCATCGGGATGTTACCAATACCTCTCCACTGCCTGTCGCAAACCATGAAGGCTTTATACATAGTGTTCAGCGCCAGTTGGTTTCCCCCTATTGTGACAGCCCTTTCATAACGGTTTTCAACCTGATACCTTCCTTCATTGATCATTACGTTCACAGCCTCAATGCCCCTGAGGATATCCACCGGCTCAAATCCTGTAACGACAACAGGTATACTGAATTCAGTCGCAAGATCAATATATTCACCGTAACCTGTGATTGTGCATACATGGCCGGGGGCCAGCAGCCCGTCAATCAGTGCGTTGCCTGATGAGAGTATTGCCCTGATTGCCGGTGGCACCAATACCTGGGAGCAAAGCATGTAAAAGTTTTGTAGTTTCAGTGCTGCAGCTCTAAGAAGAGCCAGTGCATTTGCCGGTGCGGTGGTTTCGAAGCCTATTGCGAAGAAGACTACTTTTTTGGAGGGATTCTCCATGGCCAGTGTTACAGCATCGAGTGGGGAAAAGACTATTCTTACATCTGCTCCTGCTGCCTTTGCGCCCAGTAGGTCTCCTGAAGAGCCCGGCACCCTCATCATATCTCCGAAGGAGGTGAGGATTACCTCTTTTTGCCCTGCCAGAGCAAGTGCCTTGTCGATTTTTTCCAGGGGAGTGACGCATACCGGGCATCCGGGTCCGTGTATTAGCCTTATTTCGGCAGGCAGCAGTTCGGTAATGTTATACTTCATTATCGAATGCGTCTGTCCTCCGCATATCTCCATTATGTTGCAGCCGCGCGAAGTTGCTGCTGCGATTCGCTCTGCGAGTCTGCGTGCAAGGTCGGGATTGCGGTATTCGGTGATATATTTCAAGGCAGGTATCAGATTGAGTCACTCTGTTTCATTTCATCGAATAGTCTGAGAGTCTCTTCAGCCTCTACAGGGTTGAGTATACTGATGGCTGTTCCGGCGTGGGATATGATATAATCGCCCGGCTTTGCTTCAGGTACCCATTCGGCAGAAACCGTTTTTATCACTCCGCTGAAGCTTACCTTTGCCATTTTCATGCCGTTGTCATTGTAGAGCTTGGTTATAATTCCGGGGATGGCCAGGCACATTTCATAATGGTTTTGGTTCCTCGCTAATTTAATAAAAATGAAGTTAAAGCTGAAGTTATGTTGTAATTATTACAGACCTTGCCGATAAGTTCTAACTTTGAGGAGAGGAGTTGGCAGTTGGTATGTTTTTTGCGGTACTTCATAAAACCATTCATATGAGACGGATATTTACAGTTACCCTGGTCATGCTTTTATCATTGATGATGGCGGAGGGACAGCAGAACAGCACGGAAGTGCTTGAGCAACTGGAACAAGGAAAACAGATTCAGCAACAGCAGCCAAAAAAGGGAGTTACCAAAGGTGCCCTACGCCTTTTCGGCGAGAAGGACGATCTTACTACAGTGATATTGTTAGTGCCCAATGGTGTGGAAGTTGAGATCATTGCAACGGACGGAGATTATCTCCTTGTGAGGTATGAAGATTACACCGGCTTTCTGGTTGCCGATAAGGTTCAGATGGTTGCAGTGGCTGACACTGTACAGCAGCAGGTTGCACAGCAACAGGCAGTGCAGCAACAGGTTGTACAAAAACAGGCGGCACAGCAGCAATCACAGCAGGAATACCGGATGAATCCCGGGAACAGAATGATCTACCTCGAACACAAGTACGGAAAGGACATAGCCACAAAAATATATGCCGGCAAAATATGGAAGGGCATGACCACTGCTATGGTCAGGGATGCATGGGGCGAGCCCGACCGGACAAACAGGGTAGTCGTAAACAGTATTGTGAAGGAGGAGTGGATCTACCGCAGTACCTGGTTGTTGATGGAACAGGGCAAGCTTGTTGAGTGGGGGCCGGTAGGGAGGTAATTCTGATCAGTCTGATTTTTTCAGTCACTATTGTATTTCTAAAAAAAGTGTTACTTTTGCGATCACAATTGCGGGAATAGCTCAGTTGGTAGAGCACGACCTTGCCAAGGTCGGGGTCGCGAGTTCGAGTCTCGTTTCCCGCTCAAGATGACCGCTGCCGTTTTAAACGGGGCGGTTTTTTTCTTCATCTATATGTTGCAGAATAGGTTAAAAAAAGCCTTTTGATTCAGAAGCTGATTCCTAAATCTTCGTATATTTGAGAATGTTGAATACAACCAGAATCATTTAATCTATAAATTATGAAGAGATACCTGATCGCTTTAACAGTATTGGCGTTGCTTATTTTCAGCGGATGTCAGAAATCTGAGAAAGGGGAAATGATCACCATCCCCATTGAGAAGTACACACTTGAGAACGGACTCGATGTGATCCTGCACCAGGACCATTCCGACCCGATTGTCTCGGTCGCAATCTATTATCATGTCGGGTCAAGTCGTGAGGAACCCGGTAAGACAGGCTTCGCTCATCTTTTTGAGCATATGATGTTCCAGGAGTCTGAGAATGTAGGACAGGACCAGTTTTTTAAGCTTATCCAGGGAGCAGGTGGTTCGCTGAATGGCAGTACCAGTCAGGACAGGACCAATTACTATCAGGTTGTTCCCAGGAATGCAATGGAACTGGTCCTTTGGATGGAATCTGACAGGATGGGATATCTGACGAATACCGTCACCAAAAAAGCCCTGGCAATACAGCAGAATGTTGTTCAAAATGAGAAGAGACAGAGTGTTGATAATGCTGCCTATGGTCATAATAGAGCACTAATCGCCCGTACTCTGTATCCTGAAGGCCATCCCTACAGCTGGACAGTGATAGGGGAGATGGAAGATCTTGTAAATGCTTCTATGGAAGATGTGAAAGCGTTCCATGCAAAATACTACATACCCGGGAATGCCACACTTGTGGTGTCGGGAGATATTGATAAGGAGGAGGTCAAAGGATTGGTTGTGAAGTATTTCGGAGAGATCCCGGAAGGAGAGAAGCCTCCGAAAAGGGACCCGATGCCCATAAAACTCGATGAGACTATCAAACTCTATCACGAAGACAATTTCGCCAGGGCTCCGATGCTTACAATGGTTTTCCCCGGAGCTGAAAGGTATTCGAAGGATTCCTATGCGCTTAGTTTCCTGGCAGATATTCTTTCAAGGACCATGAAGTCTCCACTTTATACGGTATTAGTAAGGGACAAGAAGCTTACATCAAGGGCTTCGGCCAGGAACAGTTCACAGGAACTGGCAGGCGAATTTACATTCTCCGTCACAGCCAATCCCGGTGTCAGCCTTACCGAGGTTGAGGAGGCTATCTTTGAAGCTCTGGCTAAATTTGAGAAGGAAGGGTTTGAGGATATCGAGCTCGAGAGGATAAAGGCAGGTTACGAAACAAGCTTTGTTTCCAGGTTTGCCAGTGTGCAGGGTAAGGCATTTCAGCTTGCCGAGTACAACATTTACACCGGCGATCCGGAGTATTACAAAAAGGATCTTGAGGCCATAAGGGCAGTTACCGCTGCTGACATTAAGGATGCATACAATAAATACATCAAGGGAAGGCATTATGTTGCCACCAGCTTCGTCCCGCGCGGTCAGGTTGACCTTGTGGCTGTAAATTCAACTAAGGCTGACATTGAAGAGGAAGATATAACCAAGGCCTCGGAGGTTGAAATTGAGGGTATGCCTGATGAGGAAATAGTCAGGACAGAGACGATACTCGATCGCTCTGTGCAGCCCCCACTTGGTCCTGATCCTGAGGTAACCATTCCACCGGTCTGGAAGGCAGAAATGGGGAACGGGCTTAAGATCTGGGGCATTGAGCATGATGAGTTGCCTCTGGTGCAATACCAGATATCTATACTTGGTGGCCAGATGTCAGACGATATATCGAAACCCGGAGTTGCCAACCTGGTGGCTACCCTGATGAATGAGGGTACACAATACAAGACCCCTGAAGAGCTTGAGGAGGCAATAGCCATGCTTGGAGCGAGCATTTCATTTTCTGCCGGAACCGAGGAGATATCGATAAGGGTAAGCTCACTGTCGGGCAAGTTCGAGGAGACACTTGAACTGGTAGAGGAGATGATTCTATATCCACGCTGGGATGAAGTTCAGTTTGCACTGGCAAAGGAAAGAATAATCAATGGGCTAAGGCGCAATCTTGCCAATCCCAGTTATCTGGCTTCGAGTACACTCAGTACTCTTATCTATGGAGACGATCATATTCTGGCATACGATCAGCAGGGGACCCCCGAGAGCGTTGCAGCAATAACCATTGAAGATCTGAAGAATTACTGGGAGAAATACTTCTCTCCTTCAGTAGCCAGGATGGTAATTGCGGGTCATGTTGACCAGGAAAGGGTAACTGCATCACTTGCCAGCCTGACTGAACACTGGAAGGGCAAGGAGGTTGAACTACCGGTTCTGCCCGAGGTTGTGCCGCCCGCAAAGTCTGCTGTCTATTTTGTTGATGTTCCCGACGCGAGACAATCTGTAATATACATCGGAACGCCTTCAATACCGAGATCACATACCGATTTTCACGGAGCCACTGTTATGAACTACAAACTTGGCGGATCGTTTAACGGAGTATTCAATATGATCCTAAGGGAAGAGAAAGGCTTTACCTATGGGGCTCGTTCCTCATTCTCGGGCATGCGTAATTTCGGGAGTTTCACTGCTTCATCTATGGTTATTACCATGTCGACCCTTGAGTCTGTCGAGATTTTCAAGAATGAGATGATAAAATATATCAAGGGCGTCAGCAAGGAGGACATCGACTTCACCCGAGACGCATTGATGAAGAGTAATGCTCTCAGGTTTGAGACGCTTGGCAGCCTTGTTGGCATGCTCAATACAATGAGTATTTATGACCTGCCGGCAGACTACATCAAGCAGGAGGAGGCCTTTATCAAGGCTCTGACGGTTGAGCAGCACCAGGAACTTGCCAACAAGTATATTGATCCGATGAGGATGTATTACGTAGTTGTTGGTGATGCCGCCACACAACTTGCACCCTTGCAGAGATTAGGCTTTGGAAGGCCCGTACTGCTGAGGTATTAGCGTACTGTATCAGATTTGTTTTTATAGAGGGAACCTTTAAGAGAGAAGGCTCCCTCTATTTCTGTATTATGTTACGGTCATTATCTAATTATCACATTATTTTCTATTTTTGCATCGTAATCATCGATGCAGCAAGCCCGGATGGTGGAATGGTAGACACGCAGGACTTAAAATCCTGTGGCCATTAAGGCTGTGCGGGTTCAAGTCCCGCTCCGGGTACAAATGATGAAAAACAAAGGAAAGCAAAAGCACACAAAGATCAAGATCACATGCACTTGAGGATATCCCGGAAACGGGATATTTTCTTTTGTATTCCTTTGTTTTGATAAAAAGTACACTATTTGTGCACCTTGATTGAAATAATATCTTATCTTAGCAATACAAAGGAAAACAAAGCAATAACAAAGGTTTATAACATGGCAAGGGTTGAGCGTAAAACGAAGGAGAACCCAAAACTGATGCAGCGTACACTTTCTGACGGCCGAATCAGTCTGTATCTTGAATACTATTTAGGACGCAAACAGTTGATTGATGAGGAAACGGGAAAGGTAAAGATACAACACGACCGAAAAAAGGAGGTACTTAACCTCTATTTCCTCAACAAACCCAGAACTCGGATTGAGCGGCGGATG
>JAWOIF010000148.1:0-4482 GCA_046484805.1 Bacteroidales bacterium
ATCAGCCGAAAGACGGTAAGCCTTTTGAACACGCGGGCAGCGTTCATGCACCCGATTCCGAGATGGCGCTTCAAAATGCCCGTGATACCTATGCACGGCGAAATGAAGGGATTGCGTTTTGGGTTGTTCCGTCGGATCAGATCGTAGCCTCTTCCCCGGAAGATCAAGGGCCGTTCTTTGATCCAGCAAACGACAAACCTTATCGCCACCCTCAGTTTTACAGCGTACCACGAGCCGTTAAAAAAAGAAAATAGATAATTAGTATTAGGTATTGAGTATCAAGTAAAAAGTCTACTTTCAACCATGGCATTTTACTCTTTACTTACTATTTGTCTTGATACCTGATACCTGATACCTGATACCTGATACCTGATACCTGATACCTAATTACCTATCAGCACCATCTCATCGAGCAGGTAACCTGCACCGGCAAACTTATCAATCAGGAATAGTGCATACCTGATGTCAATACTGATATTCCGGCTTTGCTCGGGATTAAAGGCCATATCACTGGCAACCCCTTCCCATGCGCGGTCAAAATTAACTCCTATCAGGTGTCCCTCGGCATTTATGACCGGACTCCCGGAATTGCCGCCGGTAGTGTGGTTTGTGGCTATGAAGCATACCGGCACCTCCCCGTCCTGTGTATAGCGTCCGAAATCCCGCGCCGCATAGAGGTCGCGAAGCCTCTGAGGCACATCATAGTCATATATTTCGGGGTTGTCCTTCTCCATAATACCCTTAAGTGTTGTATAGTGCTTATGATAAACCGCATCCCTCGAGTCATATCCGCGTACCTCACCATAAGCCACCCTCAGTGTAGAGTTGGCATCAGGATAAAAAAGCCTGTCGGGTTCAAACTCCATCTGGGCAGCCATATAGGTCACATTGAGGCGTTGAATCTCAGAATTAATCCTGCTAACCTCACCCCTGAAATTGTCAGCCAGCCAGCTATCGATATCAACTGCAAGTACATAGAGAGGATCACGGGTCAGTTTTTTCGCAGCAGCCTTGTTGAAGTTCGACAATAAACCATTTATTCTCGCCTGATCTGCAAAAAATGTCTTAGAATACATCGCTTCAACAGCTGCCGGAAAATCACCCTTATATTTCTGATTGAGCCTTATGAACTCCGGCGCCTGGCTACCGGCAGGTATCAGCTTCGAATATAACTCAAGAACTTCTGCGGCAACTCTTTTATCAACGTTTACATCGTAGTTTCTGAAGAATCTGGTAGCAGAACCTGCTGCATTATCGGCAGCCCTGGCTATCGTCTCTGCATCAGCCCCCGATTCAACCAGAGCAACCAGACTCCTGTATCCCCGTGCATGACCAACAGCCTCCATACCACTGCGGAAGAAGACCTCCTCAGTAAAGTTATTGACCACGTTATATTTTACCAGTTCTGTATAAAGCTGCTCATAGCGTGGTAAGATGTCTCCATATTTCGTCCTGAGCGCATCAGAGGAATTTGCCCATTTCCGGAACCTTTCTTCATATTCCTCCTTCTTCTGAATTGTCTTCAATCGCTCAAGCCCCTGCTGCTCGCCTATCCATCTCTTCCATGCGTTTGCCACACCCGATTTCTTCGATGCATACTGAATTCTGACAAGCGGACTCTTTGCCATCTCATCCTCGTAAATATCGATCTTCTTTCCACGCAGTTCGATCATCTTAGGATTAAGATGGTTCTTAACCATATCTATATGGAATGAAGGTACGTACTGATTCGTACCTCCCGGATATCCAAAAACCATTGTAAAGTCTCCCTCCTGAACTCCCTTCAGTGAGATCGGGAAGAAATAACCGGGTGTGTAGGGTACATTGTCTTTCGAATAGGTAGCGGGCTTATTATCCTTATCGGCGTAGATTCTGAATAGCGAAAAGTCACCGGTGTGGCGTGGCCATACCCAGTTGTCTGTCTCGCCACCGAACTTACCTATGGCCGATGGAGGGGCACCTACAAGCCTGACATCACGGAAGGTCTCATTTACCAGGAGGAAATACTGATTACCCATATAAAAAGGCCTGACTATTGCTGTGTAATGGGTGCCTTCAACGGCTTTCTGCCGGATTGTGCTGATGTTCTTGTTTATGATCCGGCTCTTCTCTTCATCACCCATTGTTGAGGTCACACCCTGAAGCACCTGATCGGTGACATCTTCCATGTACTTCAGGAAGGTGGCAGTCAGTCCGGGATTAGGCAATTCCTCCTCCTTCGACATAGCCCAGAAACCATTTGTAAGATAATCGTTCTCAAGGGAAGAGTGAGACTGTATCTGACCGTACCCGCAGTGGTGATTGGTAATCATAAGTCCCTCGGCCGATATCACTTCACCGGTACATCCTCCGCCAAAGATCAAAATGGCATCTTTCATACTGGCACGATTCACACTGTAAATATCCTCGGCAGTAAGCTTGAAACCCTTTTCCTGCATCAGGTGAATATTGTACTTCTCAATAAGAATGGGTATCCACATGCCCTCATCGGCCTTCGCCGCACCGCCACAGCTAATAATGGCGACAATCAGAATCAACAAAAATCTCCGTATCATAAAATCATGGTTTTAGTTATTTGACAAACTCATTTAGTTCTCTATAAAGCCTGCTGACCGGCAAACCGATCACATTAAAATACGACCCCTCTATTCTTTCGGTTGCCACATAGCCGATCCATTCCTGTATCCCGTAGGCCCCTGCTTTGTCGTACGGACTGTAATTATCAACATAATAATCAATCTCATCATCATCGAGCTGACGAAATGCCACCACGGTCTCAACTGAAAAGCTTCGCTGCCGACCTGCCAACCTGAGGCACACACCGGTAATCACCAGGTGCTCACGACCCGACAGCAGTCCCAGAAATTCAACGGCCTCCTCCCGCGATCCGGGCTTCGGCAGTAGCCTGTCACCGCACAGCACAATTGTATCTGCCGTAATCAGAATCTGGCGGGAACCAAGACCCTCTCCAAGCTTCGCAGATTTCGCTTCAGCCAGATAGACTGCAGTCTCTTTCGGTGGAACCGTATCGGGACAATTCTCATCAATAGCCGGATCAGCCACATCGAATGCAAAGCCAAGTGCCGCAAACAACTCCCGTCTCCTCGGTGAGACAGAGCCCAAAATAATATGATAATCCTTCAGCTTGTCCGCGAGCATCTCAGTAAAGTCCTGTAGTAAGTATTATCTTAACGACTACTATATAAAGAAGCCCCATAAGCATAATAAATTTCATAACGCTGCTGGCAGCATGGAAATGCTTCCTTCCCCTGCCGGTCATAACCATATAAATTACCAGCAACAACGGAACCGTCATTGTAACAGATATATAAACAACGGTCGTAATATCCCTCACAAACAGCATCCAAACTACATAAAGAGTAACTATTATGCTGACAACAAGAGCCGTGATAATAAGTTTCGAACTCCTGATGCCTGCTACTACCGGAAGTGTATTGCGTCCATATTCCAGATCTCCCTCGTAGTCTTCAATATCCTTGATTATCTCCCTGGCTAGGGTTGTCAGAAAGGCAAAAAGGGAAAACCCACCTGTCCAGAAAAAGAAAAGCTTATAGTCAGGATGCTCAATTGCATTTGAGGAGTAATACTCATACAAGGACGGGAACTCATAGAATACTACCATGAACGGCACCAGAGCGGTAAGCAAGGCAACCAGTATGTTCCCTATAAGGAACTGCCTCTTGTAACTTGCCGAGTAGAACCAGAGCAGTCCCGAAACAAGCAAAAAAAGCGTACCCAGCCAAAAGTAACCCACCCTCCATGAAACATAAAAACCGGCAACTACACCGATAATGTTGAAAATATTATGCATCATCATGGCACGGCGTCGCGGAATAACGGTTCCCACAATAACAGTACCCCTGTTTATGATATCAGTCTTTATGTCGAAATAATCATTTATCACATATCCACCGGCTGTAAGGCATACCGTAGCGAACACCATCACCATGAAGTCGTACCACGGCATACGTAGTACAACGGGTTCCATATCGCCTGCAACATTCATAACCAGCATTTCAGCCGCAAGGGAGGACAGCAGCACATACCTTACAAGCACCATTGTTACGATCACAATGAGAAGATTCTTCCACCTTATTACCTTCAGAAACTCTTTCATAAGCTACCAGCTGAATGCATCATTGTCCATCCATTTATTGTGCAGACGCATTACCTGCTCTATCACGTCCCTTACACAACCATCACCTCCGCGCTTATCGGAAATATAGACCGATATCTGCTTTATTTCGCTGTCTGCGTCAGCCGGGCAGACCGGAATACCAACACTCTTCATAACCTGATAATCGGGAATGTCATCTCCCATGTAGAGAATCTCTTCTTTATCAAGGGAATACTTTGTGATAAACTGATGAAAGTGTTCGATCTTTGAGCGGCTGTTCATGTATATATCCTTAATACCCAGACCCTGGAGCCTCTTTACGTACTCCTTTGATTTGCCGCCTG
>JAWOIF010000228.1:0-19794 GCA_046484805.1 Bacteroidales bacterium
ACAGGTTACAGGTTGCAGGTTACAGGTTACAGGTTACAGGTTGCTGGTTACAGGTTACAGGTTACAGGTTACAGGTTACAGGTTACAGGTTTTACCTTCGCCTTTCAGGCTCCGGTGAACTCGCCCGGATTTCGCCGGTCTCGGTTCAGGTAGAGGGCAAGGGATGTCAGATTTACCCTCAGCTTCGCTTCCGGTGAGCTCGTCTACGGCTCGGTTCAGATCAACGATATCAGATTTGCGATTTGGTGGTGATGATCTCCCTACAGTCGAGAGGGATGAGGGTGCAGAGAACCGGGAACCGGGAACCGGATACCGGATACCGGACACCGGACACCTTTTTTTACGATAAGCGGTTGCGATAGTCTTCATACCTGAACTCCCGAACTAATCGAAATGTATTGTCTTTCTGCCATATACCTATCGATGGATGGGCAACACCGTTGAAAGTAGTGGTCTTTACCATCGTATAGTGAATCATATCAAGAAAGACAATCCGGTCTCCTGGTTTCAGTTCCCTGTCAAACGACCAGTCTCCGATAAAATCACCAGACAGACACGAATTACCTCCGAGACGGTATGCCGGTTTCCCCGGAACAGGGTCAGTTGCACCCAGAACAGCTGGTTTATAGGGCATCTCAAGACAGTCGGGCATATGAGCGGTAAATGAAACATTGAGCATTGCCGTGCAAACTCCTCCATTCTCAACAATATCCTCCACCGTTGCCACCAGCTCTCCTGTTTCCCAGCCAAAGGCACTGCCTGGTTCCAGAATAATATGAATCCCGTGCTTCTTCCGGAACTGATCAAGAATCCTTATCATATGGCATGTATCATATCCCTTTCTGGTAACCAGATGCCCCCCTCCCATATTCAGCCACTTTATCCTGTCAAGGTATCTTCCAAATTTTTCCTCCACTACCTGCAGTGTTTTTTCCAGAACAAATGAATCTGACTCAAAAAGCACGTGAAAGTGCAGACCCTCCACACCTTCCGGAAGGTTATCACCGAGTTGTTCAGCAGTGATACCAAGGCGTGAGCCCGGACTGCAGGGGTTGTAGAGGCCATGTGCAATTTCAGAGAATTCCGGATTGATCCTTAGCCCAATCGAAACCTTTCTGCCGGATGCCTGAATGCGGGGGTAGAACTTGTTATACTGATTAAGCGAGTTAAATGAGAGGTGCGAACTGTATCGCAGTATCTCATCAAACTCCTTCTCATCATATACCGGTACATAGGTATGAGCCGGTGTCTTCATCTCTTCAAAGCAGAGCCTGGCTTCATTAAGGCTGCTGGCCGATGCCCCTGAAATATATTCACGTAGTATCGGAAACACACTCCACATGGCAAAACCCTTGAATGCCACAATGAACTCGGTTCCGCTCTCACGGGCTATATGGCTTATCTGCGTGAGATTCTTCCTCAACCGCTCCTCCTCTATCACATAACTGGGAGAAGGTACTTTACTGTAATCAATAGACATTATGCTGGTTGCTGGTTTGCTGGTGGTAAAAATCTGAAATCTGATATCGCAAATCTGACATCTGAAATCATCAGAGTTCCAATTCAACATTATGAAGTTCCACCCAGGGAAGGCCCAGAAGTTTGAGCTGTTCCATGAACGGATCGGGATCAAACTCCTCAACATTGAAGACACCTGGTTTCTTCCAGAGGCCTTTTAAATACATCATCGCTCCTATCGCCGCCGGTACACCCGTTGTATAGCTCACCGCCTGTGTGCCTGTCTCACGATAGGCCTCCTCATGACTGCAGTTATTATATATGTAATATGTCTTCTCCTTACCATCCTTTATTCCCCTTATCCGGCATCCTATCGACGTCCATCCCTTATAGTTCTCCCCAAGGTCACCGGGATTCGGCAAAACTGCCTTCAGAAACTGAATTGGTATAATCTCCCTTCCCTCGAACAATACCGGTTCGATGCCGGCCATGCCGATGTTTTGTATAACCCTGAGGTGGGTAAGGTATTCCTGTCCGAATGTCATCCAGAACCTGGCCCTTTTCAGGGTCGGGAAGTTTTTAACCAGCGACTCCAGTTCCTCATGGTAGATAAGGTAAGACTCTTTTGGTCCGATTCCGGGATAATTAAGGGGTTTATGGATCTCGTGCGGCTCTGTGTATACCCATTTGGCGTCCTCCCAGTATTTGCCCCTCTGGGTCACCTCCCTGATGTTTATCTCAGGATTGAAATTGGTCGCAAAAGGTTTGCCATGGTCACCGGCATTGCAATCGACAATGTCAAGGTAATGAATCTCATCAAAATGATGTTTCGCTGCATAGGCTGTAAAGATACTTGTTACACCAGGATCAAATCCACAGCCAAGTATCGCCGTTATTCCCGCGTCACGGTATCTGTCCTGATAGGCCCATTGCCAGCTGTACTCGAACTTAGCCTCTTCAGGCGGTTCATAATTGGCTGTATCAAGATAAGATACCCCTGTCTCAAGACAGGCATCCATAATGTGAAGGTCCTGATAGGGCAAAGCCACATTGACCACAAGATCAGGTTTAAATGACCTGATCATAGATGCCAGCTCAGGAACATTATCAGCATCGACCTTCGCTGTTTTTATCCTGTCACTTCCTATCCGCTCAGCAATTGCGTCACATTTTGACTTTGTCCGGCTTGCAAGCAGCACCTCTGAAAAAATATCAGGCAGGGAAGCCATCTTGTGGGCAACGACAGTACCAACACCCCCGGCCCCGATAAGCAATACTCTACTCATATCTTACGCATTTGGTTATCACTATTGCGGCAAATATAAGGAGAATGTGATAATGTGATAATGTGATAATGTGATAATGTGATAATGTGATAATTTGCTAATTTACCAATTTGCTAATTTACCAATTTGCTAATTTGCTAATTCCCACATTTGCTAATTTACCAATTTGCTAATTCCCACATTTGCTAATTTGCTAATTTGATGATTCTTCCTTCGGGCAATGAGAGCCATATGTTTCCCGATTTATCAAAGACCATATTGTTTACAGACGAGTTACCGGTCTTGTGCATCCAGGCAACTGATCTGCTCTTTCTGTCAATAGCTGTCACCAGTCCGTTTTTGGTAGCCCCGATAACATAATTATCGTCTGCCAGAAGAGGACAGGGATTATGATCATATTCAATGCCCGCATCAACGGCCCAAAGTGTCTGAAATCCTTTTGCTGTTGCCGACACGGAAACGATCGAATCATTCATCAGCTTTGCAAAGACCTCTCTGCCGTCGGGTGATATGCCCATCGACTCCCTTACCTGATGTTTAGCGGTGCGCCAGGCCTCCATGCCGGAACCAAGATCAATTGCAGTCATGTACCTGTCAGGAGCAACAATAAAGACTCTGCCGGAGCTTATTACCGGAACGATATTACCCGGGGAAAAGAGTTCATTGGCCCTTCCATTGTTCCACTTCCATTTCAAATCACCAGTGGCTGACGAAAGGTTGTAAAGATGCCTGTCCCATGCTCCGAAGACAACATTATCTCCCAATAGTGCCGGTTTACCCTGTATAAGGCCGTCAATGCCGTCAAATGACCATATTATATCACCTGTTGCAGCATCGATCCTGTAGAATGCCGCCGTGCCCCCTCCTATATAAACATCTGACCCGTCTGCCAGGGGCGATGCGAGTACAGGTGTACCGGCATTAACGCTCCAAAGAATGTCTCCATTACTGACATCAAGACCGTAGATACTACCATCGAGTGATCCGAATACGACTGCATCGCCTGCAACAGCCGGAGTCGAGAAAATGGTACCAGAGAATCGTTTCTGCCAGACTATGCTGTCAACTAAATGATTAACTGCCTTAATCCATCCCAATGAATTTGCATATACGAAAAGGGAGTCACCAACCAGGCAAACACCGGCCAGTATTGAGGCAGTATCTGCCCATTCATATGAGGCAAAGACATCGGGATACTGATCATTAACACTGTAATCGGGACGGGAAGAGACGGGAAGGGTATTTATTTCAACCGGGTTAATCAGGCTGATGCTTATAGCAGTATTAATTGAATCGCTCCCCACCAACTTTTCCGAAACAAAGAGGGAATCATTTTTTACCTCAACGAGGTTATATCCTGCAACCGGCGGATTACCCTGCATAAGGGCGCGACCCATAATGCCGGGAATTCCGTCGAAATTATGAAGACCGAGGCGATGCGCGTGGCCGCAGAAAACTGCGAGTGCATTGTGTTTTTTGAGCAGATCGGTGACGTCAAACCAGTTATCCAGACCTTCGGCAAGAGGATAATGAACAAAAACGAGTAGTTTACTACTTTTTTTATCCTTGTACTTGCCCAATTCGTTGCCTAACCACTGAATATCTTCCCTCTTTACATGCCCGTCGCTCATTTTCATATATGGACCGGTACTGAACCCGGCAAGAACAAAGTCTCCCCTTGTCTCAAGAAAACGATCGTCACCCCAAAGCCTTGTTATGCTGAGCCCCCCGCTTTCCGACCAGTTTGTTTCATGATTGCCGGGGATAATCAGATAGGGTTTCAACAGCCGGTCAAGAATATCCTTTACCAGTTCAAGTTCAGCATCAGAACCGGCGTTGGTAAGGTCGCCGGTTATTATCACAATGTCTGCTTCAGAAACGTTTATTTCATCAACGACCATCCCCAGCATTTCTGCATTTACCGATCCGGGAACAATATGAATATCGGTAAGAAATGCAAATTTCAGACTGTCAGACTCTTTAGTTCCACAGGACGCCAAAATTGATACCGCTGACATTATCAGCAATAATCTTATAAGTGTTTTCAATAACATATTGTTAATCCTTAATTGGAGAAAAAATCAAAAGGCTGTCGCAAATATAGTTGCGACAGCCTTTTGTTAAGCACAGTCAGACTGTTAAAGTGCGGTAAAAACTCTCACCGATGAGATCGGTGTGTCGGCTCTGTAGCCGGCCATAATATGATGGTACCTGCGACCAATGAAAAGGGTGGCAGAACCAGTGTGGTTCACATAGTTGCCGGCAGAATTCCTTACCTGCAGGGGACCTGTAACATTGCCGGCTGCATCAACAAGCATGATTCTAAGCTGTATAAGCCTTGACCCCGATGAGTTGTAGGTAGCCTTAATGACCTTTACAGGCTGCCAGCCGGTCGTCTGTCCGAAAGCAACAGGTTCTCCTATCTTTACAGTATCCTGTGAATCAGGATCGATGTAAACATATTGTATTCTGCTGTCATTGGTTACGCCTGGTGTCTCATACAGGAAGTTATAAAACTTGATCCATGCGACCGAGTCGGTATCCATTGTCACCCTGGGTGTGAAAGGGTAACCGGTGTCAAAGACAATGGCAGGCTGGTTAAAGTCATGAACAAAAATATTCTGCTTACCGGCGGTAAGTGTAATATTCTGGTCATAAACAAGGTTGTCTCCGGCAGAACCCTGATAGAGTTTGAAGTTCACCGACCCGGGGCTAACCGCAAAGAATTTACCGACAGAACTGGGTCTAGCATTATATGTCGTCAGTGGTGTCTTCTCATTTAAATAGAGTTGATCATTTACCTCAATCCTGGTGATGTTATTAGCCGAACCGGACACAACAGGAACGAAGTAGTGAAGTTGGAATTCCGCCTTGTTTTCAATGGAAGTGGCTGGATACTCGATCACATTCTTTTCACATGAAACCGAAAAGGCTACCAGCAAAACCAGTCCAATATATCTATAGATTTTCATATTCATAGTTTTTATGATTTAACTAGTTCAAACCGGGTATATTGCCAGGATAAGCAAACCATGGTATTGAGGTATGGTAATTAGGTGCAGTACCGCTAATCGGTTTAAGAGATTCAAGACCAGGCTTGTTCCACATATACTCTGAGTTATAGCGCGGACGTATCCTGTAGGCGGGAGAGCCATCATTGAAGGCATTGTAGGTTGATTTTCTTCCCTGAACCTGAGCAGGAGCCAGATAGAAACCTTTATACACCTTGGTAGGATCAGTATCCCATTTCTGGTCTACCTGGCTGAGGCTATATCCATTTCCGTTTGTGGGATACTCACCTGTGTATACAATATCATAGTGATACTTGCGCATGTCAACCCAGGCCTCCAGGGCACCCCAGGGGTAGAGAGCCACCCACTTCTGCATCATTATGTGCGAGAGTGAGAAATCATCAAACAGCAGTCCGTCAACATATGGACCGGCAGCATAATCGTCAGCCAGTTGGTTAAATACAGCTTTCGTTACCTTGTCTCCTCCGGTTGGAGAACCTTTATCTCCCGGAGAGATATATTTAGCAGTAAACTCCAGATCAGCCTTAACACCTTCAGTGAATGCGTTATAAGCACTCAACTTCTCTCCCAGTTTCCAGTAAGTTTCAGCCAGGCAGAACTTGATCTCTGCTGCTGTCATCAGTATATAGGGCGCATCATCCCTGTATAACCATTTCCCCTTACCGTCATGAGTTGTTCCGGCATATGATGAGGTTGAATTCCTTCCATAAAAAGAAGGAACGGTACCTATCGGTCCGGTGAGTCCGGTAAACGTTCCCCCGTAATACTTCCGTGTCTTGACACTGTCAGCCACATCGATGTATTCAAAATTGGGATCATGGACTGTTGAGAGCTTTGCAGCAACGCGCGGATCAAAATGACCGGCAACAGTTTTGATAGTGTCGGTAATTATCTGCATGTCGGCCAGCTCATAGGGGTAATAGGGATTTGTTATTGCAGCCGGCAGTTTATCACCTGTTGACTCGTCGTATTTTGGAACAGTACCAGTAAATACTTGTACTGCATACTCGTGCTGCCAGTATGACCGGCTAATATTACGCCTGTAGGTTCCCCAGAAATTATTGTATGAAGAGAATGGTGCTTCATCAGATCCACCGCCGATCGTAACAGTAGCATCATCATCAGATGTCTGCAATGACTTGCCTGCAGCCGTTATCAGCTCCTGAGCATATGCAGTGTTGAAGTCTGACTTATTGGTAAGTGATGACAGGTTACGTACGATAACACCGTAAGCGAATTTGATCCATTTTGCCTCATCTCCATAATAGATGTAGTCGTTGGCCGAGATCTTTGTCCCGTAATTGGTAGGATCATCCATCTCAAGGTATTCAATGGCCTTGTAGGCCCACTCCCGAACCTGGTCATAGATGACATCCTGATAGTCGTAATCAAACGAAAGGAGATCGGGAACATAAGCCTGCTTCATTGGAAGGTCGGCATGGAACTTTGTAAGCTGATCCCATGAATAAGCCTTAATGGCCAGACCAATCCCTGCCAGTGTCCAGTGACCTTCTTCAACAGACTGATTAATGAGATTCTCAAGGTTCATACCCTGAAGCCAGTAAACAACCCTGAATAATTCAGCCCCGGCATCACTACCTGGTGAGTAATAATGGGTAGCAAAGGAGGTATAGGACGACGTGCCCATCATCTGGGTAAGCGGGACCAATGCACGTACATCCCAGTACATGCCCTGATACTGCTGTATTATCCCTGCAAGATAGAGATAAGCCTCAACATAATCAGGAGCGTCTACATTCTTGTTGACATCCAAATACTTATCGCAACTTGTGGTTGCAAACAGAAGTGATATCGCAAGAACTACTGATAATGATACTTTTCTTATCATAGTTTTATGTTTTATCAATTATTTAAAAGTAACGGCGATACCTATTGAAAAGCCTCGTGGCATAGGTAATGACCATACATCAATACCCTCGCCTCCAGTACCACCGGCAGCAGCCGAAACCGTATTACCCACGGCATCAATACCTGAATAGTTCGTCAATGTCAGCAGGTCATTGCCTGATACAAATACGTTTGCTGTCTGGAACGGCAACCTGGTAAGAAAGTTGGCAGGCAGATTGTATGATAGTCGCAGCTCCTGCAGACGTATATAGTTTACATCCTTTTCAAGCCAGTCTTCATCGCCGCCGGTGTATATTGATGATGTTCCATAAGCTGCATACGTAACTGCGATATTATTCGGTGTCGGATTTTCAGTGTTTTCATTTCCATCCTGTAACACTCCGTTGAAAACAACCGGTCCGGCCTCACGCAATGAAACAGACTCCCAGCTGAGGCCATTTGCCATCATAGTACGCTTGGTACCGTTAACAACTGTAGCCTTGTAACGGCCTGCAAACATGGCACTGAGTCTGAATCCCATATAGTTCAATGTAGAAGTGATCCCGAAGCGCAGTTTAGGCTCGCGGTTGCCAACAATGCTCCATGATGGACTTGTAAGAGGAAGACCTGAAGTAGGACTTATAAGTATGTCGCCCGCATCATTCCTCAAATATGCACGTCCGGTAAGGGTGGTGATCGGATGCCCTAGCATGATACCGTTACGGATATTGCCGGAGTTCCAGGTATATGGATTGTAGTATTCGGTTACGTTCGGAGGCAGATAGACTATTTCCGAATCTGTACTTGACATGTTCAGACCGACGTTCCAGCGTAAACCCCTCGAAGTCCTTATGATATCACCGTCAATATGACTTTCCCAACCCCATGTTTCAAAAGTACCGACATTCATGTTGTTAAGAACAAAACCTGTTGCATAGCTCAGGCGGAAGCCTTTCACAATCTGATCCTCACAATAGGTCTTGAAGTATGTGAAATCTGCATTGAAACGATCATCAAAGAGGCGGGTTTCGAAACCAAATTCCCTTGAAGTGGTCATCTCGGGTCTGAGTTTCTTGTTAGGCCCGGTAAATCCGTATTTGTAACCACCGCCAGTGAGATTTGTAGCTTCAAGCTGTGGATCAATCTCAAGAGGAAGGGCATCACGGCCAACCCTGGCAAGTGAACCCCTGAGCTTTAAGTAGTTGATCTGCTCTATGTTTTCAAATACAGACAGCTCGGAAAGAATGAAGGCAGCCTCAAGTGCGGGATAGAAGTACATCCTGTTGTTAAAGGGAAGTGTTGATGACCAGTCATTACGGCCCCTGAATGTCAGGAATGCCATGTTCATGTAGCCAAATTCCATCTGTCCTGAAAAAGCCTGAACTCTTCTTCTGGTATTCCTTTGTCTGGCACTAACAGTCAACGGGTCAACATTATTGATCGACTGAAAGTCAGCGACGGCATACTTTGAACCGGTTGTTGCAACAGTGCCCACCTTGTTCTCTACCTGGTGATAGCCGAACTGAGCCGAAAATGAGAATTTATCTTCAAAGAACAGATTTGAGTAACCTCCCAGAATGTTAATGGTTGGATCAGAGAAATTTGCCTTTGCTATGTTATAGACGCCTGAACCATTATTATTATTGGCATAGTATGGGTGGGTCGATGTAAGGAATGTCTGCATCCCAACGTCCCATCCCATCTGAACGCGCAGGAAGGTATTCTCAATAGGTGTTAAATTTACTGCCGCGTTTGATATAAAACGGTCTGATTCATCATACAGTTTGTTCCTGTACAATCCGAAAAGAGGATTGAGAAGGTCAGTATCTGTATAATATTCCGGCATTCGCATATGAGAGCCGTCTGCATCAAAGTAGTTAGACATGTCATCTACCATGGGCCAACGCATTGCCATATAGAGAGGACCCGATGTTCCGAGAGGAACCTTATTATGGTTGGTTGACGCATATTGCATGGTAGCCTCTACAGTCATCCAACTCTTTACTTCTGCTCTTCCGGCAAGTGAAAGGTTTAGCCTCGAATACTCAGAGGTTCTGACAACACCGGTCTGATCAAGAGTGGATGCTGATGCACGAAGGGTTACCTTGTCTGATCCTCCTTCAACCGACATATTATGGCGTGAGGTGTATCCGGTCTGAAGAATAGCGCCGACATTGTCATACAATACAGTTCCCTGGGGGTAAAGACCACCATACCTGCTGGTAAAATAGTAGTTTGTCGTACCGTATGCACCATTTGCATATTTATCCTGAACCTCAGGATAGCCATACGCATTGTCCCACCGGAATGAATTGCTGTAACTCACTTTCCCTCTGCCGGCCGTACCCTTCTTGGTGGTAATAATAATAGCACCGTTTGAGGCATTGGAACCATACAGCGCAGCTGCTGCAGCGCCTTTCAGTACTGTAACTGATTCAATATCCTGAGGGTTGAAGTCATTACCACGGGAGGCAAAGTCAAGGTTACGGACAGAGAAGTTTGCTCCACCGTCTGCAAGGTTCAGGGGGTCAAATGTAGAGTTGTTCATAGGTACCCCGTCAATCACATACAAGGGCTGGTTATTCCCGGAGATTGATGTAACACTCCTCAATATGACGGAGGTAGATGCACCTGGTGCACCGCTGGTAGTTGTTACATTCATACCGGCAACGCGGCCCTGCAATGCGGTAATGAAGTTGTCACGCCCTGACTCAATAATGTCCTGGGCCTTGACATTCTGTACCGACGAGCCTATAGCCCTGGCAATACGCTTCATACCGAATTCTGCGGTTACAACGACCTCTCCAATGGCCTGTATATCAGGCGTGAGAGGAACATTAATCTGGTTAGGCGCACCGACGGTAAACTCCCGTTCGGTGTATCCAACAAAGCTGAAAACGAGTATCTCACCCGGGGAGACACTAATCGAGTAGCGGCCGTTCACATCTGTGCTCACCCCCCTGGAAGTTCCCTTTATGGTAACGTTCACGCCAGGTAGCGTCTCATTTGTGGTGGCATCAACTACTACGCCCGTAACGGTTTTCGGTTGGGCCATCACTGTTTGTGACAGCATAACACCAAAAACCGCAAAACACAAGAATAGAATTTTTCTCATTTCATTGAAGTTTGAGGTTAAGCAGTTAAAGGTTTAGTATTAATTAGAATTAATTTCCGGAAAGCAAGATAGATAAAAATATTTATGTATGATGTATGACAACCTAAAAAAATTTGCATTTTTTTACTTTTTTCTGACAATTCCTATCCCTGCGGAATCAGGCAGACAGATCTTACCGTCAACTATCTTTACTCCATCATATATATCATTCTTAATCAACAGGTTGCCATCAAGGTCGGCATAATCCACAGCAGGTGACAACTGTGCGGCTGCAGAGACTGCGCAGGAGGTCTCGGTCATACAACCGATCATAACCTTCATACCTGCCTGTCTGGCTATTTCAATCATCTTCCTGGCATTATTGAGGCCTCCGCATTTCATAAGCTTAATGTTCACACCATTATAAAGCCCTTTGCGTCTTTCCAGATCCTCTACCCTCTTTATACCTTCATCAGCAAATACCGGCAGCGGACTACGCTGAATCAGCCATTCGATATCTGATTCCATACTGTCAGGCATCGGTTGTTCTACAAGGCTAACCCCGATCTCTTTCAGCCAGTAAATCATATCTAGTGCATATTGCTTATCGGTCCACCCCTGATTAATATCAACATACAATGGCTTATCAGTTATTTCCCTGACGGCAAGCATAATATTCCTGTCATTTCCGTCTCCAAGTTTTATCTTAAGTATCTTGTAATCTTCGGCTTCCTGAACGCGCTGACGTATGATTTCGGGAGAGTCAATACCTATTGTAAAACTTGTATAAGGAGTTGTGTGAGGGTCATACCCCCACATAATATGGCAGGGTTTGCCCTCCAGCCTGCCAATCAGATCGTGAACTGCAATATCGACAGAGGCCTTTGCTGCGTAGTTTCCGGCAGCAATACCATCAAGATACTCAGTTACTGAATTAATATCTGATACATCACTTACTTTCCTGAAATCAACTTTACTCAAAAAATCTGTTACAGAATCCGGACTCTCGCCCAGATATGGTGGCATGGAAGCCTCTCCATAACCTGTGACCCCGTCACAGGTAAGGCTTACCAGTACAACCGGTGTGGTCTCGCGTGAACCCCATGCAACATGAAAAGGATGTCTTAGTTCTAGGATAAATGGAGTGTATTCCAGTTTTAGTGTGTTTCCGTCTAACATATTGATAATCTTCAGACTGTTATAAAACATACGCTAACCTCTTGGGTATGCGTATTTCATCAAGTTGTATTATATGTTACAAATTTAATAAAACATCCTTTGATGCACTATTTTTTTTATAGGTTTGTAATGATAATTATCAGCATAAAACCAACAGCCATGGTACGCAGAAAACTAATATCTATTCTCACAATTGCATTACTCTTATCACTTCCGGCATGCAGTAAAGCTGAGCTTCAACCCGCAGTGAAAACCGGGCTCGAGGTGTTAACGGAAGATGGATTTGCCATTCTTAAGGGAAAAAGGGTTGGCCTGATTACCAATCCGACGGGCATTAACCGCAATCTGGTGTCGGCAATCGACCTGCTTCATAACGCACCCGGTGTAGACCTGGTTGCCCTGTATGGTCCGGAACATGGCGTGCGTGGCGACTATGCTGCCGGCGAATATGTAGCCACCTACACCGACCCGGCTACAGGCCTCAGGGTTTACAGCCTCTATGGCAGCACACGAAAACCTACACCTGAAATGCTTCAGGGTGTTGATGTCCTGGTATATGATATTCAGGACATCGGTTCAAGGTCATATACCTACATAAGCACCCTGGGACTTGCAATGGAAGCAGCAGCTGAAAACAATATCGAATTCATTGTCCTCGACAGACCCAATCCGGTTGGCGGTGAAAACATGGAAGGAGCCGTCACAAGAGATGGATTCTATTCATTCGTCAGCCAGTTTGCCATACCTTACATTCATGGGTTGACAGTGGGAGAACTGGCAATGTTCCTTAACGGTGAAGGAATGCTTAAGGAAGGGATAAGGTGCAACCTTAACGTCGTGGAAATGAGTGGATGGAACCGGGAGATGCTTTTTGAGGATACCGGTCTGCCATGGGTGCCTACCTCTCCACATATACCTTATATATATACACCACTGTTCTACCCGGCAACAGGCATCCTCGGCGAGCTGTACGTTATAAGCATAGGCGTCGGCTACACCCTCCCCTTCCAACTGTTTGCCGCTGAGTGGATTGACGATGCCGAAAAGCTGGCGGGTAATCTTAATTCACTAAAGCTGCCCGGGGTCATCTTCCGTCCGGTTCACTATAAACCATACTACTCAGTTTCCCAGGGCAAAATGGTACACGGTGTGCAGATACATTTCACAGATGCAGGAAAAGCCCCGCTCGGACTTATTCAGTTCTATATGCTGCAGGAGGCTTATAAGCTCTGGCCTGACAAAAATGTATTCACGCTATGCGAACCATCCAGACTGAATATGTTTGACAAGGTTTGCGGAACCGATCAGGTCAGACTCGAATTCCAGAAGAATTTCTCGGTTGACGCTATAAAGAATTTATGGTACAACGATATTCCGGCATTCAGGGAGAAGGCCGGGAGGTACTTTCTTTATTAAAAGTTCAAAGCGGAATAACACAACATCAACTCATCAGCTAATTAACTCATTTGCCAATTTGCTCATTTGCTAATTTGCCAATTTGCTCATTTGCTCATTTGCTCATTTGCTAACTTGCTCATTTGCTCATTTGCCAATTTGCTCATTTGCTCATTTGCTCATTATCACATTAACTATACCTTTATAAAGATCTTCTTTTTGTAGAGGATATAGCAGATCAGCCAGTACACCACAATATGTGAAAGTGCGAAGAGCAGCGAGCCGTTCATGTCTCCCGCCAGGGGCTGAAAGATATTCTGGAACAGCCAGTTATACCCTGTCACAACCTTGTCTCCGTCAGTAATTTTGATCAGTCTGGTCAGCACCCTTGCCCATACTCCGGCCAGGGCATATATAAACAGCGGGTTCATACCAAACACAACAAAGAAGGGTGTCCATTTCGTAAAACCCTTAATGTCAATTATCCACACCAGGAAAGCCATAAATACGGCTGCCCAGCCGGCAGTGTACAGTACATATGAGCTTGTCCATATCGGCTTGTTTATCGGGAACACAAGGCCCCAGAGCAAACCGGCGCCAATACCTGCCGCTCCAAGAAGCAGAAATATTAGCGGGATTCTCTTCTTCTCGGTTCCCGAAATCAGGCCGCCGGCCATATAACCTATTATCACCGTTACCACCGAGGGAACTGTACTGAGCAAACCTTCCGGATCAAAGGGTATTCCGAATCCCCTGTAAAGATGACTCTCCCCGAATACAAACCTGTCAACGGCCGTTGCCGCATTTCCTTCCAGCGAATACGGATCAGCGCCACCGAAAAAATACATAATTGCCCAGTAAGAAAGTAGAATGCCCAGTGATAACCATGGTAAAAGGTTACGGCGTGCTGACAATACTATCAGCGAACCGAAAAAGTAAGCCAGGGCAATACGCTGAAGCACGCCCATAATGCGTAACCTCGAAAAATCCTGCTGCCACTGAGGAAATGAATTGAGGAACAAACCGATTACAAATATCAGCGCCGTACGCCTGAATATCTTTATGAGCGAACGGCCATCGAGTTTGTTCTCATACTTCGAGAATGAGAAGAACATCGAAACACCAACAATGAACAGAAAGAAGGGAAACACCAGATCAGTAGGTGTGCATCCGTGCCACGCAGCATGCCTCAACGGAGCATATACGTACTTCCAGCTTCCGGGATTATTGACGGTTATCATCGTCGCAATCGTTATTCCCCTGAAAACATCAAGCGCAAGATATCTTTCTGTATTCTTCATCACTTAAGGTTTATTTTGAAATCTACTTAGTTTTAATCCAATCTATGCCCGGTGACCGGCGGCGACAAATAAAGAACGGGGGGCTCTCCGTTATCACCCCATACCTTCCATGGTCTTCTCAAGCTCACGTGCATGACGCAGGAATTCCTCGGGATTCATCTCCTTATGATATATCATTCCGTGAGTCGCCCGTATTTTCGGACTCTCATTTTCATAGAAGAAATCCTTCCCAAGAACGAGCTGCACCCGCTTAAACTGCTCAACCCACAACTTCTGCGAAAGATCGCTGAAGGGCCCGTCAAACTCAAAACTGGGAAACGAAGCATCTACCTGGCTGATATAACAATTCTTGAACGACCAGTCGAGCACAGCCATAGAGTTCAGGGAAACCGGTGTAAAGACATTAGCCTCTGCAGGGTGGAACCGGTACCATACGTTCCTGTAACCAATTATCCTGAGCTTTGAGATATCCCTCTCTTTACCCCACATACGCAACGCCTCGGCAATTGCCTGCAAAACCTTGTAATGTGTATCCGGACCAGATCCCTCAGGATCGAAAGCCAGACTGATCACTGTAGGTTCAATGCGCCTCAACATCTCAAGCACTGGCTCAACGTCTCGCTTATGCTGAGGCTGGGGAGTAAAAATATCTCCCGTATAGAAGCCCAGCCTGAGATGTTCAATATCCTTTACCTTGACACCGTAGTGGGCCCAGACAAGCTCCTCTTCATACTCACGCAGCATTCCCTTGAGCTGCTGAATGTCCGGACTGTTCTTCTGGCCGCTGTAGCTTGAATCAATAACTTCAATGTTCCTCCTTATCTGCTCTACAAGCTCCTCCTTCGAACTGATCTTATATATATCGACCATTGCCCTGGTCAGCCTGTGACAAATCCCCCTTGTCTTTCCCGGTTCATCCTTGTCAGCAACCTTGTCGAGATAATGGCTGACGTCCTTGTCAAACTTGTAGACATAACCTGACTCGAAAAAATCAGGATATTCAAGCATTTCTATCTTTCCGATACTGATCAGGTTCAGCATCTCTACCAGGAACTTTCTTATCAGGCTGTTTGTTACGGCTGTAAAACCGGAAGTCAGCACCGCAAAATGAAAACTGTTCGATGCAACCCTCATCTGAGGTATAATGCAGGGAAAAATTCCAAGCATGATGTCGTCATGATGCGGTCCGGTATGGAGGAACACCTGATCATTCTCACGGGCTAAGCCCAGACTTATTTTTTGCGCAGAAGAGTTTATAACCTCCTGCACGGAATCGAGACTTAGATCAGGAATCTGAGCACAATATCTGTCCTCTTTCAGGTCTTCCATAGTCAACCTGTGAGCGTATTTGTTAATCCTGTGACACAGATCGAAAATGGCCCGTCCGGTCTTCTCGAATGACCACTCGCCCTCCATGTAGTATCTCTCAACCGAATCGTGCAACTGCACCGCAGCTCCCTCGGTAATATAGAACCTGGCATTCTTCTGCCGCTGCAATACTGTTGCAGGGTAAAGATTGGATATATCATTCTCCAAAGCGCTCCTTACCACCCCTGCCTTTGCATCACCGGCAGCAAAGATTATCGAAACACCATCGGGATTATGGGTAATTGTTCCAAGCCCAATCGTTATTACCAGCCTGCTTCGCGATATCTCAATGCCCCCCAGGTCACCGGCAGAAGCCGCCTGTGTCTCAAAATTCGTGGGTGTTAGCCTTGTGGTGGAATTATGATCACTGCCGCGTGTATTGAAGGCAATATGTCCGTCAGGTCCGATACCTCCAAGAAAGAAACCTATACCCCCAAGTTCCCTGATGCTGTTCTCATAACCGGTACACCAGTTGTCGATATTGAAAATTGACAGCTGCTGTATCCTCTCCGACTGATTCATTGCGTCCCTGTTTCGCAGGGTCAGGTCAATAATACTATCAGGAAACACTTCAGTGCAGTGCTTGCCTCCGTAAAGCGGAATATCATCACAGTTCATCAGCAGGGCACGTGATGGATCCAATCCGAAACCCTTGATATAATAATTGATCACATAATCATAAAAACTATTATGTTGTTTAGGATCAATAGGATAAAACTCATCCACCTGAACAAAGTGAAGCCCCCTGAGTGAGGGTTTCTTTCCATAACTGAATCCGTTCTCTTCGAGCATCCCCTGCGTCTCCGCCTTTTCCCATCCTGACAGAAGCCTCTGTGTCCACTTAATAAAATACTCGGGTGTCTTTCCCGTGGGAAGACTTATCACTCCTTCCGGGTTCTCAGTGACCCACTCCAGGAATCTGAGAGAGGTAATGAATCCGAGGGCCGGAAAATTGTTTACAACGATGTAGGGAACCCTGGTTGTATAAGCCGATCTTCCCGACCTTTCAAAGAATGACCTCTCGACAGCAGATAGAAACTGACCTTTCATTTTATGCAATTTAAGCAATTTCAAACAAGTGCATCATATAGTATCTCAACGGGGTGAAATGCCTTTCTCCCTGTTCCGTCGGCAATCTGCTGCCTGCAAGAGGTGCCTGATGCCGCAATAATAGTCTCGGGAGCAGCTTTCCTTACCTCAGGAAAGAGAACCAGCTCTCCTATCTTCATGCTCAGATCGTAATGCTCCTTTTCAAACCCGAAGGAGCCGGCCATGCCACAGCACCCCGAAGGTATCTCACTGATAGTGTAATTGGCAGGTATCGACAACATCCTCTTTGTCGGCCCTGTAGAAGCCAGGGCCTTTTGCTGGCAATGCCCGTGAAGCATTATACTTGTCTCTCTCTCAGTGAAACTGGCTGTAGTGATATTACCTTTATCAAGCTCACGGCAGATGAACTCCTCCAGCAGTATTGCATTGGCTGCAAGATCAACTGCCATCTGCCTGATATCCTCACCGACTATTTCAGGATATTCATCCCTGAAAGAGAGGATTGCAGACGGCTCAATACCGATAAGAGGCGATTCTGCCGAAACAATCCCTGACAGCATTCTGACATTCTTCTCAGCCACCTTTCTGGCAGGCCCGAGAATACCCTTCGACAAAAAGGTGCGGCCACTCTCGGCCGAAGCCGGAATAACCACTTCATATCCAAGTTTCTCCAGCAGAAGAATCGTCTTTACACCAATATCACTCTCATTGTAGTTGGTAAATTCATCAGCAAAAAGGAAGACTTTGCCCTTAATCTCTGTATCGCGACTAACACTCCTGCTTCCCGAACTCATCCAGCGTCTGAGAGTTATCCATGACAGCCTGGGCAGGTCCCTCTCCCGCGCAATACCGATTACCGATTTAAAAAGTGTAGTGCCGGTAATGAAATTTGTAACCGGTCTTAAAAGCATTCCCGGCCTGTTGAGGCGAGGCAGCCACCCTATCAACAGCGTCCTTAACGGTATCCGGTGCGACCTGTAATAGTGGTGCAGAAACTCAGCCTTGAATTTTGCCATGTCGACATTGGACGGACACTCCGATTTGCAAGCCTTGCAGGAAATACAGAGATCCATAACCTCGAATATCTCCTTGTGATCAAACCTGTTGGCTTTTTCTGAACGGGTAAGAAACTCTCGCAATATGTTGGCCCTGCCACGGGTTGACTTGTCTTCATCATGTGTCGCCATAAATGTAGGACACATGGTCCCTCCCATTAATGAGCTTTTACGGCAGTCACCCGAACCGCTGCATTTCTCTACGGCATAGAGTATGCCCGTCCTCTCCGGGAAGGTAAATGTAGTATCTATCCCGTGAGATTCTCCACCAACTATATATCTGAGGTTCTCAACAATTGATGGTGTATCGATTATCTTGCCCGGATTGAAAACATTTGATGGATCCCACGTACTCTTGAGGTTTTTAAGCAACCTGTAGGTCTTTTCCCCGAACATGAAGGGGATAAACTCTCCCCTGAGCCTTCCATCGCCATGTTCACCACTGAGCGATCCTCTGTATTTCTTAACCAGTGCCGCAATATCTTTTGCAATACCGTAGTATACCTCAATATCTGCCGGGTCTTTGAGGTTAATTAAAGGACTGATATGCAGCTCTCCGGTCGCAATATGTCCGTAGTACGAACACCTGAGATCATACTTCTCAAGAATCTTCTCAAACTCAGTGATATAATCAGGATAGAGATCAGGATGTACCGAAGTATCTTCAATTACCTGTACGCTTCTCTTCTCTCCGGGAATATTAAGCAATACCCCGAGACCCGCCTTGCGAAGGTCCCAGACCCTTGCCATCTCATCGTTGCCTGTATAAAGAGGGAAATGATATCCATAGCCGGCTTCTCTCATTTCACTCTCCATTGCAACAGCCTTCTCTTCTATCCCGGTCACGGTATCCTCAAGAAACTCTATAAGAAGTATAATGGCCGGATCGCCCTTTATAAAAAACCGGTTTTTGCTCTGAGATATATTATCCTTCGTACAGTTCAGTATGTAATCATCAATAAGTTCAATTGAGGCCGGGTTGTACTTCAATGCTATAATATTTGCCTTCAGGGCGTCCTGAAGTGACTCAAAATGAGCACATACCAGTCCGGTCTCTTTTTCCGGGAGTGGCAGAAGATTAAGCTTCATCCTGAGAGTAAACGCAAGAGTCCCCTCTGAACCGGCCAGTATCTTGCATAGGTTTATTTTCTCGCCATTGCCAGTGAACGGATCGGTATCCATCAGTATGTCAAGAGCATACCCGTTATTCCGCCGCTTAAGGCGTGGATCGGGATAGCCGGCTGTAATCCCTGCACGGTTATCAGCATCTGAAAGTATCTCCCTGATATTTTTGTAGACAGAGGTCTCAAGATTTTCAAAATCGCCGTCACATTTCGCATTAAACTCCTCCGTTGTAAGAGCACGGAACGTAACCTCCGTTCCGTCTGAAAGCAGTGCATCAATCTCCAGTATGTGATCGCGGACGCTGCCATAGATTATTGAATGGAGTCCGCATGAATTGTTACCAAGCATACCACCTATGCAGCACCGGTTTGCCGTTGAGGTTTCAGGCGCAAAAAATAGTCCGTGTTTCGCAAGATAAAGATTCAGTTCAGCCAGTACCACACCAGGCTCAACAACCACCCATCTCTCAGTTGTATTAAGTTCCACAATACCAGTAAGGTATTTTGAAACATCAACAACAATACCCGGACCCACCACCTGACCGGCCAGTGAGGTGCCTGCACCACGGGGTATCACCGAACCTCCGTTTTCACGGGCAAAGGC
>JAWOIF010000235.1:0-10647 GCA_046484805.1 Bacteroidales bacterium
TAGGGTTTTTGATCTTTTTGTCAGTAGATGCCATATTCGTGAAGATAACAGGGATTCCAATAAGAGGCGCAATTTAATCTATTTTTTGGAAAATGGAACTTCTCTAAAACATGCCACAGATGTTGTAGAGAAGTTCCATTTTCCAAAAAATAGATTAAATTGCGCCTCTTATTGGAATCCCTGTTATCTTCACGAATATGGCATCTACTGACAAAAAGATCAAAAACCCTACGCTCTTTCAGGCGCTTATTCCGGTTATCTTACTTATAGTCTTTATAACCTTCAATGTTAAATTCTTTGAGGACACTCTTTCAGGAGCGAACCAGATAGCACTTATACTGGCAGCGGCAATAGCGGGCGTGATCGCTATAAGCCTTGGTCATAAATGGCTGGATGTAAGGGCTAAAGCCGTTAACAGCATCAGTTCAGCAATGCCGTCAATTCTGATCCTTCTGCTCATCGGATCGCTTGCAGGAACATGGATGATAAGTGGCGTGGTTCCCATGCTTATTTATTACGGACTGCAGATACTTAACCCAAAGATATTTCTCTTTGCTACTGTCATTATCTGCGCAGTCGTATCGCTGGCAACAGGAAGTTCATGGTCGACAGTGGCAACTATCGGGGTGGCATTGCTTGGGATAGGTATTACACTGGGTATGAAAGCTGGTTTGGTTGCAGGAGCCATTATTTCGGGAGCCTATTTTGGTGACAAGATGTCTCCTCTTTCCGACACCACAAACCTGGCGCCTGCAATGGCAGGTACGGATCTTTTCACTCATATTAAATACATGTTCCAGACCTCAGTACCTGCTTTGATCATAACCCTCATAATCTTTCTTATCATGGGGTTCACCTATGATTTTCAGGCTGTAGAGACTGATGTAGCGGCAGTATTAAGTGCAATAAAGGAAACCTATTACATTTCTCCGGTGTTAATCCTTGTTCCGGTATTACTTATCGTTGTTATTATAAAGAAGGTTCCGCCCCTGCCTGCACTGCTCTTTGGAACGTTACTGGCAGCTCTTTTTGCAATCATATTCCAGCCTCACATCATCAATGAAATTGCCGGGTCTCTTCTCAGAGACGGAGATAATCCGGGTTCCTACCTTAAACAATCATATATAGCAGTAATGGGATCGATGTTCGGAACCGTGTCAGTTGTTACCGACAACGAAGTGGTAAACGATCTTCTAACGACAGGGGGAATGGCAGGTATGCTGAATACTGTATGGCTGATCATTACGGCCATGGTATTCGGAGGAATTATGGAGGCTGCAGGTTTGCTGATGAAGATAACACAGTACATCATGAAAATGGTTCATAATGCCGGTACACTGGTAGGATCAACCGTAGCTACCTGTATCTTCTTCAATCTCACTGCATCAGACCAGTACCTGGCAATTGTGGTTCCCGGTCGAATGTTCTCAAAACTCTACCGTGATATGGGTTACAAGCCGGAATTGCTAAGCCGGACCCTCGAAGGAGGAGGAACAGTGACTTCAGTACTGATACCCTGGAACACATGCGGTGCAACGCAATCGAAGGTGCTTGGGGTTCCGGTATGGGAATATGCTCCCTATGCATTTTTCAATCTTCTTAGTCCGTTTGTCAACATATTTCTGGCTGCATTCAATATCGGAATAAGAAGGTATTCTGACGATCCTGCGTCTGAAAAGCCTCAGTCGGAAGAAGAGAGAATGGATGTTTAATATCTCTTGTATTTGTCAGGCATAGCCTCGTGCATCATCTCATATACTGTGTCGAAAATATCTTCGGCGCTGGGCTTGGAGAAGTAGTCACCATCAGTGGTATATGCAGGCCTGTGTTCCTTTGCAGCAAGGGTCCTCGGCTCACTGTCGAGATACTTCCATCCTCCCTGCTTCTCAAGTACCTGCTGCATCATGTAGGCCGTGGTTCCTCCGGGCACATCTTCATCAAGGAATAAAACCCTGCTGGTTTTTCTCAGAGATTCAATAATTGTACCCTTCAGGTCAAACGGTACCAGCGTCTGCACATCTATCAGCTCAACCCTGATGCCGTGCATTGAGAGTTGTCTGACTGCATCATTGGCAATTTTTACGGTTGATCCGTAAGAGACTATTGTGATGTCATCTCCCTCGCTCAGTATCTCAGGCACTCCAAGAGGTAGTTTAAACTCACCGATATTGTCTGCCAGCTTCTCCTTCAGACGGTAGCCATTAAGTGGTTCTATGACCACTGCCGGATCTTGTCCTTCCATAAGGGTGTTATAAAAGCCGGCAGCTCTTGTCATGTCTCGCGGCACGCAGACATATACCCCTCTTACTGAATTTATAAGCATACTGATGGGTGATCCTGAGTGCCATATCCCTTCAAGCCTGTGACCACGTGTACTGACAATTAACGGAGCTATCATGCCTCCGGCAGTACGGTAATGTATCGAAGCAAGGTCATCACTCATGGTCTGTAATGCATACATCAGGTAATCGAGATATTGTATTTCTGCCAAAGGTCTCATACCCCTGAGTGCCAAGCCTATACCCTGACCCATAATAGTGGCCTCCCTGATGCCGGTATCGGTAATTCTCAATTCACCATATTTCTTCTGCAACCCTTCATATGACTGATTAACACCTCCTATCCTTCCGGCATCCTCACCGAAAGCAACCAGCAACGGATACTTCTCAAAAAGCTTGTCCCAGTTATCACGCAGTACCTGTCTGCCCGGTACTTCAGGAGAGTTCTCACTAAACACCGGAGGCACCGGCTTAACATTCATCACCGAGGTTGGAGTCTCATTATACAGATAAGTATTGTAGGCTTCTGATGCATCAGCATAGTTCCTTTTAAGCCATCCCTGCATCTCCTCCCTCAGGCTGTCAGCCTTTGGACATGTTCCGCAAATATTCCTGAGTACCTTGCGCGCCGCCATGAAATTGTCTTTCCTGATAGGTGTAAGCACCTTTTTGAGGTCTGCAACAATATTTCCTATCTCATCCTCCTTTGTTTCGCTGTTGCAGACACACCTGCGCTCCTCAATTATTTTCACCAGAGCATCGCGTTCGACCTTGATGGGTGTCTGGAACAATCCCCAGGCTGTCTTTCTGGACTCTTTGGCCTCGGCCTCTGCGTCAGCCTCAATGGCCTCAAGTTCTTTTCTGGTGGCAATACCCAATTCAATTATCCATTCCTTCATTTTTTTTATCGGATCGAAGTCCTCTTCCCACTTCAGCCTCTCCTTACTCTTATAGCGCTCATGCGACCCTGAGGTTGAGTGACCAAGCGGCTGGGTAACCTCGTCTATATGAAAGAGTACCGGCATATGACTGGTACGACACTTTGAGATACCCTCCTCATACAATTCGAGCAGACCGGGATAATCCCACCCATTGCCCTTATAGATAAGTATCCCTCCGGGTTTTCCCTTCTCCTTCTCAAATCCCTTCATTATATCTGAAATACTCCCCTTGGTGGTCTGGTATTCTTTCGGTACCGATATTCCATATCCATTGTCATAAACCGAGACTGCCATGGGTACCTGGAGCACACCAGCCGCATTCATGGCCTCCCAGAAGTGACCCTCTGAAGTGCTTGCGTCACCAATAGATCCGAATGCTACTTCATCGCCTTTGCGCGAAAGGGTTGTATAGGAGTGAAGTTCCTTGTTTTGTCTGAATAGCTTTGATGCATATGCCAGACCCACCAACCTTGGCATCTGTCCGGCTGTAGGAGAAATATCTGACGAGGAGTTCTTCTGTTTTGTAAGGTCCTTCCATGTTCCGTCAGGATTGATATTGGGAACCGAAAAATGGTTGTTGAAAACGCGTCCGCCAGAACCCGGATTGATAGTCTTGTCTGTATTGCCGTAGAGTTGGTGCCAAAACTCAACAGGAGTGTAATGTTCCATAGCCATCATCCATGTCTGATCGCGGTAATACCCCGAGCGCCAGTCGCCATCCCTGAACTGCCTGGCCATGGCTATCTGAACTATCTCCATACCATCACCGAATATTCCGAACTTAGCCCTGCCGCTGAGGACCTCCTTCCTTCCCATCACACTCAATACCCTGCTCAGGTTAGCCAGTCTGTAATCAGCCAGTACCTCATCACGGTTAAAAGCTTTCTCTCCGTTCTTGCTCTTTGTCTTCATCTTTTAAATACTTTTCTTTTTATAGTTGGCAGTATAATCTTTAGTGTAAACAAAAAAAGGGTGGAGTTGTTTACTTATTGTGGTTGTCATCGATTATATTTGCAGTTCTTTAAATACCATCACAATTAACTCTTAAAATTAATATAATTCGTAAGAAATGATGTTTGTCAATCTACTTATTTTGAGCGCAATATTGATTTCACTTTCCCTGGCCGGATTAGCAATAAGAATACTTCTTGAGTCGTCAGGTAAGTTTCCTGAGACTCATGTCGGACACAACAAGGAAATGAAAAAACTTGGTATCGGCTGTGCCAGAACGATTGACGTAGGTTGTCATCCTACAGATGATTTTCCAGGCTGTGCTGCCTGCGGTAGGAAATAAGCTCAATATTCTGTTTTTATTCTTCCCTGAGTTTACTGATTAAACCCTCAGATATCCACGTAAGGTATTCTCCGCTGTCACCAGAATAGATCAGGTAACCTTCTAAAAAACCATACTGAAGTATCATATCTTTTGCCCCCTCCGGGCCTGCAACCATGCATGCGGTGGCGAATGCGTCAGCGGTAGCTGCATCAGGTGCTACTATGGTGGCGCTCAGAAGACGATTCCTGGCAGGGGCTCCGCTTTTCGGATCAATGGTATGTGAGTACTTGACACCATCTTCAACATAGAACTTGCGATAATTGCCAGAAGTGGCAAGGGCCTCATCGGTCAGTTCTATTACGGCAGACAGGGTGGCACCCGGATAAAAATTGCCATCCTCAGGCCTGTCGACACCAACACGCCACAACCTATCCCCCCTTTGACCACAAGCCCTTATCTCCCCCCCGATTTCAACCAGATAGTTGCTTATACCAAAATCCTCAAGCAGCCGCGATATGACATCAACACTATATCCCTGCGCCACGGCATTCATATCAATCCATATCCGCTGATCATCCTTCTCTATCTTGCTATTTATCAGTCTGACCTTCCTGAAACCCACAAAGGACATCAGGCTGTCTGTCTTTGACGAATCGAATGAGCGCAGTGCGTCAGGACCAAATCCCCATGCCTTGACAAGCGGCCCGACAGTAATATCAAAAAGACCATCTGTCATTTCAGATACCTTTTCAGAGACTATAAAGGCTTCTTCGAAAAGTTTATCAATATTCACAGTTTCATTCCTGTTAATTGATGAAATCAGAGAAGAGGGGTTATAGACTGAAAGTGATCTGTCAATTTCCATGAGCTTTTCATCAATTGCCTGGTTGATTTTTCCATAATTGACAAACAGTTTCTCCTGGTAAGTGATGCTGAATGTGGTTCCTTGTGTAAGCCCTGAATGATTCCTGAAGAGAGCACTTCTGTTACAACCTGATAGCAAAACCAGCAGTATCAGTAAGAGTTTATTTCCATTCATAACAGGCATTTTTTGAAACATGCCAAATTTACACACAATTGCAGCAAGAAAGAACTTTCCATACTCAAATTACGTTGCCGTAAGAAAAAGCGGCATTCATCCAATAAAAAAGCAGGTTCGCCAAAATACTTTTTTGGTATGGATCTAATTGAATAGATTTGCTCAATGACTCTTAAATCTTCGATTCAAATTTCAGGGTCAGTTTTACAAATTCCCCCTTTCCCCTATTAAAGAAAAGGGCTGTTCCCCACAGCCCTTTCTTCATTTAAAAATGGTTATCCTCCGAAATCATCGAAGGCGATGTTCTCATCCGGTACTCCCAGATCATAAAGCATCTTCATCACTGCTGAATTCATCATAGGAGGGCCGCAGATATAATACTCAATATCTTCAGGCTCGTCGTGGCTGCCAAGATAATTATCTAGCAGGACCTTATGTATAAAACCTGTATATCCTTTCCAATTGTCTTCGGGAAGAGGTTCTGAAAGTGCCAGATTGAACTTGAAATTGGGAAAGTCATCCTCAATCTTTCTGAAATCATCTTCGTAGAAAACTTCCCTATTCGATCTTGCCCCGTACCAGTAAGTGACTTTACGGTCTGACTTGAGGGTATGAAAGAGATGGAAGAGATGGCTTCTGAGCGGGGCCATTCCGGCACCTCCTCCAATATAGACCATTTCGTTCCGGGTTTCCTTTATATGGAACTCCCCGTAAGGTCCTGATATCATAACCTTATCACCAGGTTTACGGGTAAAGATATATGAAGAACAGAGGCCCGGGGGCACCTTCATGAACTGTTTTTTAGCGTTATCCCATGGAGGGGTTGCAATTCTGACATTGAGCATTATTATATTACCCTCCGCGGGGTGATTGGCCATTGAATAGGCCCTGTATGTTTCAACTGTATTCTTAACCTTAAGATCCCAAAGTCCAAAGTTATCCCAGTCCTCATGATATTCCTCCTCTACCTCTATATCCCGGAATGAGATTTCATATTTCGGAACATCGATCTGAATGTAGCCACCTGGCTCGAAGTTCAGGGTCTCACCCTCGGGCAGCTTCACCACAAACTCTTTTATAAAGGTTGCCACATTGTGGTTAGAGACTACCTCACACTCCCATTTTCTGATGCCCATAACCGATTCCGGAACCCTGATCATCATATCTTCCCTGATCTTAACCTGACAGCCGAGCCTCCAGTCATCATTCTGTTCCTTGCGGGTAAAGAAACTGACCTCGGTAGGAAGTATTGATCCGCCACCTTCCAGTACCTGGCACTTGCACATACCACATGTACCTCCGCCGCCACAGGCTGAAGGCAGGTATATTTCACCGGCCGACAAAGTAGATAGTATCGTAGATCCGGGAGATACGGTCATTTCACGGTCGTTGATTGTCAGCTTAACATCGCCCTGCGGTGTTAATTTCTTCTTCGCATACAGCAGCAAAACTACCAGCAGCAGTATAACAAAAAGAAATACAACAATGCTTGTAAGAATAGTTCCTGCCGTCGATAAACCTAAAATCATAACTGAAGCTGTTTCCGTTAAAGTTTAATTCCCATAAAACTCATGAAGGCTATGCCCATAAGACCTGTGATAATAAATGTAATACCCAGTCCTCTCAGTGGCGGAGGTACATTACTGTATCTTATCTTTTCCCTGATGGCTGCAATTCCAGCGATGGCAAGCAGCCAGCCCACTCCCGATCCGAAACCAAAAACAGCAACCTCTGCAATATTTGCATATTCTCTCTCTTTCATAAAAAGAGAACCTCCCAGAATCGCACAGTTAACGGCAATCAGAGGCAGAAAGATACCGAGTGAGCTGTAAAGAGCCGGACTGAACTTTTCAATCACCATTTCCACCAGCTGAACCATCGAGGCAATAACCGCAATGTACATTATAAAAGAGAGGAAACTAAGATCGACATCTTCAAAACCGGCACCGAGCCACGAAAGTGCTCCCTTATCGAGCATGAAATTCTGAATCAGGTAGTTAACCGGAACTGTTATTGTCAACACAAATATTACCGCAACTCCCAGACCCACTGAGGTCTTAACTGTCTTCGATACTGCCAGGTACGAACACATACCCAGGAAATACGCGAAGATCATGTTGTCGATGAAAATTGACCTGACAAATATGTTTAACAAGTTTTCCATGGCAAAAGTTTTCTAATTGTTTTCGATCAGATCCTTGTCTTTGCTTCTCTGATACCATATGATGATGCCAACTGTTATCAGGGCCATCGGCGGAAGTATCATCATACCGTTATTTTCGTAACCGGTTGCCAGCAGGCCGAGCTTCTCCATTACCGGATAATCCATTATGGTACCCGATCCGAGGAATTCCCTGAAGAAGGCCACAATGATTAATATTAAACCATACCCGGCTGCATTTCCGAGTCCGTCAAGGAATGACTCCCATGGCTCATTTGACATCGCGAATGCCTCAAGTCGTCCCATAATAATACAGTTCGTAATGATAAGCCCCACAAAGACAGAAAGTTGCTTGCTGATTTCGAAGGCAAATGCTCTGAGAAACTCATCTACCAGTATCACCAATGAAGCTATCACCACCAGTTGCACAATAATCCTTATTCTTTGCGGAATAGCCTTACGCAGGAGTGAAATAACAACATTTGAAACAGTAAGCACCACCACCACTGACAATGCCATTACCAGTGCGGGTTTAAGCTTTACGGTAATGGCAAGGGCCGAACAGATGCCAAGCACCTGTACGGTTATAGGGTTTGAAGATCCAAGGGGTTCCCTCAGAAGCTTTATGTTCTTTGCCGACAGTAACGGCTCCTTTTCCTGTTTGTTCATAACCTATAACTTATGTTTAATGAAATATTTCTCATACTTAACAAGACAATCGTAAAGCATCTCCTCAAGGCCGGTACTTGTTATGGTACCTCCGGAGATTGCATCTACAGCATGGGGATTATCATCGCGTGCTCCACCCTTGACCACCTTGATGGAGACGAATCTCTCACCGGCGAATATCTTCTTACCGTTAAAGAGATCACCAAACCATGTGGTATTAATTTCAGCCCCCAGGCCGGGTGTCTCTCCGGTATGATTAAAGCTTACTCCGTACACGGTACTCATATCAGACTCGAGCGAGATGTAGCCAAATATAGGACCCCATAGTCCCCTTCCCTCGAGAGGTATAATAATCACTTCAATGGCGTCACGGGGATTGGCAATAAAAATGGGCAGGGACTGCTGATCCAGCGGTTTGCGCTGTTCTGACCTGAGGTCTACGGTAAAGGGATTGACATTATCGACAACATCTCCGTCTGTATTTATTACAAAGCTGTTTTTTATAATCCTGTCATACAGTTCAACAGCATCTGAACGGGTTGCTTCTATCTTTACAGATGCAAGTATGTTTCGCTTTTTTTCAATTTCGCGATTTCGCTCCTGAAGTGGCTGGAGCAGCATGGCGGCAGCTGAAAGCAGAGCAGCGACAACTGTTACCATTGCCACCGAAAAGATGAATATATATCTGTTGCTAAAGTCCTTCATATCAATATGCTTTTTGTAGTGAGGCTCTCTTCACCCTTCTCCTGATATTTGCCTGTATTATGTAATGATCGATAAGCGGGGCAAATACGTTCATGAGCAGGATTGCAAGCATCATTCCCTCAGGGTATGCAGGGTTAAGCACCCTGATCAAAACCGCCATAACGCCAATAAGAAAGCCGTATATCCATTTGCCCCTTTCGGTTTGTGTTGCTGTCACCGGGTCTGTTGCCATGAATACCGCACCAAATGCAAAGCCGCCCGTAATAAGATGATAATAAGCCGGAAGCTCCATGTAGGGGTTGACAGCAACAAAATTCATAAGGAATCCCATCCCAAGACCGCCAAGTACCACACTCAGCATTATCTTCCAGCTTCCAATTCCGGTAGCGAGCAGTATTACCGCTCCGATCAGAATGGCAGCAGTTGATGTTTCTCCCACTGAGCCGGGTATGGTTCCGATAAACATCTCCATGACAGATGGCATGCTTCCAGTCTCGTTTGCTGCAGCAAGTGCAAGTGGTGTTGCTCCTGAGAAGCCATCAAGCACATCAGGATTTGTCATCATGTCTTTAATCCATACCTTGTCTCCAGACATCCATGCGGGATAACTAAAGAACAGGAATGCTCTTGCCGTAAGTGCCGGATTCAGTATGTTCATCCCGGTTCCGCCAAAAACCTCTTTTCCGATAATTACCGCAAATGCTGTTGAAATTGCAAGCATCCAGAGCGGTACGTCAACCGGGACGATCAGCGGTATGAGCATGCCCGAGACCAGAAAGCCTTCGTTTATCTCATGACCTCTTTTCTGCGCGGTGAAGAACTCTATTCCCAAACCCACACCGTAGCTTACTACTATCAGGGGCAGCACCCTCAGTAAGCCGAACCAGAACAACTCCGGTAACGAACCGTCGAGTCCTGACACAACAGGACCGTATGCCCTGAAATGCTGAAGTCCTATGTTGTAACAACCAAAAATAAGGGCGGGTATCAGGGCTATTACTACTATAAACATAGACCTTTTCAGATCGAGAGGGTCACGCACATGCGAACCTTTCGATGTAACGGTATCGGGTACGAACATGAATGATTCGAAGCCCTCGAAGACCGACTGGAAAGCACTTAAACGGCCTCCTTTTTGAAAATGAGGTTTGATGTGGTCTAACTGTTTTCTAAGAAATTTCATTATAGTAAATCTGCGTTTGTTACTAACTCATTTCCTTTATCATAAGATCGATTCCTTTACGAATCATAGTCTGGATCTCAATTTTTGAAGGACAGACATACTCGCAAAGAGCAAAATCCTCTTCAGCCACTTCATAGATTCCCAGATTCTCCATCATATCAATATCGCCCACAAGGATTGATTTCAGCAACTGCATGGGATATATGTCCATCGGCAGTACCTTCTCATATATTCCCGTAAGCACAAATGCTCTCTCCCCTCCGTGCATGTTGGTATCAAGCACATACTCTCTGCGAGGAAGAATTGAAGATCCGAATGATCTCGAAAAGCTGAACTTACCGAAACCGGGGTTGATCCATCCAAAAAACTCATGATACCTGCCCTCAGGTATTAC
>JAWOIF010000027.1:0-4412 GCA_046484805.1 Bacteroidales bacterium
GGCAGTAGCCATTGTTAAGAAAAGGCAGATTATTATAAAATTAACACCTGCCTCTTAAGAATAGTTTCATTTTCCTTCAGGGTGTCATAATTGGGCGCATACGAAAATAATTATTTTCAGATGATACAGACCGCTTCGTTCCTGTAATGTATGGCAATCGTTACCAGCGTTCCGGCAGGCTGGCCGCTGCCGTCGGCAAGATCGGAGACGTTGAAGCTGTAAGTATCCTCATAATACCTGTTGCACAGTTCGAACAGTTCGTTCATCAGTTTCATTCCCCTGCCTGTCGAACCGCTCTGCTCCTCTGCTGCGCGTGTTCTGCCGATGCCGTTGTCCTTCACCTCAATCGTGAGCTCATTGCCGCTGCCCCTGACTTTGATTGCCAGGTGACCACCTTCCCCGAGTCCTGCAAGACCGTGTTTTACTGAATTCTCTGCAAAGAGCTGGATGACGAGCTTGGGAACAAGAAGTTCGTCATTGATGCCTTCAGGCATGTCAATGACATAATTGAACCTGTTTCCGAACCGCATCTTTTCAAGTGCGAGGTACTCCCTGCAGAACCCGAGTTCTTCTCCCAGGGTTCGCCTTGACTTGCCGGCGGAGAGCAACAGCTCACGGTAGAGACCGGAGAACCTGAGCAGGCTGTCCCTGACCTTCTCCTTATCTGACTGTTCAACCAGGTGGAGGACAGAGTTAAGGGCATTGAGGGTGAAGTGCGGATCAAGCTGGTTCCTTATCAATGCCAATTGCAACTCGGAGATCTTTTTTCGCTCCTCCTCCCGTCTGAGGAGCGCCCTCTTCTGTGTGTACTGAATCAGCAGTACGAATGCTATGAAGGCGCCATAGATAAGCGGGTAGAAGGCGAATGAGGCATAATATAACGGGTTTGGACGGTATTCCAGGAGAGCTTGCCTTGTGCCCGACTGCAGAAAGATTTCAGGCCACTCATCCTGTTTGTAAATAATGGAGATTACCGGTTCATTCTTATAATCCCAGCCGATGTCGGCCGTTGCAGGTTTGGAAAATCCTGCCCGGTAAACATAAACCCTCCCGGTCCCGATGCTGAAGATGATGATTTCCTGTGATCCGTCACGGTCTATATCCCTGGTTGTAACATTTGGTGAGCCAATGAAATCAATAACCCGCCTGATTCTCTTTTGCTTATCGAGCACGACGATTCCCCTGTCGCGTTCAAGCAACGCATATATAGGCTCATTTCTTCTGTTTACTGTCATCAGGCTATTGTATGGTGACGCCTCGACGGGTGTCCTGCCTGTAATGGTGCCGTTTATTCCGAATGACCATAAAACAGCAGTGGAGTCAGCTTCTACACTGCTAACCAGCAGGTCTGTCACGGTATTCCCATTGGCCTGAAGCACCATGGGTTTTGCCATGGTGAAGCTTCCACCCAGCTCAACCGGGTCGAAGATGAACCGGAGGTTACGGTCAAGAACTGTCAGCCAGGCCGACTGGTCATGGTATTGCATTTCATCCTCAGGGATGTTTTCGGCAGCGTAACCGTATGGCATAATCTCCCTGAATCCGTCGGAATCGATATCGTGCTGGATGATCCCGAGGAGAAACCCGCCGCAGTCGGGAGAAGCCACCAGTGAGTCGGTTACAGTGTTGTAGGCATATACCTTCCGGGGATGCTTTGAGAACCCTGAGGATATACCAAATATCAATTCGGGAAATCCGTCACCGTCAAGGTCTTCGGGTTCTGCGGTGAGGATGAGTGGATCGGGAGCCTTGATACCGGGGCCGGCCACATCAATCATCCGGTTTGTCAGGGCAAATCCCGAAACGTCAGGATTCGGTATGCTGTGAAGCAGTATTGAGTCACCCGCCATAGAAAAGAGATAGATCTCCTTCACCCCGTCAGCGTTGCAGTCGGCCGGTATATAGAGCGTGTTCCTGTTTGAGAAGCTGAAGCTCCCCTGAACGTTCCACTGGTTCAGAATACTGTTTCCCCTTGATATGGTTATTCCTGACGAATTGACGTTGTCAAAAGCCACTATCCTTTCAGAGGTGCCGTCGCCGTTGAGGTCACAGTAGCTGTGCCAGTATCCTTCAAGAACTTGTGTGCTTGATTTCAGTTCAAGAATGTACCGCTCATGTTTGACGGGGACCAGCAAAAACAGTATCAGTGAGGGTATCGCCGCAAGAAGGAAAGGACTTGACAGGAGAGGTATCAGTTTCTTGGGAGGAAGTGATATCATCCGGGATGATGTTTCATCCCCCCAAATTAATCAAAAAGAGATTAACGCATATCAGATGTGCTGTCAAAGTATTTCATGTCTTCTTCCTCAATCTCAAAGTCGACATCCAGGTTATGTTTGATATATTCCGGATGAGTTGATTTTGGAAGGGGAAGTGCCCCTTTCTGAAGGACGTAGCGTATTGAGAGCTGGGGAACGCTCTTACCGTATTTCTCAGCTATGCGTGCGATATCTTTGTTATTCAGCAGTTTTCCGGTTGCCAGGGGGGAATAACCCTCTACCAGGATGCCATTCTTAACGCAATGATTTACAATTTCTTCCTGAGGATACCCGATGTGAAGCTTTATCTGGTTTGCCATTGGCTTTATGCGGCATGTTCCGAGGATTGCATCAATGTCTTTCACGTTAAAGTTTGATATGCCAATTGAGCGGGTTTTGCGGCTTTCGTAGAATTCCTCCATCGCCCTCCAGACTTCGATATTCTCTTTGGTATAGTCAGCGCCGATCTCCGTCCAGGGCCACGGGGCATGTATGAGGTAAAGATCGATATAGTCAAGTCCGATCTTCTTCATGGTAAATTCAGCATGACGGAGGGCCCTGTCGTATTTTTTTATTTCGGCAGGAAGCTTTGATGTGACGAAGATCTCTCTGCGGTCAATTCCGGAGTCGAGTATGGCCTGTCCCACGCTTGCTTCATTGCCGTAGGCCTGTGCTGTGTCTATATGACGATACCCTGCCTTAAGGGCCTCTTTTACTGAGTTATAAGTCATGTCACCTGGAGGAATTTGCCATGTGCCTAAACCTATTGCCGGAATTTTGACCCCGTTGGCCAGTGTGAAGAAATCGGTGCTTTTCATTGTGCGGTAAAAATTATAGATATAAAAATACTGATTACTACCTAATAACCCACATATAGGAAAATTGTTGAAGACTCAGGGTCAATAAAATTTTCGGTTTAGCCCGGAATAAAGTAATTTCACGGTGTTTGATAAAACAACCGGTATGCTAAAGGGAATTTCTCCGCTTATTTCACCTCAGCTGCTTGAGGTGATGGCGCGCATGGGTCACGGCGACGAGCTGGTGCTGGCCGACGCGCACTTCCCTGGCGAGAGCCTCGGAAAAAGGGTGATCAGGGCTGACGGACTGCTCATTGCTGATCTGCTTGAAGCAATCCTGCCGCTGCTTGAGCTTGACAGCTATGTACCCCACCCGGTGATAATGATGGAGCCGGTACCCGGAGACCACGCTGATCCGCAGGTTGAGACCGCGTACAGGAAGAGCATCATGGTGACCAATCCAGCCCTTCCTGCAATTAAAAAGATTGACCGCTATACCTTCTATGACAGGGCTAAAAACGCCTTTGCCATAGTGATGACCGGCGAGACGGCAAAGTATGGAAATGTTATTCTGATAAAGGGAGTTACACCAGTCTGATTCGTTCGTTCTGTATTGATATTTATCTTTCATAACACACACTTATTCAGATAAATTATATTAATTACCTGAATAAAAAGTCGAGTAACGAACATTTAATTGATACAGTTCAACTATGGACAGGTATCTTACATCATTTCTGCTTCTCTGTATTCTTCCGTTAGCCATTTACGGACAGAATAAAGCAAAATCGCGGGATCTGGAAATGCTGACTGACAACAACCTGGATGGCGTCGCCGTGATGCGGCTGATTGACGTTTCGACCGAGGAGGGATATTCACGGTCCACGCGCAGCATGAGTGACCCATTCGCTCCTTTTTATTTCCATACCTATTATCAGGCTTATGCCAATATTTACAGCATGGATCTCATTATAGACAGGCAAGTGGTTCTGGAGTTGCGGCTATTTGAAACATCGAGCGAAAAAATGATCCACCGCCATCAGGAAAGCATGACCAACGCCGAATCGGTAGAAACATTGGCAGGAACACTCACCGAAAAATTTTCGAGAGACCTAAAGAAGAGCAGGCTGCTGCAGAAAAAAACCTCGCAATAGCGATGCAGTTCAATGCATCGAACACCCCTTGAACTCCTTTCCGATTATTTCAAACAGCCCGGACTTAAGCGCCATAAGTTTTTCTAAACTATACCGCAACTCATAGTAAACCGGATAATGCTCGTGATTCCGGTCGATGGGATAATCGCGGGAATAGAATGCCATGGCCTCCTCCTGAACTAGTATTTCGGCGCCCAGACGAC
>JAWOIF010000084.1:0-26799 GCA_046484805.1 Bacteroidales bacterium
GCTTCATTATCTCCTCAAATGGCACCCCGTACCTTATAAGCCACGAAACTCCCGACCGCCAGGGTTCAAAAGAGACTGAGTCGCCACCGGCCACGGCAACATCTTCAAAATGAGCAATACGCTCAAATCCGCAGAGATCGGCAACCATGAACTCACCACCCCAGATCTTCCCGTCAGTGCCTAACCCGACACCATCCATAGAGACTCCGATAACTTTCCCGTCAACACCGTTTTCGGCCATGCACGAAGCTATATGTGCATGGTGGTGCTGAACCCTGATTACCGGAACCTGCTTTTCCATGGCCATTTCATCGACAAAAACGGAAGAGAGATAATCGGGATGAATATCCCGTACAACCATCCGGGGCACAAACCTGAACATTTCAGAGAACCGTTGCAGTGAGGTTTTGTAAAATTCGAGAGTTGAATAATTTCTCAGATCACCAATATGCTGACTTAAAATAACATTTCTGCCCTTACCAATTGCAAAGCAGTTTGAGAGTTCTGCGCCGGCGCCGAAAATACCATCTGTATCCATGGAAGTAAGAACCGGAAGAGGGGCAAAACCCCGTGAACGCCTGAATATTGTGACATCACCTGCTATATATCTTCCAACCGGATCATCAGTGCGGTTATGGATTTCCCTGTTGTAACTGATCGTTGCCCCACTGACCTTCCCTTCGAGAGAAAGTGCTGCCTTGTCATCGATTATGACCGGTTCTTCTGCTATATTGGCACTTGTGAAGACCACAACATCAGCACTCAACCTTTTGAACAACAGGTAGTGAAAAGGCATGTATGGCAGAATCACACCAACGGTTGAGAGTCCGTTTGAAACTGATGGTGCGACCTTATTGCGTCCTTCCAGTATCAAAACCGGCCTTTGCCATGAAGTAAGAGATTCCGTCTCCGTTCTGCTCAGGTGTGCAATGGCGTCAACAGTCTCAATATTCCTGCACATAACGGCAAAAGGCTTGCCCTCCCTCAGCTTCTGAGCCCGCAACGATGTAACGGCTGTTTCATTGAATGCATTACAAACCATGTGGTATCCGCCTGTCCCTTTTATAGCAACCACTCCTCCCTCATCGATAAATGATGCTGCACTGGAGCATATCTCATCAGTCCCCGTCAGAATCAGACCGTTTATACTCATTGAGTAAACAGGGCCGCAGTTGTTACATGCAACAGGCTGGGCATGAAAACGGCGATCCTCCACATCATTGTACTCTTTACTGCACCGTTGACACATGGCGAAAGCATCCATCGTGGTCAGTGACCTGTCGTAAGGCACTCCCCTGATAATAGAAAACCGGGGACCGCAATTGGTGCAGTTTATCAATGGATAGTCTCTTCTGTGCGGCTGCCTCTCCATGTCTTCAAGGCAATCACTACATACTGCAATATCAGGACTGATAATCGTAACCTCATTGGAAAGATTACTGCTGGTGACAATGGAGAAACCGCATAAGCTTCTGTCCTCAGTTTCACGATATCTTAATGCGTCTATACGCGATTGCAGAGGTGCATTAAGTTTCAGTTTTTCAATGAAATTCTGTAATGAACCGCTGTCACAGTTAAGGATAATTCTTACACCGGTATTCAGATTTTCCACGCTACCATCTATCCCGAGTGAGGTTGCCAGTTTATAAACAAAGGGTCTGAAGCCGACCCCCTGTACAAGACCTTCTATCTCGATAGTGTAGGTTTTCATATGCCGGAATATAGATTATTTTACGTACAACTACCGGCTATGGTTTCATTTATCATCTCTATAATCCTGTCTGCCTCCTGTTGCACCTGAGCTGTCATATTCTCTCCAACCCTTAAATCTGCCGGCTGGATACCGATGACATATACCTCCATTTTAAGGTGCTCCGCAATCCTGCGCAATGATATATTATGACTTGAAATTGTAAATTCATGTATCTGACTCACCGGCACTATCCCTGAATAACCCGGCTCCCTGTTGAAGTCAATACAGTCAGCTATTATGAGAATATCAGGAGCAAGCGAGTTTATTTTACTGATGTAATTTTCGATGCTGGCCTCAACCAGCAGGGTTGAAATATTACCTTTTGCCTGAATGGATGAAACAATATAAACCCCCGCACCGTCATCGCTCCTGAGCACATTACCAACTCCGGCAAAAAGGACCGCCGTCCCTTTGTTGCAGAGTATTTTCCTGAGCTGTTCCTTCACCTATAGCAGCATTTTCACCTGCACGCTGCGCTGGCAATTAGGGCAGATAGTATTGAACATATCCTTCCTTTTAAGGTCATCCTGAACAGGCACCTCAACAGAATCAGTATCTGACACAAGTGTCTGATTGACTATATTCAGGGCCAGGGTGGAAGAATATCCTTTCGGCCCCAGCTTGTCAAAAAGGAACTTTATGTGTTCCCTGGTAGAGATCACTGCATTACAGTATGAACAGAGTACCAGCTCTCTGGTCTGTGTTTCGACACTGTTATTGCGGTCGAAGACAGCTATGTCGTACAACTTGTTTGACAGTATTACGCCCTCACCGGTAATGCAAAATGCTTCGCACTGCCCGCAGAAAATGCATTTTCCGTAATCCCTGACAATGGTACGCACCCCTGTTGAAGCATCGTCGGAAACCGTTATGGCATGTGGCGGACAAACATTTGCGCATGTAATGCATCCCACACATTTCTCCTCATTGACTTCAGGCTTGCCCCTGAAGTCTTCTTCCGGCACATGCTCGCGGGCCGGGAAGGGGGTAGTATAAGCAGGAGTGAAAAGCGACACTACTGCCTCCCTTATCTCACGCAATTTAGGATACTTCATCTCTGCTATGCATTTTCATTGTTTTCATCTTTATTTTCCACATCACCTTCCGTATCATCACGATAGTGATCGACAACGCTCTTATCCCACATTTTGATGCCGAAATTATGGGATCCTTTAAGTAGAGCATGGGCGCCGGCAGTGGAGGTAAAAAAGAGTACCGGAATGGCTAAAAGACCCTTAATCCCGATATCGTTGAAACCATACCTAATCACCAGACTCAGCATTATGGCACAGGTTCCGAGTGTAACACACTTGGTTGCCGACTGAAGTCGATTATACACATCAGGGAACCTTAGCAGTCCAAGGCAACCGAAGAAACTGAACGACAAACCAATGCCGATCAAAATATTGCTTATCAACTCATTCATTTAACTTCCTCCTTTCCAGATATTTTGCCATTGTGAGGGTTCCGATGAAGCTGAGAATTATCCAGGCGATCCCCACATCTATCAGAAATGACCTTTCAGTGCTGATGCTCAGTATAACGCAAATACCGACAACTATGATACCCAGTATGTCAATGGCCACTACCCTGTCGGCAACGGTAGGACCCAGAATCACCCTTATCAGGCACAGGGCGGCCAGAGCGATAAGGAACCATAGGGCAAAGTCAATCCATTCCATCATTCAAATATCTTGGTTAATATTCGTTCAAACTTTCCTGATATCCTGTTTGCATAATCATCATGCTCCTGCGACCGCACATATATCCAGTGTACATACATGATATCGTCAATAATATCAACAGCTATTGTTCCGGGGGTCATGGTTATTGAATTGGCCAGCATTGTACGGGCCAGCGAACCCTTTAGATTCAGCTTAACCCTGACTATACCCGGCTTTACAGGCAGAGAGGGATGAAGGACCCTGTATGCAACATCGAAGTTGGCCTTTATGCATTCCCAGATGAAGTAGATTATGTAAACAATAAGCCAGAAAAAACGAGCCGGGTTAAACAGTTTCCGGATATCAAAACTGAAAAACCTTGAGAAGATTATCGTAGTAAGCAGCGATATGACCCCACCTGCAATCAGGTTGTGCCAGCTAAGGCTGCTGGTCAGCAACAGCCAGGTGGCGAAGCATATCAGATAATAGAGTATAACATTCATTGCTCTCATCGGTCACGATATTACGGATAACAGTGTGTTAACAGCATTCATAAGGAAGGTCTCCCTTATCCCCGGTATTACCATAAGACTCATGGCAAGGCAGAGGATCGCCATGACGATCATCGGCAGATACATCAGGAAGGGAACCTCCCTGACTTTTAACAGTTTTGGTGATTTGACAGTGCCAAGAAAGGCATATCTCTGTACTTTCATAAAGGATGCCAGCGTTATTATGCTTACTATTACTGCCAGCAGGGCAAGGAAATAGAAACGGCCTTTGACGGCAGCTATTATTATTATCAGTTTGCTGAAAAACCCGTTGAATGGTGGTATTCCCGATATTGCCAACGAGGCTCCCAGGTTGGTCAGTGATGTCACCGGCATAAGATCCGACAGGCCTCCCAGTTCTTTCAGATTTCGAGTACCGGTTGCATATTCCAACGCCCCCGCGTTAAGAAACAGCAGCCCCTTAAACATTGCATGGTTGAACATATGGAAGATCCCTCCTGCAAGGGCCAGGGCCGCAACTTTAGGATCGCCTCCTCCGACAATTATTAACATAGCGATACCTGATGCTGTAATAACATAGCCCATCTGGCTTATACTGTGGTATGCAAGCAGTCGCTTCAAATCCCATTGTCCGATGGCCAGGAATACTCCGACTACCATTGAAAGGGCACCTATTACGGTAATAACCCAGGCTATTTCGATAGTAATTGTAAACATACTGAAGAAGAGACGCAGTATTGCATAAACTCCCACTGCCTTTATCAGCACGCCAGACAGCATGGCCGATACGGGCGAGGGTGCCGAAGAGTGTGCATCGGGCAACCACGCATGGAAGGGTATCATAGCAGCTTTAAGTCCGAAGCCCGCCACCATGAATAGTTGTATAAAGAGTGCTGTGGAGGAACCGGGATCTGATTGCATTACTACAGCAACATCGGACATATTAAGTGTTCCCGTATACCAGTAGGTAACTGCAAGTGAAAACAGGATAAACAGCGATGCTATTCCCCCGAGCACCTGATACTTGAATGATGCTTCAAGCTCTTCCCTGGAGCTACCGAACGCAACCAGGGAGTATGATGCTATTACTGCGACTTCCAGGAAGACAAAGAGGTTGAAGAGGTCTCCGGTCATAACCACCCCGTTCATGCCTGCTACCATCAGTGAAAAGAGAGAGTAGTAGAAACTCTCCCCGGTATATTTATCTATGTAGGGTATTGAGAAGAGTCCTGCAAGCAACCCCACGATGTTTACAATGATCAGCATCATCAGGCTCAGGCTGTCAATAACAAGGTGAATACCGATGGGGATATTACTTACCGGTTCCCATCCGCCTACCTTGTAGATGATGGTTTCGCCATCCAGGGAAAACAGCATCACAAATGCAATTACTGTCATTGCCAGCATTCCGGCAGCCGGAAGATAACGGTAGATGCCAGGTATGAGCCGCCATACAAGCGGTATCAGGAAGGCAATTCCCAGGGGTATTATCACAAAAAGAGGTACCAGTGAATCCATCGCTTAGCCCTTTAAGGTGTTTATCTTGTCAATGTCGAATGTCTTGTACTTCTTGTAAAGCCTTATTGCAATTGCCAGCAGAAGTGCCGTAGTTGCAAGGCCGATCACAATGGCGGTAAGGACGAAAGCCTGTGGCAACGGGTCAACCACCAGACCCGCAGGTTTCGACGGATCAATAATCGGTGCTGCACCCCCATCGATATACCCTATCATTGCCAGGAAGAGGTAAAGGCTGTACTCCATTACACAAAGTCCGATGATTATCTTGATGATATTCTTCCTCGTGAGCACACCGTAGAGGCCGACGAGGAATAGCAGGAAACAAAGCATATAAACAGCCATCTTAATCCTCCGTTTTATAGATTACAAATGCCAGGAATATAGAGAGCAGTGCCGCTGCAACTTCAATCCCTATAAATATATTATAAAGCGGTATTACGCCTGCACTGAAGAGGGAGCCCGGGGTTCCTACCGGCAAAAGATTTTTGAAGAATACCGGTACTGTCAGAAGGAGTCCTCCGGTGGCGAGCAGCAGGAAACAGAGAATGCCGGCACCTTCCAGGAGTGATGACTCCTCTTTCTCTTTCTTGAGCCTGAAGTATTGTATGCCGTTTGCAATTACCAGTAAAATAAACGAACCGGCTATTATCGTGCCGCCGGCAAAACCGCCGCCGGGTGTCAGGTGTCCGTGTAATATTATGTAGCAGCCATAAAGGAACACCAGTCCTGACAGCAGGGCGGTTACATTCTTTACGATTATTGTCATTCCTTTCATGATCGCTATAATTTGTGGGTTTTCAGCCTTAGTATTGCAAGTATGCCCATAACGGCCGTAAACAATATGGTGGCCTCTCCAAGGGTGTCAAACCCCCTGTAGTCGAAAAGCACCCCTGTCACAAGGTTTATGCTGCCGGTTCCCTCAACACCACCTGTAATGTACTCGGTAGCCATGCGGGTTTCATGCTCTCCCAGGGGAGTAAGGTCTGCCGTCACCAGGTTGAAGGCCCAGAGAAGAAAGAATCCGGCAATCAAAGCGAAGAAGATGTAAGAGAGGTTTCGGACATTGACATAGGCCACACCCTTAATCTTTACGGTCCCCTTTTCAGCCAGATCCTCACGCGTGCTGATGATCAGAACCGATATCATTATTATCAGGGCTATGGTCTCAACCACAATCTGTACAATGGCAAGGTCGGGAGCCCTTAGCAGAAGAAATCCAACTACAAGGCTGTATCCCACCACTCCGTACGAGACAATGGCTGAAAGCAGATCCTTTGCATGCAACGCATGGATCGCCCCGGCTATCATCAGTACCAATACTATTATGAGTTTTGTCTCCATGTTATACTACGCTTAAATTAGCATTAATATCAGCAGAATCACCAGCCCTGAAACCAGCCAGGCTATATAGAAGGGGAGTATCCCCGTATGAGCTTTGCCTGCCAGTTTGCTGAAATAAAGTACAATCCCCTTACCGAGATCATAGATATCGAACCACCGTTTGGCCGCAGCCTCATACAGGGGCTTGAAGAAAGAGGCCTGACTGATGGTCTTGTAGAAGTCGAGTACACTTACTTTTGTGATGTTCTGGTCACGTTCACCCCCTATGAAACTGTCTTCAGTGCGGAATTTCTTAATGTTGCCTGCAAGGTAGATCACCACCCCGATAATAATTGACACAAGAACCATCAGCGATACTGTTCCCGACTGCCATAATCCGGCATAGTCAAACCCTGTAGCAAGCGGTTTGATGATCTTCGGAATAACCCAGGGAGTTGCCAGAACACCTGTCACAACACATATCAGCGCAAGTATTGTAACGGGTGCCAGCATTCCGGCTGATGCAACGCCTGCATTTGATGGCTTTGATGTCCTTCCAAGAAATACCCCTGTCAGAAATTTAATGAAACTGGCCAGCGTAAGGGCAGAACCGAGAACAGCAAGGCCTAGCCAGACAACCCATAGCCTGTTAGCTATTCCAGCCCCCTCGCCAAAATCGATTATACCCTGATATATAAGCCATTTGGAGGCAAATCCGTTCAGGGGCGGGACGCCGGAAATTGACAGGGCGAATATCACCGCTGCCATGAAGGTTACAGGCATATAGCGTGCAGAGCCTCCTAAATGCTCAATCTGGTCTGTACCAAACCTGTGTTCAACATTTCCTGCAACCAGGAAAAGACCTGACTTATACATGGTGTGATTTACCATATGAAATAAGCCACCCGCAATACCAAGAGGAGAGCCCAGACCGATACCCAGAACCATGTATCCCACCTGCGATACGGCATGGTATCCGAGCAATTGCTTCATGTTATGCTGCACCAGGGCCATCATCACACCTATTATTATTGTGCTGACACCTGCCACGACAAGCAGCAGGGTTATCCATTCACCGGGCACAAAGAGTTCGGTACAGATGCGGTACATAAAGTAGATGCCCAGAAGCTTGTCCAGTGAGGCCGGTAGCAGCGCTGTCGATGAGGCCGGCGCCTTTTTGGCGAAATCAGGCACCCATGTATGGAACGGAACGGCTCCTGCCTTGGTGAAGCTGCCGATAAGAAGAGCGAAGAAGGCAACGGCTCCAAGTGTCGTTGAGGTTGAAATCCCTGCTCCGCTTATGTCGAAGGAACCAACCATCTTGTGCACAATGGCAATCCCGAGAAGCATTATTGTATCTGATGCCCCGACCAGGATAAGCGTCTTTTTTGCAGCAGCCGCTCCCTCTTCGTCTGAGCCCTTTATAAGCTTGTACAGGGTTATTCCAAGAACTCCCCAGCAGAATATGAAGTACAGAAGATGATCTGATATCACCGCCAATGATGAGAATGTCATCGTAAGGAGAATATAGGAATAGTAGCCTTTTATTCTGTGTGCCTTACTGGTATATTTTAGAGAATAGACCGAAATGATGAAACTGAAAAAGGTTATAAGCATCATCAGCAGTCTGGCCAGTTCATCGATATACATCCCTCCGAACCTCCCGGCAAACCAGTCTGCGACAGGGAACCTCTCTGCCAGTTCGGGCATCAGACTCATGGTCAGATGTCCTGATAACCCCTTGCCGGCGTACAGTGCAATGGCAAAGGCAAAAGCCAGAGCCGTGACAAGGGAGGTTATCACTCCCGTTATCTTTCTCAGCGACTCGGGGACCAGCGCCAGCAGTAGTCCTGCTGCCAGCGGTATCCAGATAATATATAACAGTTCATCCATAGCCTCTGGTTTATAGCTTCATTTTCAGTTCGTTGGTTTTCTGCTGCGAAATACGAATCAAATCAAGTCCGTTCATGATCTGCTTGCCGCTGAAACAGTCATATGCAAAAGCCATCCTCTCTGTACAGCAGTAGCATGGATCGACGGCGGCCAGTATTATTGTTGCATCGGCTACGGTCTGTCCCACGCATGACTTCTTGAAAGTGGCTATGTTGACATAACTGGGCGCTCGCACCTTGTGACGTACGGGTGAATTGGAACCATCACTCTTTATGAAGTGGAACACCTCTCCTCTTGGCGCCTCTGCCCGACCGAAACCGCAACCTTCAGGAATCTCCTTAACGTGATTACAGATATCGCCCTCAGGTGTACGCGACATCTTATCGAGACACTGTTCGATTATCGAAAGCGATTCATACATCTCCAGAAGCCTGACTTCCGCCTTTGCAAAAACATCGCAACTCTCCGATGTTATCACTTTCCAATCGACAAGAGGATAGGCGGCATACGGGTCATCGCGCCTTACGTCAATCGCAATTCCCGAAGCTCTGGCAGTCGGGCCCACTGCAGCATAATCAATTATATCCTCCTTCGTCAGAATGCCTACACCCTTAGTTCTGGCATGAATTACCGGATCATCCATCACAGCTCCGGTAAGAAGGTCGAGCTTTGGTTTCATCTTATCAGCCATCTTCCTGATATCGCTTATATGAACATTCGGCACATCGCGCCTTACTCCACCTATACAGAACATCGCATAGTTGTTCCTGTTCCCTGTTATCTTCTCGAAAATATCAAGAACCATCTCGCGGTATTTCCATGCCCACATGAAAACCGTATTATATCCCAGAAAATGCCCCGCCAGGCCTACCCAAAGCAGATGACTGTGAATACGCTCCAGCTCCCCGATGATAGTCCTGATATAATTTGCCCTGTCAGGAACGGTGACCTTTGCCAGTTCTTCCATGGCATTTGCATAGGCAAAGGGATGTGATGTGGAACATATGCCACAGATCCTTTCAACTACAAAGAATACCTGGTCGAATGTCTTCGATTCATTGATCTTCTCTATGCCCCGGTGATTGTAACCGGTTTCCCATTCTATGTCCCTGACTATTTCACCCTCGCAATAGAGCTTGAAGAGTTCGGGTTCCTCCTGCAGCGGATGATATGGCCCGATGGGTATTACCGTCCTGGTACTCATTTCTTTACAGTTTTTTTATTATCACGTTCCGGACGGGCATAGGGATGCTCATCCTCCTTCCAGTTCCCCTCTGAGATAAGCTTGGTAAGCCCGGGGTGATTAATGAACTTTATTCCGAACAGTTCATGTATCTCCCTCTCTATCCAGTTAGCTGCACTTATCAGGTTAGCCAGCGACTCCACCTCCGGCTTCTTCCGGTCAAGATTTACCTTGAGACTAATCACGTAGCCCTGCCTGTCATCACTGAAATGATACAGAATATCATAACCGCTGTCAGCAACCATACCACTCGCAATGATGAACCTGTATTTAAGTTCGTCGAGGAAATAGTTGGCTATTTCGGGAAGAGCCTCCTTCCTTATCTGCACCACGAGACGTCTTCTTTGCAGAACCATCAGCCTCTGGATGTCACTGTTGAAGTTCAGCTTGAGTATCTCGGGTAATATTTCATAGTTTATAGCTGCCATCGCACACTATTTATTTAACAGTTTCACAATTCCGGCAAGTATTGCCTCAGGTTTGGGAGGGCAACCCGGGATATAGGCATCGACAGGTATTATCTTGTCCACCGGTCCGGCAAATGTATTGCCCTCGGCGAAAATTCCACCAGTACACCCGCATGCACCAAATGCCACCACCAGCAGGGGTTTTGGCGCCTGATGGTACAGCTCCAGCAGCCGGTCGTGGCACTTCCTGTTTATTGAACCTGAAACCAGCAAGACATCTGCATGCCGGATGGTTCCCACAAGCTGCATCCCGAATCTTTCAATGTCATACCTCGGGGTAAGACAATCGAGGATCTCTATATCGCAGTTATTGCATGAGGCTCCACCGAAATGGAATACCCACAGCGATTTCCTGAAACAATAACTTCCTAAGCCCAACTTTTTAAGTTTTACAGGTTAATCAATGAAAGCACAATTGCAATTACAGCCAGCAGGTTCATCCATATGAAAAAGAACCTCATGGCCTGGTCTATTCTTACTCTCGGATTAGTATTCCGGATAAGAGTAATAAGCAGTAGTATCAGAAGCAACTTCAGAACCGACCACAGAATGCCGATTCCGCTGAAACTGAAACCGCCCAGAAGCAGTGTCACCAGCATCGACGGAAGGGCAAAAAGCATCACATATCTTGCCATTTTGATTATGGCATATGCACTTCCCGAATATTCAATGAATACACCATGGGCAATCTCTGTCTCGGCTTCGGACATATCAAAGGGAACCAGGGCCAGCTTGGCCTGGTTGACAAAAAGTATCACGATAAATATCAGTGCACCAGAAATTGATCCTATAAATGCTCCCTGTTCCTGCTGTGCCGCAAGGATATCGGCGACCGACAGGTTCATGCCGCTCTTGATAATAATACACGCCAGCGATAGTATAAATGCCAGCTCATAACTTATTATCAGCTTCATCTCGCGTGAAGCCCCCAGCGCCCCGAGTGGATTCCCCGAGGCAAGTGCCCCCAGCAGGTAGGTCAGTGATGGTATCGCCAGCAAATAAAATATGACAATAAGATCACCCCTGAACCCGCTACCAGGGAATATTGAGGGAAGAAGAATAAATACATTTGCCAGTGTAGCGCTGAAAAGTGCAAATACCGGGGCCGCCAGAAATGTAAGCTTTGCACCGTGCTTTGGAAGGATCGTCTCCTTGTAAAACAGTTTCCCCAGATCATAGAATGGCTGCAGGAAGGGCGGTCCCTTTCTGAACTGCACCCTGGCAGTAATCTTTCGATCTGACCACGATAGTACCCCTCCCACTATCACCGAAAAAATCATTCCCGGAAAAATCAGAAAATAGAATAGCTCTTTTATCATCTCAATAAATTATTCATGTTTCAACTTCTCCCAGAGTATCTCCCTGACAAGTACCTTCTCATTAAGCTTCTGAAGGTTGTCGGCAGGGTCTTCTTCCCTGTCCTCAACCGTAAGAGCATCTTCAGGACAGGTTTCAACGCATAGCAGCCTGACCTGTGAACCGTTGAGTCCACAATAGTCACAAATCGATTTGCGGACTTCAAAGAAATTGTTCATCATGGTACCGAACGGACAGGCCATCACACACGATTTGCATGCAATACAGAGATTGGATGACCGTCTGACCACTCCGTCAGAATCTTTTTCAAGGGCATCGACAGGACAAACGTCAATGCAGGGAGCCTCTTCGCATTTCCTGCATGTAAACTGAAAAGCCGCCTTTTCAAGCAGTTGCAGCATACCGTTGTTGCCGGGGTGATGCTGGTACGAACATGATACCGCACAACTGTTGCAACTCCGGCACTTCATCATATCTATTACTATCTTAAGGCTCATATCGCTAAACTGAGGTTGTGTTATTTCCAGATTTCCGGATTATGCTTTATCTCGTCGTAGGTAAATACCGGTCCGTCTTTGCAGACAAAAAACTCCCCCATCATGCAATGCCCGCATTTGCCCAGCCCGCACGACATATTCTTCTCCATCGACAGGAAGATATCCTCATCGCGGAACCCCATCTCGACAAGCTTTAGCGTGGCGAATTTCATCATAATGGGAGGACCGCAAACAACGGTAATCGCATTGCTGAGATCAACCCTGGGTGTGTCAAGAAGTTTGGTCACCAGGCCGTAAGATTCATCCCAGTCAGAACCATCAGGATTATCAGCTGAACGGTAGGTCTCGAAGTTATTGATGCTGTTAAGTTTTGAGAACATCGGTTTGTAGATACAGTCGGTAGGCGTCTTCGACCCATACAGCAGAACGACCTTCTTTACTTGATCCTTCATCTCAATGAGTGTAAAGAGTAACGACCTGATCGGGGCAAGACCGCAACCACCTCCTACGATCAGCACCTCCTTGCCAAGGAACCTTTCAACAGGATAGCCCCTGCCAAATGGCCCTCTGATGCCAAGAACGGCTCCGGGCTTGAGATCATGAAACTTGGTCGTTATATAACCGGTCTTCATAATCGTCACCTCCAGCTTCTCTGTGATATAAGGAGATGAAGATGGGGTGAAGGGTGCCTCACCCTGCCCGTCAAGCGTAAGCTCAACGAATTCTCCCGTATTGAACTTGAAAGGTTCCTCGGGTGTCATTACAAGGGTCTTTATAAGCGGTGATTCATCAATCACCTCATCGACCGTTGCCTTTAATACCTTATATAAACCGTTAATATTACTCACGTCTGTACGTTTTATCAAACCATTTCCCTGATCACTTTATTCTTGTCGATACCGGCAATGCATCCGTCGCTGCACCTGCCGCAGCCCGTACAGGCCAGTACATGAAACCTTTCAGGCTTCCAAACATATTTGCACATATACCGGTTGTGGAACCTTACACTGAGCTCCTTTAGAGGATCCTCACCGCCGGCAACCCGCTCAAAAGCCGGATACTGACATGTATCCTGCTGCTTGATCTTCTCAAAACCGGGACGGTCGATCAGCAAGAAGCATGTACAGGTGGGACAGATAGCCGAGCACGCACCGCAGGAGACACAACTTGATGAGTGCTTCTTCCAGAACTCAGGCCCGGCAGCTTCTGTAAGTTTTCCGGTTTCAGTGTTTCCGGGCAGCCCGTTGTTCCTGGCAGCAACCTCCGATGCCGATGCAGCCCTGAGCCTTTCAATCAGGGTAAGATCGCCAGATGCCGGCTCACCGGTATCTGTCATCCCTGATACCTCAACCATAAACGACTCTCCTTTCTCCGATAAGGACTCCAGTATAATATCCTCACCCGTATGACTCATTGAGATGTCACACCCTTCGCCGGGCCATGGATTCAAACCGTAGACCGTGCAATGACAGCTGTCGCTTGTCTTGTGACAGGCCGCTCCTATTATTATTGTATTCTCTCTGCGGCTGACATAGGTCTCGTCGGTGTATTTCTCATCGATGTACATTGCATCGAGTAGCTTAATCCCTTCAATGTCACAGGCCGGTGCGCCCATTACAATGGTACGGCGGGCAGGTTTGCCATCATTCGTCACATTCAGCCTCAGGGGCAGAAAGAAGATCTTGAGCGGAGACGAAGGTTTTGCCTCATTATAGACAATACCCCCTGTATTGCCTCTCTCCACAGGCTCGTAATCAAAACTTCCGTTCTTTCGTACAGGGGCAAATAAACGCTCCCCTGAATCCGAAAGCCGAATGAGCAACTTGTTCCATTCCTCTCTGTTGATCTTTATCACTCTGTTCATTTTGAGGGAACCAATTGGTTAATGCTGATATTAAAAATATTTCTGCCGGGAAGGCATGGGTTACAACAAGCCAATTTCAACCATTAGAAATAAAAAAAAATTGACAATGGTTCCTCTCACGGGAAGATTCTCATCATACCTGATACTTAAGAAAGATCAGTCTGGAAGCTGTCTCAGTGTTGGCAGAGAACATGACACAGATCAGTTTTAACAAGTAAACCAGTTGATTATGTGTATGTTAGAATTGAAAGGAAAAGTTGATCTCCGGCAATCATCAAAATGCCTTCTCATAGCTGGCAATCTTCTTAAGGCGCTTGACATCCTTCAGGATTATCTTCCTGCCTTCTATAACTATCAGATTCTCCTCACGAAACTCCGACAGCAGCCTTATGATTGTTTCGGTTGCAGAACCGACAATACTTGCAAGATCCTCTCTGGAAAGATTAATTATATTCTCATCCAGGCATCCTTCAGGATGAAACTTCCTGCAGAGTGAAAGCAGAGTTTCTGCCAGCCTCTCACGCACCTGTTTACGAGCCAGCGATATCATCCTGTCTTCAGCATCGTTGAGCATCGTTCCCAAAGCATTTATGAGTGTCTTGAGTATCTCGGGATATTTTGTGGTAAGCTCAGAAAAGAAAATAGAATTGATAAAACAGACAACTGAATCTTCAATCGCCTCGGCAGTTACAAGGTAATGCCTCGATCCTGTGATCGAACTGTAACCGAACAGCTCACCGGGTGTAACAAACCTCACGATCTGCTCACGACCTTCATTATCGACTTTGTAAAGCTTGACCTTACCGGAATTGAGACAATAAACACCTACCGCCCTGCTGTCCTCCTGAAAAACGATCTGACCCGTTTTATACAAAGATGCGGACTTCTCGTATTTAAGATCTTCAAGATCACTATCCTCCAGCGTTGAAAAATATGACCGCTTAAATACCTTGCAATCGGAACATTCTGGCCTTCCTCTCATAAAAGGTTGATTAATTAATAAATACAACCCATTTTACAGGCCTTCCCGGTAAATATGTCCTACAAAATTAAGAGAATAATTGAATCTGCAAAAAAAATATAATACGGTAAACGGTAAACTATTTCCTTCTGATTAGCATAATCCCATCCCGCAGAGGCAGAATGACCTTGACGACTGAGTCGTCTTCCTTAACCATTTTGTTGAATTCAATAATACCACGTGTCTGGGGATCGCGGCTCTCTCCTTCCCGGACCTTGCCTCCCCATAGTACATTATCGGCAAGTATTACCCCCCCGGGTGCCAGATGATCGAGAGCCAACATGTAATAATCTGCATATTCTCTCTTGTCGCCGTCAATAAATATCATATCGAATTTCAGGCCCAGGGTGGGAACAATTCTCTGCGCCCTTCCAATGTGAAGCACAATGCGCTCGGCAACACCCCCCTTGATGAGAAACCTGTTGATGACACACTTAAGTTCATCATTCTCCTCTATTGTATGAAGAAGCCCGCCCTCCGGAAGAGCTCTTGCAATGCATATGGCTGAATAACCGGTGAAAGTACCAATCTCAAGGACGAGTTTCGGCTTCATCATATATGTGATAAACTCCAGGAACTTTCCCTGCAGATGACCCGATACCATATTCGGATTGACAACATTAAGATAGGTAAACCGGTAAAGCTCATTCAGCAGCGGGTCTTCAGCACTGCTGTGTTCAGACAAGTACGATTCCAGCCCCTTTTCCATGGTTCTACCGGTAAATGAGTGACGACATCAGTTCCGGGGCAAAGACCTCATTTGCCGTGGCCATAACCTGTTCTGCCGTAATGGCGTCTATCTTCCTGTATATCGACTCTGCCCTCTCAATCCGGTCGAATACCAGCAGGCTTTTACCCATACTTAGCATCAGATGCTCATGATTCTCATATGACCTTGCCAGGTATCCCTTTATCTGATTCTTTGCCCTGTGCAACTGAACCGGGCCAAGCCTTACTGCCATCAGTCTGTCCATCTCCTTTCGTGCAATCGCAAAGCTTTTTGCGATATTGCGTTCATCTGTACCAAAATAGATGGAAAACAAGCCGGTATCTGCGTAAGGATGGTAGTTTGATTCAACGTTATATGCATAACCGTGCTTCTCGCGCATTGACATGTTGAGACGTGAATTGAGCCCCTGACCTCCAAGAATGTTATTCAGGAGATACATCACAGGCCGCCTGTCATCATGAAGGTTATATGCTATGTTGCCTGTTATGCAGTGAGCCTGGTTGGTGCCGGTCTTCTTTGTCAGGGTAACCGGATTGTATCCCGGATCGAATCTCTTCCTGTCTGCTCCCCGGTTATGTGGTATAGCACCAAAGTATTTCCGGAAAAGTCTCTCTGCAACCCCGGGAGGTATGTCGCCAATCGAGCAAAATACCATCCTGGTTGTATCGTAATTGGTTGCAATAAACCGGCGTATCTTATCAACTGAGAAAGACCTTACCGATTCAGGCGTTCCCAGTATGCTTTTCCCGATTGATGCATGGCTGAAGACAAGTCCGTCAAATTCATCAAAGATGAGCTCAGCCGGCGTATCAAGATATGAATTGATCTCTTCAATCACCACCTCCTTTTCCTTCTCCATCTCCCTGGCAGGAAATGAAGCATTTGCGAGGATATCACCGATCAGTTCAACGGCTCTTTTGTAGTGCTCCTTTAGAACGCTGGCATAGATGGCGGTTTCCTCCTTTGTGGTATAGGCATTAAGCTCGCCCCCAACGTCATCAAGAAAACTTAACACGTGATATGCCTTGCGACGCCCGGTTCCCTTGAAGAGCATATGTTCAATGAAATGTGCCAGACCATGCTCATCATCCGACTCATCTCTTGATCCGGCATTGATTATTATTCCGCAGTGAGCAACACCGCCCTTCACAGGATGGTGAACCATCCGTATGCCATTGTCAAGAGTACTGAAGTATAGATCCATTGATAATCAAAGTTCTGCCGGAGGGCAAAAGTACTCCATCACCCCGATGAATCCAAACATATTTTTTTCCGAAACTGTTTGCAGTATAAAATTTGACGACTATATTTGCAGTCCCAAACAGGGTGCCATAGCTCAGTAGGTAGAGCAACGGACTGAAAATCCGTGTGTCCTTGGTTCGATTCCGAGTGGCACCACTTAAAAAAGAGTGAGAGTGAGAGCGAGAGCGAGCATTTTCACTCTTTTTTCTCACTCACACTATGGTTCTCACACTCCTCTACCGCTTCTCTATAAGGCTTATCTGCTGGAACCCAAGACCGGCAAGCTCAGGATAGTATATGAATGCCTCCTCACGGGTATAGAAACCGGTTACCAGAACCCTGTACATATCCCACTGCTGTACTATCTCTACCGGCAGGTCAAGTCTCCTTTTGATCTTTCTCTGGGCCCGCACCGCCTGAAGCCTTTTATAGTAAACCCCTGCCTGTATGGCGACAGTCGGTTCAGGTGCTTCATCAGGAATAACGATTTTCAGTTCCTTCCTGGTCTCCTCCTTTATCTCTTCAGCAACCTTCTTATCCTCAACAGGTACTATAACCGTATCAGGTTGTTCAATGAGGTCCGGAACCCTGATCTCCGGTAATATCCAGAGATCATACAGCCCGAACGGCCTAAGCACAGGCAGATATTTCTCCATCTCTTCCCTGCTTTCAAAACCCTGAATACGTACCTTGAAGAATCCATCTTCCTCAACTATTATTATTTTCTTGTCAATCTGTTTCTCCAGCCTCTCTTTCAGGGTGGTTGCATTGGACTCAACATAGAAAGCACCGGCCTGGATTGAGTTTTCACGGGTAATAGTAACACCCGGCCGTTCAATAACCGTCTCTGTAATCGTCCTGACAGTATCCTGCCTCTCGGTCAGGACCAGCTGCTGCTGTTTGGCCCTCAGGCTGATAACCCACAACTCGGTTACCCCGTTCTGCCGCAAGATCTCAATTATGCGATCTACCTCGGCGCGGTCTGGAATCTCAACTATTCGAACCTTATAAAAATCATCCTCAATAACTATCTCAACCTTGCGGCCCAACTGCTTCTCAAGCGAACGCCTCATATTCTCGGCATTGGAGCGAACCCTGAAAGCACCCAACTGAATAGCCCAACTGTCTTCGGTAATAGTAACAAGCTCCTCAACTACTTCATGAACAATCATGTAGGTAGTGTCTTTCCTGATGACGGGCTTGTCAGGAATGGCTACAACAGGCTCAATATCAACCGTATCTGCCGGCTTCGGCCTTATTGTAAAATTCAGGTTCCTAACTATGTCACCGTCGGGGCCATAAGCAATACTGAAGGGTATTGAATCAGGCTCAGCTATCATGCCTAACCTTGATATCTGGGTCGTATCTATGCGAACATTGTAGGAACCCGGAACCATCCCGAAATAGCTGTAGTAACCATCTTCCTCCGTCAGTGTGCGGCCAATCTGTTTGTTATTCAGATTAAATATGCTTACGATGATCCTGCCTATACCCCTCCTTTCACCATCTCTCTCAAGCACAACCGTGCCGGTAACTTCTCCCACAACATTTACAGCTATCTCAATAGTTTTGATGATATTGGGATCGACGGCAACACTAATGGTATTCACAGATAGTCTCCATGAAATATCATCAAAGCTGTTCGGATCAAGATCGATAAAGCACTGAGTATAGGGTTCAAGACCCAGGATCAATATAGTAGTATCTTTTTCATTCTTCTGAACCCTGCCGGCGTTGACCCTCAAATTCAGGCCACTTGCCTTTGGTTCACCCGAATCCCTCATTCCGTTTGAATTGAGGTCGAGGTATGGTATTACTGCGATACCACCCCTGCCAACATTTGTCCTGTTATCGGTTCCCAGAAACTCTGATTTACGGTCATAGATCAAACTACCCCTTGCATACTGGACAAACGATGTTCTGTTATCAACCTGCCTTACTGAGGCACCGGCCTGGGCAAAGGAGAAGTCATACCTGAACCCAAGTTCAGCCATGCGCATGTTGCTCATAAAGTTTTGCTCGAAGGAGAGATTAAGGAATCCGTGTTTAAGTACATACTTGTACATTCCTACTTTGGCGGAAAAGAGTCTGTTTTGGGTATAGCCGTACTGCGCCTGTGGCATTATTACGAATCCTTTCGGAAGCCTGATTGCAAGAGACAGGTTACTGTAAAAATTCGGGTCTGTATTCTCAACGAATATCCCATAGGTTGTGAGGTTGGTGCTGACACCCCTTAGCGAGCCGGAAAAGAGCCACTCACCAGTTGTATAAGCTGAACCGGGCAAGACTATCTGATGCAATGAGAGCCTCTGGTATGTTGAAAATTTCCCTAACCTCAGGGGCATAGAGAGAACTGCCTTCAACTCTTCAAGATAATTCAGATTAATTGCCTTCTGGCCCTCATCATACATTGTGTAGTTGACATCAAGCAGTAGATTTGAGGGAAGACGGTATGATAGCGTGCCCCTGGTCCGAACGCCATAAACATATTCACCCGACAGCAGAAAATTGTTGAAGAGACTCCATGATGCGTTAATGTAAGGCATGGCTGGTCCTGTGGTAACAGACGACAGGTATTCGATACCGGCACCGGCTGTAAGCCTGCGCGCAATTCCGTAATTGAACGATGCCCTCGAAAAACGGCTTAGAAGCGTATCTTCAACAACTCCGGCACTTATCTTATATTCAAAAGTATTTTTTGGCAGAAAGTTAAAAGGTATGCTGATTGTCTGTTCTCTGGTACGCTCCTCACCCCACGGTCCGTAAAACTTTGTCTGCACAACTGAGTTCCCGTAAACAAGTGGCACCTCAAACTTGTAGAATCCTGATGCATCTGCCTTTACATAGTCAACCAAAACATTATTGACATAAAGCTCAACAATCCAGCCGGGTTCCGTCAGGTCACTGAGGGTGTACGATCCGAATGAACGCCGGTATGTACTCGGGTTGTTCGTGAACTGCACCCCTACTACAGGATTGTAGATCGATGAAGTGGCCTGGGTTGCAATCTTACCTGCCATTATCTGTCTTACAGGAGCAAAGTCATTGTTAACGTACCTCCACTGATAGTATTGCTGCTTGTGCGTGAATGGCTGCATACTGTTATAATACAGGGCGGCAGTTGCCTCTCCCCCTGCGATCATAGCCCCGAGAGACAGGTTAAGCCTCGCTTCACTGTTTCCGTTTATCTCCTCTGTGGCGATTACCGACCAGTCAGCCACTCCCATCTGAAACAGGGGATACCTTCTGCCAATAACAGTGTCAGCCTCAAACTCTCCCTTCAGCCTCGTAAGATTACGGCGCATCTCCTCCAACCTCATTTCACGTATCATCGGCAATTCAAGCTGGCTGGTAACTTTAACTGACAGGCTTCTGAAACTGAAGGCACAATCAAGTCCGAACACCCGTCCGAAATAGTCAGCCCTGAGATAGAGATTTGTTTCGGTGCGGATCAATGCGCCCGGTTCAATGCCGGTCGTCCGACCCTGATATAAAATCAAATGATCGGTCCGGTTTATCAAATATGTGGCCTCAGGATTAATGAAGAACCCCGATATCGAGGTCATATCGGGAGCGGGGATATTTCTTATATTGAGGAAGTCAAACAGATCTGTTACCGGGAGGTAGACTGTTTCACCCTTAATGACAACCACCATTTCGGTTCCCCCAAGCCGCGGAACCTCAAGATAAATTGCAATCTCATCATATTCAGGAAGCTGCTGGGCCGAAACTTCAAACCGTGGTGAAAAATGGAGCAGAAAGATCAGGAACAGAGGAAAACCAATTCGGCACAGCCGCATACGCCATGTTTGAAATAAAATGGTGTATGCTCGTGATAATGTCATTTCCTTTCTGAGTGTTATTCGTTCCGGCTATTCCTGTATAAATATGATATCAAATGTGCCGCTGTAATTTCCCGGGGGATTTGAAGCAGGGGATCCCACAGTCAGTATTCCTCCCATCGAAACCGGTGTGGCGATCGAATAAGGATTTGTGGTTACGAATGGTGTTGAAGGGTTTGTATCATCAATCTGAATGTTCATGGTATTTCCGCTGCCGTCAGTAAGTGTGCTTAAAGGCTTCAGGAATGAGATAACGGTGCCCGAATTGGCGTACACATCAAAAATGGCAACCGAATAAACCCCGGTAGCTAACAGAACAACTGAACCTCCTGAGATTCTGGTTCCGTAGGCATCAATTGTAACAGTGCCACCAGAAAGCCCCTGATAGAAAACGCCGAATGCCAGATTCTGTACCGTGGAGACAGTAACAGGCTGTGGCGGAGGCTCCTGCGAATTTGCCTCTGCTGTAGATAGAAATAAGAACAGACCCGACAATATAATCAGAGTCAATACCTTCCTTAATTTCAATATTGTAAATGATGAACTCATTATTCCTTAATAAAGATCTTTTGTGACACCCTTCTGTTTCCTGTTACAAAACTCACTATGTAGATGCCGCTCTTCAGTACCGGGGTGATCTCATGGTAACCATCCTCATAAACTGTACTAACAAACATCCTTTGACCCATAAGATTATTAATCATCAAAGTACCTCTATTGTTCACAATACCGGAAATACGAGCCCTAATAACTCCGCCCGACTGGTAGACAAAAAATGTCATAACCTCAACATCCGAAAGGTTTGTTGCTGTTCCTGAAAACTGTATGAAAAACCTCGTGTCATAGTCTCCCGCGGGAAGGAATACTTTATAATCGCTATCGGACTCCATCTCTGTCCTTATACCTGTGCCCGAATCAAACAGGTAAACCTTCTCTGATGCAAACAGACCTTCTGCATCTCTGAGCTTCAGTAATATTTCCCCATCAATGTAAGTTCTTATACCAAGAGCTATGGTTCCGGTATCAGTAACTTCTAAAGGAAGTCCGTTTATTGACAACCTCAGACCGTCGCTCCCGAAGGAATAAAAGTTTGGAACATCAGCATCCGTGTTGAACAGCTTTAGCGCATCAAGAGTGACATCAAATTCTGTGGAAGCCTTTTCATCAAGGTAGATTACCATCGGATCAAATAAGGCCGGAGATGCCGAATAGGATGCACTCAGCCTCAGTAGCGACCTGCCCTTTTGTCCTCCCGATTTTGCAAATGGATGCGTCATATCGCTGATTCTTACACTATTATCCATTTCCAATGACCCTGTAATGGGGTACGAACCATCGGAAACGTGAACGAAAAACCCCTGCATCGACGGTATTACATTGGTCGCCAGTCCATCACTCGACACCCCTCCTATATAGGAACTATATGTACCCACATACTCATTGGTAGTACCGGCTCTGAAATAGTAAATGGCATCGTCCAGATTTATATTACTGAGCTTCGCCAGGTCCCAGTCAATTGGCGACGGATAGGGATTACCGACAAGGTTGAAACCCTTTGTATAGATATGGTCGTTGTTGTAAATGGTAATCGAAAGTGGCCCATAGTTGACTTCACCGGTAATATCAACTGTTTTCGGGTCTGTGCCGGAACCAAAATTAACTGCATACCCGGCAAGCGGGTTGAGAATATTTGCCGCATTATTGTAGTTCACCCAGCCTGAAGCAGGAATACCCCCGACAAGCCTGTTTTCGTCATACCGGTAAATTAGAGTAACAGCCTCGTTGGCAAACTCTCCTACTGTAGCCGCAACGAAAGGAGAGCTGAAGTACTTATACCCAAATCCAGAGGACAGATATCTCTGCATCGTAACATCGCCGACAACATTTCCGCTACCGATACCACTAATCAACGCGGTGCCCGATGCATCAGACAACAATGTAAGATGCCCACCGGAAGAGAGGTCCCCATCAAGAAGGGTTACTACGCCTGAGACCTCGAGGTCTCCCAGCAGATTGACCCCGTCAGAGTTGTTAATGATAAGATTCTTTATCCTGTTTGACACAAAAGTACTCGCCGGAATTGACTGAACGGCCGAACCAATTAACTCTATAGTTCCCGATGATGCGGTGATAGTACCACTATTGGAGATAGTGCCGGCTATCTGAATTGTATTATCAGAAATAACAAGCGAAGAACCTGCATCTATAGTTAAATCATTAACAGATCCTATGGCGCCGATATTCAGCACCGGCTTGTTGGCAACATCCGGAATCTGTATGGGCGATTCAATATCAGGCAGCAAACTGCATGTCCAGTTAGCCGGATCGTTCCAGTCTGTGCTTACGGCCCCTGTCCATATCCTGTTTATGATTATCTCCAACGGACTGGTTGCCTCTGCAGAACTGCAACCTCCGGCGGCTGCAATAAAATTGGTAACCGTGTAGCTTCCAGGGGTACTTGCAGCAATGTCAACCTCCCCGGTAGAGCTGTTGGCGAAGACCAGCCCGGCAGTTGATGAGAAGAGTCCTGCCACACCCCCTCCGCTGAAGGTTGGAAGGGCATTTGCCGCATTGGGACAGTAGGGACTGCCATCATAGCTGAAGGTCGCAACAGGTTGTGGTATTATTGTCAGAATCGCAGCATCACTGTTAACGGGTGAAGTTCCGCATGGACTCGAGAGCACGCACCCGTATGCCGATCCGTCTTTATCAATTCCCACATTTGAAAGTGTCAACGTTGCAGTGGTTGCGCCGCTATATATACCTCCGTCGGTAATGTTCACTCCGTTTTCCTGCCACTGGTAGGTCATGTTGAACCCAAGAGCATCAACAGTGAAGGTTGCAGTGCCGCCTTCACATGTCGAGGTTGCCACTGGCTGGGAGTTTACTATTATGCCTGTCAGTATTGTCAGGGTAACTGCTGCAGGATCGCTCTCGCAACCGTTAACCGACTGGGTAACTGTATAGTTATAGGTTCCGGGAGCGGTGAGTCCTGTAGTAAATGGATTAGCCGTGCTCACCAGTGTGCCGCCGCTGTACCATTTGATATTCTCCCCTGTAGTGGCGACCAGATTTGCTATCTGACCGGCACAATATACCTGGTTGGGTGCTTCGGGTGCAGGTGGTACAGGGGTTACTGTTAATTCTTTTGCTATACTGTCAGGGCCACAAGATGAGGTATAGGTGTACACAATTGAGTATGTCCCCGGTGCAGGTGGCGTAAAAATATTCCCCGAAATATAGGGGTTGCCTGAGTATGTGCCACCTGCCGGTCTTCCGGGAGGGAGCGTAACAGGTACATCGCAGATGCTTACCGAAGGCAGGTTTGTCATCGACATTTCATCTCCTACGCTATAAAAAGTGGCAGGAGAGTACTGGTTATTATATTCGGTTCTCAGCCAGCCGTTCGATCTTACCTTATCTGAAATCCTCAGCTCATCAAACCTGCCTGAAAAGAAATAGGACGACTGGAAGGGTTCCCTTCCAATCGTAACATTATTTGATGCCATGCCAAGGGTTCCCGTCTTTTTGAAAGGCCTTTCGGGTACGCCGTTAACAAAAGTCTTGATTGAATCGAGGACGTCTGAACTCATTCCCGCCAGATAATACCACTGGCCTGTACTCAGGACGGTTCCTCCGGCGACTGCCCTGTTCAATGAAGGCTGATTAGCTGAGTTTCTGATCTCAAATTCAACCCTGTTGTTAGTATAGATTCCGAACTTATAACCGCCGCTGGAGTTATTCTGGTTACCGGCAATCTTCTGGTCACGGTTGCCTGCTGCCATATAGACCCAGGCAGATACTGTTATGTCGCCGGCAAAGTTTGTATTTGGGGCATCTATCACCTGAACAAACTGATTTGTTCCGTTCAGGCCCAGCGAATTGGATATTACCCCTGCCGGATATGTAGGGTTATTGTAGGCTGTTCCCGATTTATCGTAATAAGTTGCATCTGTAAGGCTGCTGTTGTTAAGATGCCATACCCCCTTGTAATGGCTGTCCCAAACCGTTGTCACCGACTGATCAGTGGTTACATCGGCGTTGCCGTACATGATTCTGATAACTTTATTGGCAGTCGCTGAGAGCCTCGGTATTCTTACCCAGGCTATAAGATCTCCCGTTGTACCGTTGTAATACTCTATCTGGTGATCAAGCTTGTTCCTGTACTCATCGGTGAAGATAATGTCATAGCCGTTGGAGTTCATTATTGAACCGGCAGGTGATGATTTCATGAAATCCTCTCCTGTGATCCTTATCAGCATCGGAAAACTGAAAAGGTCTGTACCTCCTGCAACCTGGGTATGATCGATTGTGATTTCTCTTTCAAAATTATAGCTCATTGATACTACGCTGCAATCGCTTGCCAGGGCAAAATCAAAGGAGGTGGTGTTAAGGTTTGTGATACCCGTACGTGAGATTTCGTCGCCTGACTGGGAGCCATGCGAACCGTTAGCCCGCCATGTTGTGTTTGCGTTATCGCGACCGGAAATTCTTGTGTCAGGATTTAAGAGAAAGCTGGTGAATCCTTCAGCTGTAAGGGTTAGAGAATAGTTGACAGTCGGCGTGCCAGTACTCGAGAATCGCCAGTAACCGTCTGTGAAAAGATTGTTAAGTGTTATGCTCCCGTCGGTATAGGGCAGAAAGCCAAACGGCGGAGTCGCTATAAATTCGGCTGTAATATCGGTACTAGCAGATATTGATGAAAAATTCATTGCTGCAGGCCTGTAGAAATCAGCTGTTCCTAGAGGGAAGAGATAGTCGGTTGAGGTTGTGGTGTTGACAGCACGTCTGAATCTTCCGATAACTGTACCTGAAGTATGTACCAGCGATGAAACAATTCCGTTTGACAGGGTAAGAAGGTAACTATCTGTGTTCACATTCCCCGAGGTCATTGTCAGTGTTGTTGAAACAGTTACATCTGAAGACATTGTTATGCCTGACGGATTGTCAATAATAATACCGCCGGTCCCGTTGAATGTTGCAGGCATTTCGCTACCAACGTTCTGTGCTGCCGTACCGGCATACAGTAATGTGGAATTTGCTCCATAAGCAGGTGTTGATCCCGTTGCTGAGGCTGTACCCTCAATCGATAGAATTCCGTTCACTGTTACTCCTGCTGGGATTGTCTTTGCAGAGCTTCCTGACAGGGTCAGATTCCCGTAAGTGGCAGCTGCTGCCGTCTGTGTTCCGTTAAAACCAAAACTAACGGTTGAGGTGGCACCAAACGATTCGGTTCCTCCAAAGATTGTAACCGAATTAACATTGTGATTAAGTGTTCCTCCGTCGTTGATCTGAAGGGTGGAACCGTCAGAAATAGTAATGGCAGAGTTTTCAGTAAGCGCCCCACCATCCTGTATAATCAGGATGGAACCGGTTCCCGAGATTGTCCATGCGCTGGACGAAGTAGCTGTCTGACCGTTCTGAATTATAAGAATCTGTTGGTCATCGGTGAAATTAGGAGGATTAACTCCGGCGGTGGTTTCCCAACTGGTTGTAGATGAGGGCTCACCCGAACCAGTATAATAATATGCGACAGGAATGCTTATCCTCACCTGTCCACTCGCACCATCTCCGCCTTCCCAACTTGTGCCGGTCAGCCTGTGGCCTCCTGCACCACCGCCTCCCGGAGCTGTTCCCGGCTGTCCTGCCGCAGCTCTTGCTCCATTACCACCGGCACCGCCATCAGTTACAGCCGCACCTCCTGTGAGTCCCGCACCCGGATTTCCGTCTGAGTTAATACCTGCGCTGCCTCCGCCACCTCCGCCACCGGATGTACCAGCATTACCTGAAATTCCGGCAGCACCATTTCCTCCGTTAAATGACCCACCTGTCCCTCCGGCACCACCCGCTCCACTGGCGCTATTTGCTGAAACATCAGCGCCGGCACCACCGCCACCAGCCGTTACCGGAACGAGG
>JAWOIF010000190.1:0-6405 GCA_046484805.1 Bacteroidales bacterium
CTGTGAGTATTCCCGCCTCAGGAAAAAGGCGTTAAGAAAATCAATGATTTTTTCGTCAAGAAAACCGTGCTGTCTGAGCGAAGCGAGTTCACGGTTTTTAGAAAAAACATTGATTTTTAGCTTTTTTCCGTAAGCGGCGGCATTTTTTGCTTCCTTTTTTTTGCTGTTGAAAAAAAGGAAGAGCCCCTGCGGCTTGAGCAGACTGTTGAAAAAAAGTTGCAGCCCCTGCGGCCTGAGCAGAAAAAGTAACAGCCCCTGTTTACTGAACAGTAAATTAATTATCTTTGTCACCAACAACAAAATAACCCGGACTGAAAAAAAGTCTCTCCATACTATTGCTTGTAATTGCCGGCATATCACTGCTGGCCCATTCAGTCATTCCCCATACCCACCATAACGATCATATCTGTATTGTAAATTCCCCCTGCGATAAACAACAGGACCATTCTGATATGGAGGAAAGGGATGCTTCATGCAAATACAGCAACACCCCGGATCACCCGCAGGAACATCAGCACGACAACCACTGTCATACAGACGACTGCAAACTCGTTGAAATTCTCGTGTTTGATCCATCCGTCAATAAATCATTAAGTGAATGCGGCGGCTGTGATGGCGCAAAATTCCATCCACAGCTTGTACTGGCAGTCTTACCCTTAAGCCATGAGGCAGTTTCCACGCCATGGTATAATCTCCCATTTCTCCTGAAACCATATTTATTGGTTTCCTCCGGCTATGATCATAGCCGGGTTCCCGGTCTCCGGGCTCCTCCCGTTTGTTAATACCAGCTGAACCCTGTCAGGGCAGTCCCAATCTTGTCATATGGCAAGGTCATGAATTTGTGTATCTGTCTGCATCCGGGCTGATCTGTTTGCGACAACCATAAAACATGATACCGTGATCCGGCAATTTACCTTATCCGGGCAACCAATAATAAATTATTCAAATGAAAAATATAATCATAACACTCGTTGCTGTATTCTTCATCATTGAGGGCTGTGACAGAACCCCCAATTACAATACAGGCATACAAAACGATGAGGCTTCCACCAGTGGAGACTCCGGGGACGGTCACTCAGATGTGTCGCTCCTGCTTACCTCCTACAGCGGTAACTGGGAAATCTTTGCCGAGGCAGCACCTTTTGTTACGGGACATGAATCGGATATACTGGCACATTTTACCAGTCTCCCTGATTTTAGTCCTTTGCGGAAAGGAAGAGTTACTGTAAGCCTGATAACCGGTGAAGCCACGGTCAGCCAGGTTATGGAGGAGCCATTGCGGACCGGGATCTATGGCTTCACTCTTACACCCACGACAGCCGGTGATGCACGGATGATCTTTGAGATCGAAACCGGCATTGGCACAGACACGGTTGAAGTAACCGGCCTTCATATTTATGATGAAGCTCATACAGCTCTCCATAGTGCACAGGCAGACATGCCTCAGGCAACTGGTTCGGTAACTTTTACAAAAGAGCAATCCTGGCAAATCGAGTTTGCCACAGGCACAGTTGCCAGCCAGCCTTTTGGTCCTGTTCTGAAGACCGTAGGCGAGGTGCTGCCGGCCCAGGGTGATGAGGTGGTAATGACCGCCCGCACAAACGGGATCGTCAGGTTCACTTCCCGGGAGCTCTATGCAGGAACTACCGTAGAGCAGGGTGAGCCCCTTCTGAATATCATGGGAGGTTCACTTGCCGAGGGAAATTCAGCCCTTCGCTACCGGGAGGCAAGGAATAATTATGAAAGAGCAACGGCCGATTATGAGCGAATCAGCACTCTGGCTGCCGACCGAATAGTAAGTGAGAGGGAGCTTCTTCAGGCGCGCAATCAATTTGAAAATGCAAAGGCAACCTATGAAAGCCTGCAGGAGAACTTCAGCGAGGGCGGCCAGACATTGAACAGCCCTTTCTCCGGTTATCTGAGTAACCTCAATGTCACCAGCGGGCAATATGTAGAGACTGGTCAGCCGGTAGCCACCGTTAGCCGGAACAGGGAGCTGATTATAAGAACAGAGCTGCAGCAGCGCTATTCACACCTTCTGGGCAGTATCCATTCGGCAAATTTCATAACCGGAGGGGGAAATTCATATACTCTTGAACAACTGGAAGGCTCTGTAATTTCGACAGCACGCAGTGTCTCAGAAGGCAGCCACCTGCTTCCGGTCCATCTTCAGATATCAGGAAATCCCGATATCATCCCGGGAACTCTTCTCGATGTATTCTTCAGGACCAGAACCGGTAATCATGAAGTTGTTGTGCCTTCAACATCGCTTATTGAAGAGCAGGGCAACTATTTTGTATATGTCCAGATACACCCCGAGAGTTTTCAGAAAAGGCAGGTATTCACCGGCGAACACGACGGATTCAACACAAGCATCACTTCAGGCCTGAACGAGGGCGAGAGAATAGTCACAAGAGGAGCAGTTATGCTAAAAGCTGCCACCGCTGCAGGAGCTATAGATCCGCATTCGGGGCACGTACATTGACAACGCTACCGGAGTGATCACGCCTGATAATTCATATTCTTTTGTCTGACCTTGTCAGATGGGAGATTAAAATTAAAAAAGATTAAACCAATGCTTGATAAAATATTACATCTCTCGCTAAATAACCGGTTGCTGGTTATTGTTGCCGCGGCCTTTATCATGGTTATTGGAATGAGGGTAGCCTACAGGATGGATATAGATGTCTTCCCCGACATAACGGCCCCCACGGTGGTAGTGATGACAGATGCCCACGGAATGGCCGCCGAGGAGGTTGAGAGGCTCATTACCTTTCCTATTGAGACCATGGTTAACGGAGCCACTGATGTTCGGCGTGTACGCTCCTCATCATCCTTCGGATTCTCCTTCGTTTGGGTTGAATTTGACTGGGGAACAGATATTTACAAGGCACGGCAGATAGTAAGCGAGAAAATGGTGACAGTATCTCCGCTTATGCCCCAGGGCATTTCCCAGCCGGTACTGGCCCCGCAGACCTCGGTTATGGGTGAGATACTGTTTATAGGGCTCCGGTCAGACAGCATAAGCATGCTTGATTTGCGGACAATTGCAGAATGGGATATCAAGCCTGTTCTGATGGCCACTCCCGGCGTGGCACAGGTGACGATCATTGGCGGTGACTATAAGCAGTACCAGGTGCTGGCAGATCCCATGCTGCTGAAACATTATGGCGTCAGCCTCAGCGAGCTTGCCGAGACCACCAGGGGTATGTCGGAAAATACACAGGGCGGAGTGATGCGTCAGCATGGCAACGAATATGTAATAAGAGGCATGGCAAGAACCAACAACACCGGCGAACTGGGTGCATCATTGATAAAACATGTAAACGGCAGTCCGGTCAGGGTCAATGATGTTGCAGAAGTACGTATAGGTGCTGCCGTAAAAACAGGCTACGGGTCGCAGAATGCCGAACCTGCCATAATAGTATCGGTATCTAAACAACCAAATGCCAATACACTCGCCCTGACCGAAAATATAGAAGCAAACCTGGCAAACCTGCGGCAAACCCTCCCCGAAGGGGTAATTATTGACACCGGCATATTCCGGCAGGCAGATTTCATAGAAACAGCAATCAGCAACGTGCAGAAAGTCCTCCTTGAAGGAAGTGTTCTGGTAATCGTCATACTGTTTATTTTTCTGATGAGTGCCCGCACCACCATAATCTCGCTGCTTGCCATTCCCATCTCCCTTCTGGGGGCAGTCATAGTGCTGCATCTCCTTAACCTGAACATCAATACAATGAGCCTTGGCGGCATGGCTATAGCAATCGGATCACTTGTCGACGATGCCATAATAGATGTAGAGAACGTCTATAAACGGCTCAGGCAGAACATCAGGTTGCCCAAAGAACAGCGGACTGCCGTTCTGAAAATAGTGTTCGACACCTCCAAAGAGATCCGTTCATCGATAATAAATGCCACGCTCATAATTATTCTGGCCTTCGTTCCGCTGTTTTTCCTTTCGGGGATGGAGGGGCGAATGCTTCAGCCCCTTGGCATAGCATATATAGTATCCCTGTTCACATCACTGGTAATAGCAATGACACTGACCCCGGTATTAAGCTACTATCTGCTTACCGATGAAAAATACCTGCTGAGAGTGCAAAAAGAACCATGGCTGAGCCGCAACCTTGCCCGTATCTACACCTCCTCCCTGAAAAGCGCTCTTTATCATAAAAAGTTATATATAACGGCCACGCTGGTGCTGTTCGTTATTGCACTTGCGTCGCTTTTGAATATGGGCAGAAGCTTCCTTCCCGAGTTCAATGAAGGAGCCCTCACGCTAAGTGCCGTAATTCAGCCCGGCATCTCGCTCGATGAAACAGACAAGATAGGCAACATGCTCGAAAAGGCAGTACTCACTGTTCCCGAAGTTACCGGAACGGCAAGACGTACCGGGCGGGGTGAGCTGGATGAACATTCACAGACCTCCAACAGTGCTGAGATTGACATTAACTTTAGCCTTAATGGCCGTAAGCAGGAGGAATTTATGACTGATATACGTGAAAAACTCGCATCTGTTCCTGGAGTGGCAATAAGCGTAGGCCAGCCCCTGGGACACAGGATCGACCATATGATAAGCGGCACCCGTTCAAATATTGCCATCAAGATCTTCGGCCCCGACCTGAGCACCCTTTATATGACAGGCAAGCAGATTGAGGCAGCCATAACAGGAATTCCAAACCTGGTAGATGTCACTACCGAAGAGCAGACCGAGGTGCCGCAGATGCAGATAAGGGCCAACAGGGAAAGGCTTGCCTGGTATGGAATACCTGTATCTGAATTCACCGGCTTCGTCGAGACTGCATTTTCAGGCGAGAAAATGGCAGATATTTATGAAGATCAGCGAAGCTTCGACCTTGTCCTCAGACTGAATGACGATTACAAAAACAGCATGGACGGATTGAGGGATGCACTTATTGATACAGGCGACGGAAAACACGTACCTCTGGAACAGGTAGCCAGTATTGTTTCACATAGCGGGCCGAACACGATAAGCCGCGAGAACGTTCAGCGAAAGCTTGTTGTATCGGCCAATGTATCGGGCGGAGGATTAAGCACCGCAGTTGAGGAGATAAAAGAACGGGTAGCAGAGCAGGTCGACATTCTGCCGGGTTATCGCATCGAGTACGGGGGACAGTTTGAGACCGTGGGTGAAGCCTCACGTACCCTCCTGCTGGCATCGCTCATGGCGTTGCTGGTAATATTTCTGGTGCTGTACCAGGAGTTCAGGCATTTCGGACTGGCAGGTATAGTTCTGCTTAACCTCCCGCTCTCGCTGATAGGCGGAGTCTTTGCCATCTGGATAACATCGGGAATTGTGAGTATTCCTGCTATAATCGGATTCATAACATTATTCGGCATTGCAACCCGCAATGGTATTCTCCTGATATCAAGGTATCAGAAACTTGAAGCGGAGGGCTTTGACACAGAAGAATGTATTATGACGGGTTCGGTCGACCGGCTTAATCCCATCCTGATGACGGCGCTAACGGCGGGACTGGCACTCATTCCCCTTGCGATGAGCGGAAATGTTGCGGGAAACGAGATACAGAGCCCTATGGCAACAGTTATTCTCGGAGGCCTCCTCACCTCTACCTTCCTGAATATTTATATAGTGCCTATAGCATATTCCATGTTAAAAAATAAAGTTGGAAAAGATGTCACATCTCCTGCATAACATGAAAACAACCGGCAATATGAAAAAATTAATTATAATCCTGGTTTTATCCTTACTATTTAGCGAGGGTACAGGAGCACAGGGCATGGGAAAAACTTATACCGGCGGCATGGTGTTGACCAGCCCGGTCCTCTCAGAGGCTATCGGTACTCCTTTGCAGAGTGTTTCACCATTAACAGTAATGGCATTGAACAACCAGAGCGGTTCAGGGGCTGAACCTGCTCCTGTGCTTATAGAATTGCCGATAACCGTTCCGGTAATGAACAACCAGGCCGGCTTGGCAGTCACCAATAAGAGTCTGACCGTTAGCTGGACTAAAAATTCTACCCTAACCAAACCTCAGGATAACCCTGAATTAAAGATTTCCGGCAATCTGGAAAAAGTGATTTCCGAAATAGAGAAGAACAACACCACGCTGCAGGCACTTCGGCAACAGCTTGAAGCACGACGCCTGGAGAACAGGACGGGAATATTCCTTCCCGATCCGGAGGCTGGATTCAACTACCTGTGGGGAGATCCTTCTGTAATTGGCAACAGGGTAAATATTGCACTTACCCAGTCGTTCGATTTCCCTACAGCCTATAAATACAGAAACCAGATATCCCATATCCGCAACGACCAGCTCGATCTGGAATACGACAGCCAGTTAAGGACAATTCGTTTTGAGGCACGGCTTGTCCTAACCGATCTTGTTTACTATAACAATATGGAGGCCGAATATAAGA
>JAWOIF010000068.1:0-15606 GCA_046484805.1 Bacteroidales bacterium
GGAGAGCACTCCCACAAATTTTGCAACGACGCCAGAGGGGGGGAAGGGGGCAACACGTTCTATTATTATAGCACCCCGCTGGTGTGCGATTGTACGGGGTGCGATTGTATCCCTCCTCTTTTTGTCGCGGCGGCAAAAGAGAGAGGGCCAAACCAGGGTATGCGGGTTAATGGGTACCGGGTACCAGATACCGGGTACCGGGTACCGGGTACCAGATACGGATACCGGATACCGGTTACCGGTTACCTTTACCTTTATCTTTTACCTGGCCGGTATTCCCTGACAAGCTGCTTCATTACATCGTCATATGTGAATGCCACGGGAGTGAGTCTGTTTTCGGCGAAGTTTCTGATCTGATCATTGTGAAAGGGTGAGTCCTCGCTGTTGCTCTGGCCATAGGCGAGCACCGAGTATGCCCTGGGTATATCGGTAAATTCAACGGCGATTATCCATCCGTCTCCTCCGTTTGCCTCTTTTCTCTGTTCATCGCTCCTGTGCCGGGTGAAGTTAAGCACCCTGAAGCAGCCGGGCAGACCGCCACCACCACCAACCGGAACGTCGACATCACCTCTGACGGCCCTGTGTACCTCTCCCCAGGAAAGATTCCAGTGTCCGAACTGCCTTGTTGTCTCTTCCACAGCCCATTCAAAGGAAGCTACAGCACGCTCATAATCAGCTAATCCTGTTGGGGTTGCCATCGGGTCATCATACCTCCAGGGCTTAATGAAGAGCTTTTCAGGTGTTGCCGCATAACCGACAGAGGCAGGTGATCCGGGAACCCTTATGCTGTCTGCAGTAGACACATACCGGTTCCACCATGTTTCAAAAAGCACACCCCCGCGGCTCGATGCAGCCACTGTATTATCCCACTCCCTCAACATCTGCAGTGCCCCGGCAACCTCATCCCGGCCGCCGCTGTCTCCGCCAGCTGTGGCTGGCAAAGCCTTAAGGACTGCAGACTCAACAGCCTCTATCAGGTCATCCTTCACCCTGTCGGCCAGAATCATCCTCATACTGTGCTTAAGTTCAGTTATCTCCTCCAGGGAAAACCTGAGATCGTTATGCAAGAGTTCGAGCGAGTGCTGGCTTCGTAGCCGCAGGCGAGGTTCGGGGAAGTACGAAGGAAATCTTTCCGGAGATAACGGCTCGAACAGATTTGTCAGGTGGAAGGGGTCGTTTTCGTTTCTCACATAACCGCCGGCAGGATTTTTAAGCATCGGCAGTTTCTCCCAGGGTATTATTTCATGCCACATCTGATCGGTGTATTCCACGTGAATTGCAATAGTATCAGGCTCAGCCAAATGCGGTCTGTCAGGGATGGTAGCGTTCCACACATAAAATATATTACCATCGGCATCAGCATAGGTAAGGTTGGAGTTAACCTTTGCCCTCATCTTCATTGCCTCTTCCCACTCCTGAAAGTTCCGGGCCTTCATCATTTTCATAAACTGCTCGCCGCTGCGGTATTCTCCGTCACCGGCAGACCTGATTATGTATGCCCTGGTATCATCTTTCAATATCACCTTACCCCAGGGTAAAGAGAGAAACTCCCGGGTCTCAAAGGCATTGCCCTTACCGGTTTTATATTCTACCGTTACCCTCTCTGATGTAACGGGAAACGAATTGTTGCCCACAATAACCCTCATGGAATCATCAGGGTCGAGTGTAAATGAGTAGATATCATCCAGATCAGGGTTATTGTTGGTGGTGGCAAATCCCAGCCTCTCATTGAACCCTCCAATTATACCCAGGCCGTAGCCTACCCTGAAATCGCCGTAGAAATTGAGTTTTCCGGGAACAATGATATGAGCCTCATAATATCCGGCTGTCCATGAAAGATGCGGATTTCGCAAGAGTATTGCCTTTCCCGACTTTGTGCGTTCAGGACTCAAAGCCCAGGCGTTGGAACCATCTTCAGGAGAGGCTTCATATTCATCGTTATCACCGGGAAGTGATGTGACCCACCTGTTTGCCGGTCCTGTCGCAGATTCTTTTACCGAAGGTTCAGGCGTCAAAGCTGCTTCAGCCTGTGGTCGGGCATTAACAGCCTGAATCATTCCTTGTCGTTCGTGCGAATCGACAAACCTCTTTATAGCAGCACTGCCTGGTGTAACTATACTGCGGGCATGAACATCATACCCCGTAAAAAACGGCTGAATCCATTCATCAAACTCATTCTGATGCCTGTGAATATACATATTGATCCCTGCTGCGAATCCTTCGAGAAAATCTCTGGTATCTGTATCAAGCAGTGGCCATGTCTCCACGGCCCTCAAATATGTCCTCCTGTTTGAAGCGTCGCTGCTGATGGCATCATCAAGGCGTCCTTCGTCAATCTCATTGTAAAGAGTCCATTCTCCCCGGGCTCTCAGCAACTGTACCGGAACCGTCTGTCCGTAATCCTCAGTCTGCACCCAGCCCAGTGCATAGCCTGCGGCTTTAATATTATCAGCATAGATATGCGGAACCCCATATTCAGTACGTCTTATTACAACCTCCTCAGACAAAGGGGCAATAGTTCTGAGATATAATTTCTGTTCTGCCCGTGATCCGGTCTGACGGCTGAGAATACCACAGGAAACCACCAGCACGGAGATTACTGAGGCAACAACGATTTTTTTCATATTTATATATGTTTTATTGTAATTCCATTCATATATGGGAGCGATGGTATAAAAATGGCGAAAAAAGTTTGTTTTTCCTATTCCTGATTCATATGGCATCCGTCAAATTTGCGTAAGTTTGAATAACCTTTATACTACAAATCCCTAATGCGATGAAATACCGGAATTTTTCAATGCTTCTGTCAGCGCTGGCAGTACTTATACTTTTAACCTATACCAGCTGCAACAGGCAGAGAACCACAGATCAGGCAAGCGATGCTGTAACAATGTATTCTGAAATGCCTCCCGATGCAGGCTTTGCTGAGTATATTGCTTCGTACACTTCGGGGATAATTCCTTCGAACGGCAACATCGAAATACACCTTGTACCTGAGTTTGCTTCAGAGGCACCGAAGAACAAGACGGGGAACCTCTTCTCCTTCAATCCGTCAGTAAAGGGGACCACCGAATGGGTCGATGATTACACAATCATATTCAAACCCTCAAAACCACTTGCCCCCGGAACCATTTATACAGGCAGCTTTAACCTGGGCCGTCTTGGCAGTGTTCCCGACAGGCTGAAGGTTTTTCCCTTTCGCATCGAGACTCTCAAGCGTGATTTCAGGGTTTCTGTATCTGGTCTCGAATCTGATTTGCCTGAAGGTAAGACATACACCCTCAGGGGAGAGCTGATCACTTCAGACTTCATGCCCGGCAATGAAGTTGAGCCACTGCTCACGGTTACTGCCGGAAGAAAATCGATCCCCCTCACCTGGGAGCATCCTGAAACCGGAAACACTCACACTTTTGCTGCTGCCGGCATCGAGCGCCTGCAGGAAGAGCATGAAGTACTCATTGCATGGGATGGCTCAAGGGCAGGCATCAGGGAAAAGGGATCGGCAGCGGTGGCCATTCCCGCTACCAATGACTTCAAGCTGGTACGCACCAGTGTCTTTGCCGACGAGACGCAACGTTTTGAGCTGGTATTTTCAGACCTTATTGATCCGTCGCAGGAACTCGATGGTCTAATATGGCTGGAACCGCGCCGCGCTCTGGCATTTGCCCGCGCAGGCAATATTGTAACCGCCTATCCTGTCGATCGTGTGCAGGGCGAGGTAAAACTCAATGTTGAGAGCTCGATACGCAATGAAAGCGGCCGCCAGCTGGGTACTTCGAGCAGTCACAGTTTCAATTTCACGATAATCAATCCGGGCCTGCGGGCAGTAGGGGAAGGAGTCATAGTACCGGCCTCTGACGGTCTGGTCTTCCCATTCCGCGCCGCCAATCTGCGCGCAGTAGACCTCACGATAATAAAGATATTCAACAACAACATTCCATACTTCCTGCAGATGAACGACCTGTCGGGTTCCGGTTATCTCCGCCAGTACGGCCGTCCCGTTTATCGCGGCCGCATCGACCTTATCAGCGGAGGCACCATAAACCCCAACACCTGGAACCTGTTCACAATAAACATATCTGATTACATTTCGGTGGAACCGGGGGTTATTTACAGGATAGAGATCGGCATGCGCAGGTCATATTCACTGCTCACATGTAACGATGCCACGGCCGACAGCAAGTATGAAGAGGCTATGAACAGGCTGGGCGAATCGGGATACTGGGACAGTGCAGGCGAATACTGGGGCACGGAAGAGTCATCAATCTTCTACCAGTATGCCTACAACTGGCGCGAGCGCGAAAATCCATGCTCCGACGCATATTACGATCCTGATAAAAATCTGCGAAGCAACCTGCTGGCTACCAACATAGGGATAATTGCCAAACAGGGTGGAGATAATCAGCTTAATGTAATAACGAGCGATATAGCCACTGCCGAGCCAATGGCTGACGTAAAGATCGACGTTTACGACCTTCAGATGCAGGCAATAGGATCGACGTCGACCGACAGGGACGGTTTTGCTTCGCTGCCGGTAGTTCGCAAGCCGTTTCTGCTGATAGCTGCAACGGCTAACGACAAGAACTACCTGCGCCTTAACGACGGTTCATCGTTGTCACTGAGTTCATTCGACGTGGCAGGAAGCACTCCTGAGAAGGGGCTGAAGGCTTTCATTTACGGAGAGAGGGACGTATGGCGCCCGGGAGATTCAATATTTCTTTCGATATTCGTGAAGGAGATGAACCTTGACATCCCGCAGGACCATCCGGTACAGTTCGAGCTGTTCAATCCGAACGACCAGAGGGTCGACTTCCAGATACAGACAATAGGAGGCAGGAACCTTCTCACCTTCATCACCCGGACACCTGATGAGGCCATGACCGGAAACTACAGGGCCGTGGTACGCATCGGAGGAGCCACTTTTACAAAAAGGCTGCGCATAGAGACCGTCAAGCCAAACAGGCTGAAGATAAACCTCACCTTCGACAGTGAAATACTTGGAGGCGACAAAAGGGAGAACAGGGCGGACCTTAATGCCAGGTGGCTGAGCGGAGCCGTGTCGGGAAATCTGAAGAGCGTTGTAGAGTTGCTGTTGCGCCCTGCTAAAACCACATTCGAAGGGTACAGCCAGTACAATTTTGACTGTCCGGTCACTACCTTCTATTCAGAGACACAAACGATATTCGACGGCACGATAAACGATGACGGTGACGCCCGCTTTAATGTCAGTCCCGGTACCGGAATAAAGTCTGCCGGAATGCTGAACGCGCAGTTCACAACAAGGGTATTTGAAAAGGGTGGCGACGCGAGCATAACCCAGACTACGGTCAAGTATGCCCCCTACCCTGTGTTTGTCGGCATCAACTTCCCCGGACTGAAGGGTAGCAGCCGAATGCTGTTCACCGATGCTGACAACGATATAAGGCTGGTGACTGTGAATCATCTTGGTAAGCCTGTTAAGTCGGAGGTTGAAGTGAAGATCTTCAAGCTGTCTTACCGCTGGTGGTGGGAGTCGGGCGAAGAGCAGCTTGGCTATTACGTATCGGGCAACTACTATAAACCTGTCTTTACCGAGAAAATAACCACCTCATCAAACGGAGAGGGACAGGTGAAGTTCAACATCCCGAAGAAGGAGTGGGGCAGGTACCTGATAAGGGCTTCGGCGCCGACGGGGCACGGAACGGGAAGAATTCTTCTGGTAGACTGGCCGTGGGATTACGGCATGAAGGAGGGCAGCGGCTCGGGAGCCACGGTACTGGCGCTGACAACAGACAAGGAGAAGTATGCTCCCGGTGAAAATATTCAGGTTTCGTTCCCGGCTCCGGAGGGGGCCAGGGCAATCGTTACCATGGAAAATGCGGCGGGAGTTATTGAACGCTTCAGGGTGGATACGAAGAGTCCGACCACTACGGTAAATATAAAGGCTACACCCGGAATGGCACCCAACATATATGTGTATATCTCAGTGATACAGCCGCATGCACAGACAAGTAACGATATGCCTGTAAGGCTGTATGGTGTGGTACCGGTTATGGTTGAGGATCCGGCTACACGACTGCAGCCTGTAATTACCATGGCCGATGAAGTAAGGTCGGAACGTACCTTTGAGGTAAACGTGAGCGAGGCATCGAAGAAACCCATGAACTATACGCTGGCTGTTGTTGACGAGGGATTGCTTGACCTTACGGGTTTCCGTACTCCCAATGCGTGGAGTTATTTCTATGCCCGCGAAGCTCTGGGAGTCAGGACATGGGATATTTATGACTATGTTCTGGGGGCCTTTGGCGGCCAGCTGGAGAGAATATTCGCCATTGGTGGAGACGAGGCGCTGCCTGACCGTTCGGGACAAAAAGTTAACCGTTTCAGGCCGGTGGTAAGATTCATCGGTCCGGTCAGGCTTGATGCCGGAACGACCAACACACACACCATTTCGATGCCCAGGTACACCGGGGCGGTACGCGTGATGGTTGTGGCAGGCACCACAAATGCCTATGGTTCCACCGAGAAGTCGGTATTTGTACGCGACCCGCTTATGCTGCTGGCGACGGCACCCCGGGTACTCAGTCCGGGTGAAAAGGTGACCCTGCCGGTGACCCTGTTTGTGCAGGATGAGAAGATGCGTAACGTGACCGTGACGGCCACGGGCAATGAGATGATAACCTTTGCCGAAGGAAGGCAGGAGGTATCGGTTAAGGGTGCTGGTGAGCAGGACCTCGGGTTCTCCTTCACCGTGGCCGACAGGCAGGGGCGCGGTGAGATCAGGGTCGTTGCCGAGGGCGGCGGCGAGAAGGCTGAGTACACCATAGAGATTGAGGTACGCAGTCCGAATCCGCCGGAGACGCGGTCTGAGATGGCCGTACTTAAGGCTGGTGAGAAATATGAAAAAAGCTTTGCTCCGTTCGGGCTTGAGGGAACCAACAGCGCCGTGGTTGAGGTATCGGCCCTGCCATCGGTGAACCTCGAGAAGAGGTTGCAGTACCTTACCGGCTATCCTCACGGATGCACAGAGCAGGTAACCTCGGCGGCATTCCCGCAGTTGTACCTTAAAGATCTTTACGGTGACAAGCCTGAGATAATGAATACGACCATTAAGAACGTTCAGCAGGCGATATATCTTCTCACGTCGCGCCAGATGGCCGGAGGCGGAATGGCTATGTGGCCGGGATCGTCATACCAGCCTGATGCATGGATAACCTCATATGTGGGTCATTTTATGACAGAGGCGGGTCGCAAGGGATATAATGTTCCTTCGGGATTCACGAGCCGCTGGACAAATTACCAGAGGCGCGAGGCCCAGCAGTGGAGGTATGATGCCAAATACAAGCAGACTGCCACGGCACAGGCTTACAGGCTCTATACTCTGGCACTGGCCGGTGCTCCCGAGCGCGGGGCTATGAACAGGCTGCGTGAGACTGCCGGAATACCCAGGCTGGCGGGATGGCTCCTGGCGGGGGCCTATGCCGTGTCGGGGCGTCCTGAGGCTGCCACCGACCTGATCGATGTACGGTCGCTGAACACCGAAGAGGAATATATGTACTTCTATTACGGGGGCGCGGTGCGTGACAAGGCTGTCATTTTACATACGCTGCTGCTGCTTAAGCAGGAGGAGCAGGCTATGATGCTGCTGAAGGAGTTGTCTGACGACCTGTCGGGACAGGGGTGGTACAGCACCCAGTCAACTGCCTGGGGTCTCTTTGCCTATATGAAGTATGTGGAAGCGTACGGTGGCATATCGGGTGATGAAGTGAAATTTACCGTGACGATAAACGGCAGTAAGAGCGAACAGCGCCTCACCGGGAGCCGTGTCTTTAACCAGCAGGCAGATCCCCTCGGTTCCACCAATAATATACTTGTTGAAAACGGGTCGCAGACTCCGCTTTATGTGAATCTGGTGATGAAGGGAACGCCCGGTGCGGGTGATGAGACGGCCGCTGCGAGGAACCTGACGATGCGGGTCGAATATACCGACATGGACAACAGGGCGCTGAACCACAAGGATTTGAAGCAGGGCACGGATTTTATGATGGTGGTGCGGATTACCAACAATTCGTTCAGGGTGATCGATAATGTTGCGCTGACCCAGATGGTGCCGTCGGGGTGGGAGATTCGCAATACCAGGCTGTTTGAGGCGGAGACGTCGGTGGAGGAGAGTGCTTTCGAATACCGTGATTTCAGGGATGACAGGCTTTATACTTACTTCTCACTGAAGGCGGGCGAAACGAAGACGTTTGTGGCGTTGCTGAATGCATCGTACGGCGGCGATTTCTACCAGCCGGCGGTGTGGTGCGAGGCTATGTACGACGGGAACTACTACGCGAGGGTGCCGGGAGGAAACGTTAAGGTAATTAAATAACTCTGGTCACTGTAGTTCACTTTAGCTCACTTTAGTCACTTTAGTCACTTTAGCTCACTTTAGCTCACTTTAGTCACTTTAGCTCACTCCTGAAAAATACCATGTTGCTATTGAGAAGTAGATTATCACTCCGGTGATGTCTGCTATTGAGGTGATAAGAGGTGCGCTGGCGGTTGCGGGGTCGAGGCGCAGCCTGGTGAAAATGAAGGGTAGCGACAGGCCGATGAGGCTGCCTACCATTACAGTTATTACCATTGTTGCAGAGACCACTATAATTATTTCCGGGGCTCTTATTGATGCGACCAGACTCACCGCCACAGCCATGGATATACCGAGAAGGAATGAGACCAGGATTTCGCGGCCGACAAGCCTGAACCAGTCGCTGAGTTCTACGTCACCGGTGGCCAGTGAGCGTATCATAAGAGTTGCCGACTGGGCTCCTGCGTTTCCGCCGCTTCCTATCAGGAGGGGAAGGAAGAAGATGAGCGAAACCACCGACTGTATTACGTTTTCGTAATGAGCCAGGGCGGCGCCGGAAAAGACGTTCATAAACACCAGGGTGAAGAGCCAGAAAATACGCTTTTTATACACGTAGGTGATACCTGCCTTGAGCGGATTTACGACTGTGTCTCTGAAAGCACCGAATTTGTGGAAGTCCTCAGTATGTTCCTCTTCCACCACATCCATCACATCGTCGAAGGTAATTATTCCGATAAGGTGACCATCGCTGTCTGTAACCGGAAGGGCCACCCGGTCATGGTCCTGAAAGACCCTGATAGCTGTCTCCTGATCGTCGAAGGCGTTGAGGGCGACGAACCGGTTGTCGAGTATCTCTGATATCTTCTGGTCGGGACGGGCGAGGAGGATCTCCCTGATGCGGATGTCGTCGATTAGTCTCCAGTTTTCATCTATTATATATATTACATTCAGCGTTTCCGAATCGTGGCCGAACTCCCTTACGTGTCTGAGTGTCTGCTCGATTGTATAACCGGCCTTTACTGCGACATAGTCGGGCGTCATAAGCCTTCCGATACTATTTTCGGGGTAACCGAGCAGGGCTTGTGCCACCTTGCGCTCATCGGGTGAAAGCAGCATTATAAGTTTCTGCGACACGCTGCCGGGGAGCTCTTCGAGAAAGGCGGTACGGTCGTCAGGATCGAGGTCGTTGAGAAGTGACGCGACTCTGCCGGAGTTTCTGGCCAGTTGTTCCACTATCTGCTCCTGCTTTTGATGTGACAGAAGCTGGAAGGTGAGTTTGGCCTGGTTCCGTGGCAGCAGGCGGAACAGAATGACATCATCCTCATCGCTGAGCATTTCTATTACTTCAGCAATGTCGACCGGATCCATTTCTTCCAGTTCGCCGCGCAGTTTTTTCCAGTTGCGCTCCCTGATTAATTCCTCAAAATTGATTGCTATTTCAACCATTTGGAACCTCCTTGCATTTTAATTGTCTGCAAGGAAGCATAATAAAGCCCTTACAGACAGGTGATTAATTTCAGCCTACTACATAAATTAGGGCCATCGTCCATTTCTGAAAACGTCTTGGTTTCGGGGGCAAAGATAGTAAAAAACGGGGAACGGAAACGGGGAACGGGGAACGGGTACCATTAACTATGTTTTCCCGATAACTTATATTATAATTGTCTTCATGAAACGCCTCTTCAAAATAATGGCTTTAGCGGTTGGCATTGCTGCGGGGATTTTGTTGCTTGCTGTTCTGTTGGCGCCGATGCCACGCTTCAGGGCTCCGCTGTCGACTGTTGTCGAGGCTTCCGACGGTTCGCTGCTGGGGGCGCGTATTGCGGTGGACGGACAATGGCGTTTTCCGGCTCCCGATTCGGTTCCCCATAAATTTGAAAAGGCATTGCTGACGTATGAGGATCGCTGGTTCTACCGTCACCCCGGCATCAATCCGGTTGCCCTCTTCAGGGCTCTTCGTATGAATATCAGAAGTAGAAAGATAGTTAGCGGAGGCAGTACCCTCACCATGCAGGTTGCACGGATAGCCGGAGGCAATCCCGACCGCACCTACGCCAGGAAGATAGTTGAGATGCTGTCAGCGCTGAAGCTGGAATTGCTCAGGTCAAAGAGAGGGATACTGAAAATGTATATTGCGAACGCCCCTTTCGGTGGTAATGTGGTGGGCCTCGAGGCCGCGGTATGGAAATACTCCGGCTTCTCACCATACAATATGTCGTGGGCCGATGCAGCCACCTATGCCGTTCTTCCCAACTCACCGGCCCTGATACATCCGGGCCGTAATCGTGAGATCCTTCGTGATAAACGTGACCGACTGCTGGCAGAGATGCACCGCAGGGGGTATTTCGATGCTCTTACACTTGAGCTGGCCCGGGAGGAGCCGGTTATCCCCGAGCCTCATCCGTTGCCGGCAGATGCCCCTCACCTGACCGACTGGTTTCATCTTACAAAAAGGGGAGAGAGGGTACGTACGACAATAGATCCTGTTGTGCAAAAGAAAGCAACCGGGATTGTCAACCTGCACGCTGAAGAGCTAAAGGGCAATCTTATCCACAACGCCGCCTGCCTGATAGTCTCGGTCGACAAAGGTGAGGTGCTGGCCTATGTTGGCAACAGTGCTGCCGACACCACAGGGGAGCGGGGCCACCAGGTTGACATTATAAGATCGCAGCGCAGCACAGGCAGTATATTAAAGCCACTGCTCTATGCAGGACTGCTGACAGCGGGAGAGATGTTACCTGAAGCGCTTCTTCCTGATGTGCCGGTTCGCTATCCGGGATTTGCACCCAAGAATTTCGATGGCAGTTTCGCCGGGGCCGTGCCGGCGTCAATGGCCCTCGCGCGTTCCCTCAATATACCCTCGGTGAAAATGCTTCAGATGCACACCCCTGCCAGGTTTCACCTGCTGCTGGCCCAGAGTGGAATCACTAGTTTCAGGAGAACGCCTGATCATTACGGACTGTCGATGATACTTGGAGGCGGGGAGGCGTCGCTGTGGGAACTGACAGGAATGTACGCTTCGATGTCGCGTGCGCTGAAAGGCTATATTGGTGAAGGCAGATACCACAGTGGAGATTATCACCCGCCGGTGCTGATGATTGCCGGAACGGAAGAAAAGCGGAACAGACCCGGAAGCAGCCCTTTGCCGGCTACTGCTAAAAACCTGACTCCCGATAACAACCCACCTCTGTCTGCCGGTGCCATTTGGCTGACTTACAAGGCACTGCGTGAGGTTAACCGTCCTGATACCGAATCGGGGTGGCAGTTTACCGGCCGTACTCATGATGTAGCATGGAAGACGGGCACCAGTTTCGGATTCAGGGATGCGTGGGCAGTGGGAACGACACCCGACTATGTAATTGGTATCTGGGCAGGGAATGCCAGCGGCGAGGGAAGGCCGGGACTCACCGGGGCTTCATCGGCCGGACCGATACTCTTTGACCTGATAAGCTATCTCAACCCCGCGGGCTGGTTCGAGAGGCCTGGCAGCGAAGAGCTGACCCTTGCAGAAGTATGTGGCGAAAGCGGTTACAGGGCCGGACCCGACTGCAACGACAGGACGGAGATGTGGGTTCCCGTGGCCGGACTAAAAACAGAGGCCTGTCCGTACCATACAGTTGTGCACCTCAACAGCGAGCGCACCGCCAGGGTCAACAGCCTGTGCGCATCGCCGGCATCAATGATCAGCGAATCGTGGTTCGTGCTGCCCCCTGCCATGGAGTATTTCTACAGGCGCCGGAATCCATCCTACACCATGCTGCCACCGATGGCTCCGGGATGTGAGGCCGACATCAGGATTTCGGAGATGGAGTTCATCTACCCGCCCCGCGAGGCAGGTATCTTCATTCCCCGCGACCACACAGGCGAAACCACCAGGTTTGTTGCAGAATTAATACACCGTGAATCAGGCATGCGGGTCTTCTGGCACCTCGATGACACATACCTTGGCGAGACCAGGTTCATACACCAGTTTGAGGTGATGGCTCCTCAAGGCGACCACAAGCTGACTGCGATCGATGAAAAGGGAAACATGGCCGTGGTTCTGTTCTCGATAAGAGAGTAAAAGAGTTACAAGCGCAGACTGGTATCGCTGCAAAATGGAATATTATGGAGACTGCATTCGAAAAAAGGCAATGTGAAAGCACATTATTTATTACCTTCGTGCTGAAACCTATAAATATTACCAGTCATGCCCAAAACAAATCATCCATTTTTGAAATTTTTACTGCTTCTCGCAGTAGCAGGTATTTTAGCATCGTGCAGCACAAATGAAGAGAATGCTGCAAAAGAAATAAATAAATTTCTGGAAGAGTCGGGAACCCTGGGCCTTGCGGTAGCAGTGGTAGTGGACGGCGAGATAATCTACACCGGTTCATTCGGACAGAGGAGTCCGGAGGACCAAACACCCCTTCAGGATGGCGATGTTTTCCGTATCGCCTCGATATCGAAGTCTTTCACCACCGCAACACTGATGAAACTCGTTGAAGAAGGCAAGCTAAGCCTCGACGATGATGTCAGCGACCTGGTCGGCTTCACAGTCAGAAACCCTCTGTTTCCCGACATACCAATTACAGTAAAGATGCTGTTATCGCACTCATCATCGATGAATGACTCACAGGGATATTTCACTCTCAACACTCTTAATCCGGCTACCAATCCCGATTACGGAAAATGTTACCATGAATATGAGCCCGGCACGGGCTACGACTACTGCAATCTCGGATTCAACACACTGGGAACAGTAATAGAAAAATTATCGGGCGTACGGTTCGATAAATATGTCAGGGAAGTGGTAATCAATCCGCTCAACCTCATCGCCAGCTTCAATGTTGACGATCTGCCGGGCGTAACATTCATACCGCTCAGCCACCCCGACACTACAGGTTATGCCGAAACAGGGAAAACCGGTTTCCGGATTTCAGAAGGTGTTTATAACAGTCCGGCCCCCCGCATTGACACCGGCTACATAATGGGGTACAGCACCCCCGTTTTCTCACCCACAGGCGGCATGAAAACATCGGCGCACGATCTGGCCCGCTGGATGATAATACACATGCATTACGGCATTGACCCGGCTTCAGGAGTAAGGATAATGAGCGAGGAGAATGCGAAGATTATGCAGACACCCGTCATTGAGGTGAATGAGACAAACCACTATTGCCTCGCGCTGAAGCGCACGACCAACCTGATTCCCGGAGAAGAGATGGTTGGGCACACCGGTTCGGCATACGGCCTCTACAGCGCCATGTTCTTTGAGCCTGAGAAGAAGTTCGGCTTTGTGGTAATGACAAACGGAACCACACCTGACTACGCCAGATATGTCGATGATTTCGCTCCTGTGCAACGCGATGTGGTAAGGATACTATACGGGGTTTTTATCAAATAGGCCTTCACGACAAAATTGCGATAAGAACATCAGTCCGGTCATAGAGGAATGACCCCATGATAGTCCCGGGAAAAGAGCGCCTGGCTCTTGCGGCATTTACCAGTTACAGATTCTGCTATTTAATTCATTGTCAGACTTGACATTGAACCGGAAAAGGCATAAATTTATCCTTTTTGCAGTTTGGAAATATGCCCTTTCACCAATGCTATTAATTAATCAATGAATTATGGCAGCTGTAAATGAACTACTCATTCAGAAAGTATTTCAGGAGATGCTGAAGTACAAGCCTTCAATGCAGAAGATGCTCATTGCCGATGAAGAGGAGGAAGAGACCTTTGATACCAGGCTACTGGGCGACATGATCATCAGAAGCTTCCCCTGGCCCATAGGGGTGGAGCTCCGAAGACTCTTCTCCGCCTCAACAAGGCAGCTCGACCGTATGCGTCTCGACCAGATATTCAAAACCATTGAACGGTGCATGCAGTTCCTGAGCTTTCTGATGATATCACAGCTATGGAAGGATGCCAGAGAGGGCAAGATTAAATTTCCTGAAAGCTTCCGCAGTGAGTTTGCCAATCGTATTATGGTGCTAAGCATGGGCAATTACACATGGCTTGTAAGGGCCATTGGCAACCTGATGCAGGACAATTCATCACAATGGTTCATGCCCGAAATGGCAGAGAACTTCGACAAAAAGTTCTATGCAGCCCTTGACTTCTGGGTTCCTGAAAGAAACGAGATCGGCCACTATCAGATCAATCTCACGAACGAAGAGATAGAGAAACGATGCGTTGAATATGAAGAGAAGCTGACCTATATTCTTGAACGTATCGCCTTCATTTGCAAATACAAACTTGTCTCGGTGCGTGAAATTAAAGTAGTATATCCCAAGTATCATGAGGTAAAGTTCAATCATGTAATAGACCTTCTCAGCAGCTCAGATTCCGGCTTCAAGGCACAAGAGATTGAAGAGGCCCGGTATACAGAAAGCAGTTCGGTGTTGTTAATGAAGTCGCTGAAGTCAATTGACGAATACCTCAATCTCTCCCCTCTTATAATCGACACTCACTCTGAGGTCATTGACGACAAGGAGAAGTTCGACATCAAGAAAGACATATTCCTTTACACCAAGTACAGGTCGGGGCACCTGATGTATATCGGAACCGAGGTTACCGGGAAATGTGACCTTCGGAGCCTGCATAACTACAACCTGCTGGTCGATCAGTTCAGGGATATGACAGAGACAATAACGGGAATGGACCCTGAAAAATAGTTGCATATGAACTCCCCCTTCAAATTCCCTGACAGCTATGGCAAAGAGGACCGGGAGATCTTCTTTGGGCAAACTGGAAGATAATTATTGGTACATATTTGCATTTTGTTTGCATATTTGTACTATATTCGTTAAAAAGGCAGGTATGATTCCACGTAAAATAGAGGATGTTGCCAGGCAGTTATTCGCCAGATATCCTGTTGTTTCGATTACGGGGCCCAGGCAGTCCGGTAAAACCACTTTGATAAAGTATATTTTCTCTCACCTGCCCTACGTCTCCCTGGAAGATCCCGATGAAAGTCAATTCGGCATTAACGATCCGCGAGGTTTTCTGAGTCGATTCCCCGAAGGTGTCATGCTCGACGAAGTGCAGCGTACCCCGCAGCTCTTCTCCTACATCCAGACCGAGGTTGATAAGAGGGGTAAAAACGGGCAGTTCGTTCTCTCCGGTTCCCAGAACTTCCTCCTCCTTGAGAAGATATCTCAATCGCTTGCAGGCAGGGTTGCTGTGCTAAAGCTTCTTCCACTGTCGATAAGCGAAATGAAGCGAACAAAAATTCTACCCGCCAGGTATGAGGACCTTATATATACGGGCTCCTATCCCGGAATTTTTGC
>JAWOIF010000124.1:0-4148 GCA_046484805.1 Bacteroidales bacterium
CCGAATCTGATTGTGTTTAAAACATCATTAAAAGGCTTGATGACAGGTTCCATCATATAACTATGGAATGCATGAGAAGTTTTGAGTCTGGATAAATGGATTTCTGGATAGTCGGCAGCCAGTTTTCCATGAACTTCTTTTATATCCTTCAATTTACCAGATAAGACCATCATGTCAGGGGCATTTTTTAGCGACAGGTTGACTTTGCCAGAGACATAAGGAAGAACAAGATTGTGCGGCAACTGAACTGAAAGCATTGCTCCAGGTTTCTGTGCCTGCATCAGTTTCCCCCTCCATGCAACCAGCTTTAATGCATCCTCAAATTCAAATACCCCGGAAACGGTGGCTGCAGTATATTCTCCGATGCTGTGGCCTATCAATGCATCAGGAGTGATGCCAAACTCCTTCAGCAACCTTGATATTGCATACTGAACAACAAACAATAATGGCTGAGCAACTGATGTCTGGTTCAATTCATCCTTAATAGAATCATCAGTAGTCTGAAGGATATATTTCAGAATATCGAGATTGAAATTCTTCTGAAGATAGAGATTGGCATTATCAACAATATCCCTGAAAGAAGAAAACTCATTGTACAGGTCTTCGGCCATTCCAACATATTGCGATCCCTGACCTGTAAACATAAATACAACCTTAGGGTTGAATATATTCTGTTTGCCCCTGTTTTCCATTCCGGTCATGAGCAGGGAGGGCTCTTCACCCGGCTCCTTCTTATAAACCAAAAGCGAACGATTCATATAATGAGACCTGCCCTGCTGAAGAGTGAATGAGATATCTCCGATATCCTGACCTGAAGTTAAAATATGCTGAGAGATGTTATGCTCCAGAACCTTCAGGGCCTCCGGGGTTTTAGCGGTAACAGGCAGAAGATGATACTCCTTTGCTGAGGCCGTTTTATCTGTCGCAGGAGCCTCCTCAAGTATACAATGGGCATTGGTCCCACCTATGCCAAATGAGCTAACTCCGGCACGCCTTACACTATCTGCAGCTTCCCAGTCTTTAAGTGAGGTATTAATATAAAATTTAGAATCCTTTAAAGGCAAATTACTGTTTGGCTTATTATAATTAATCTGAGGAGGTAATTTCCTGTTTTTAAGCATCATGACCACCTTAATCATTCCGGCCACACCAGCAGCCGCATCGAGGTGCCCGATGTTTGCCTTGACACTTCCCAGCGCACAATGCTTATTCCCGTCTGAAGTCTTCTTAAATAATTGATTAAGAGCACTGACCTCAATCGGATCGCCGAGTTTGGTGCCTGTACCATGCGTTTCGATATATGAAACAGAATCAGCCGGCACACCCGCAGCAGCCAGCGCTTTTCGAACAACGGCAGTCTGTCCGGTAACCGATGGGGCCATATAACCAACCTTGCCGGAGCCGTCATTATTAATCGCCGAACCTTTGATTACAGCAGAAATAGTATCACGATCTCTTATAGCATCATCCAGCCTTTTTAACACGACAACACCCGATCCCTCGCCGAACAGTGTTCCATCGGCCTCGCTGTCGAATGGTCTGCAATGGCCATTGGACGAGAATATTCCTCCGGGTTCATACATATAACCTTCAGCACGGGGGATAGGTATGAAAACTCCTCCGGCCAGGGCAATATCGCAGTTGTGGCCGATCAGGTTCTGGCATGCAATGTGAATGGCAACCAGTGAGGTTGAACATGCGGTTTGAATGTCAATGCTCGGACCGGTCAGGTTCAGCTTGTAAGAGACCCTTGTTGTCAGGTAATCGCTGTTATTATTAATTATAGTCTGGAACTCACCCATTGATCGTAAAGATTCGGGGTGCTGAAAAAGATTCTTCAACAGGTAATTGTTCATGCCACTTCCTGCGAACACACCTATATCACCTGAGTAATTTTCAGAGGTGTATCCTGCGTTCTCCAATGCCTCATAACACGATTCGAGGAATACACGATGCTGCGGATCCATGAAATCAGCTTCTCTCGGGGTTATGCCAAAAAATGATGAGTCAAACTGATCTGCAGTATCCATGTTGCCATTGGCCAGAACATAATCCCTGTTTTCGAGCAGACTCTTGTCAACACCACACTTTAACAATTCTTCTTTCGTATAATAGGTTATAGTCTCTTTCCCGGAAGAGATTGTGTTCCAGAAATCTTCAATACTGCTGACCCCCGAGAACCGCCCTGCCATTCCGATTATGGCAATATCCTTCCCTGCAGGTTTCTGATCACCAGAATCGATGCTGATGTCATGTTCCGACTCCACTGTTGCAGCCCCGTTATCAATAAATGATGCCAGTTCCCTGACGGTCGGAAATTGAAAAATGTCAACAATATCAACTTTGAGTTTATACTGCCTGAATAGTTTTATTACAATCTGGGGAATCAACACCGAATGGCCTCCAATGTCAAAGAAATTGTCGGTACTGGAGAAATTTTCACTTTTTAATACCTGCTGCCACACAGACATTACATTCTTTTCAGTCTCTTTAAAGCTTTTTGAAGATCCGGAGCCAGGTTCAGGGAGTTCCGGGAGTTCAGGGCGTTCCGGGCGTTCCGGGTCCATCGCATTCATTTCAGCAACCAGGTTCCCCAGGGAGAGGTACCTGTCAAGGATCATATAATAGAAGTCATGACTTACCTGCAGTTCAGATTGACTATGGGCTGCCTCTGACTTTTCCTTTGCAACCTCAGTTGTTTCAAGGCCTGCCTCTGCTTTTTCCTCTGCACCCTCTGCGACCTCTGCTTTTTCCTCTGCACCGGCTATCTGATCTTGAGAAGTACGTTCCGGATCGAAGGTGAACCCAACAGCCCTCTCAAAAGGGATATTAAATATCTGAAGACCGTCGCTCACACTTTCGGGCTCGCCGAAATTTGAAACCAGAAAATCCTGAGCAGGGATATTCTTCACGGTTTTCCTGAACTGAACTGACAATAAACTGCTTTTCTTCACCCTGGCTCTCTGGCCAAGAAATGATATTAAAGTGTGCTCGACACCTTTTCCCAGAACGCGACAACTAAGGAGGAATGTATCAACACTGTAACCAGCCTGTTTATCAACAATTATTACACCAATCAGGCCATAATCGCCGAACCTGTCTGAAAGAGAGACCTGAAAACATTCAAAATTATAATCCTTAGAGATGTTTTTGATTTCAGCTTCGCTTCTTTTTAAGGTAGTAAAATTAAACTGATTCGTCTTGTATGTCAGCTGAGAGATACGTGGAATATCCTCGTCCCGGAATGGAATAACTTCAATCTGTAAATCCAGCCCCTTAATAAACTCGCTATATGATTTGACAGAAGATTTGTAATTGATGCGTACAGCTTCCTCCCGGTATTTTTCAGATCTCACCCTGTCTTCAGCAGTGATACTGAGCCTGTCAAAGATCCATGAGTTTTGCAATTGCTTAAGAGTAAAACCTTCCCCGGGCAGTTGAACAGTAAGAACCTCAGGAGCACCGTTTTTTACTTCGGCACATTCAACCGGACTGTCATCAATGAATACAAAACTATCCAGACCAATGTTTATTTCTTTAGCAAGCTGTATCAGATTCTGAGATTTAGGATTCCAGTTGATCCTGTAAAAAGCAATGTGTTCCTTTTTAAGGACCATCTGGCTGTTCTTTTCAAAGACTTCAAATACATCTTTTTCAATGTTTTTACTGCACAGGCATATCAGGATACCGGAGTTAAACTGATCGACTAAAAATTCCTGCAATGCTCTCTCTGGTTCACCAATGGTAACTCCCGATGGTCCATCCTCGGCGATCACGCCCTTCCACAAGGTGTTATCGCAATCGACAGCAATAGCTTTGAATGGCGACCTGAACGATACCTTAATCTTTCTTGATATAATCGTAGCCAGAGATATGAAAAACTCATCAGTATATGGTATGTGACCAACTTCCTCTCCCAGCTCTTCATAGTAGTCAGAAACATCATATGTGTTAATCAGTTCTGCTGAGCTTATTAAGTAAACTTCCTGGGTGATCTCGCTGAAGGCATTGACGGCCTCGCCCTCCATGATCTGGGCCTGCAGGTAGTGCAGGTCGGCGATCACCACGGTGGCGAAGATCAGCAGGGCGACCTTCGAAGGACGTAGGAGGTGAGGATCTTTCCGCGCAGGCTGGACATGGAAGTCGAT
>JAWOIF010000191.1:0-8303 GCA_046484805.1 Bacteroidales bacterium
ATACATTCTTCTTTCCAATCGCTTCAGCAACGAGTGTCTCTGAATCAAGAGGAACCCAACCCTGAAGTATCATAAGACGTCCCTCAGCCTCCTCCATTGCCTGTTTCTCAGCTACCGTATATTCTATTCTGTTGAGCAGATCAGTCCGCCCGCTGTCGATTGCCTTGAGCCATGATACCGAGGAGGTTGCCAGTATCTGCTTTATTTCTGCAATACGAGCCTCTGCCTGAGCAACTTCGCTAATTAATTTGGGAGCAGACTTCTCGCCTATTTTTTCAGGATCAGCGTCGATCTCAACTGTTTCGCCGGGTTTATGAACAACGGCAAAGTAGGTTTTGCCACGTTCGATGTTTATTATCTGTATTGACCAGGTATCGTACCACTCCTCCCTGAATCTCTTGGAGGGGCAGGTAAAGAGAGATATCTGCCATCCGGTTTCAGGCAGTTTTTCAAAATCTGAGATTTCGTAATCTCCCCATGGTTGTAATTTTGAAGCTTCGCTTTTGAGTGCCTGTATCCTGCTTTTAAGGTCATCTGTTTCGGCCGTCAGCGATTCTACTTTTTCAACAATATCGTTTGGTTCTGCTTCAATATCATCTGTTTTCACAGCAGTTTCATCATCTTCCGGCAGGCTTCTCTTAACTATTCTGGCAGCATTATCGAATCTTCTAAGTTCTGCCAGTAATTCACCTGCGGGGTGTTCCTCCTCGCTCCTGCCCTTCTCGATAATGTGAACCACACCGACTTCCCTGAGCCTGTCGAGGAGGTCGTTATATTCCTTATGATAAACCAGAAATGTAAATTTCTTCAGTTTTGCTATCATGCTGCCTCCTCCTCTGCCATTGCAGCGGCAGCCTGCCTGGTCTTCACAATTTTCTGTGCAGACTTCGACAGGTTCTCCTCATCTTCGAGGAACCGCTTGATTTTTCTTATGGCCTCTTCAAAGCCCGGAATCTGAACCTTTTCATAAAGGTTGACCTTCTGTGTTGTCTTTTTCCGTGCAAAGTCGAGAAGCTCCATCTTTTGAATAAATGTATCCCTCTTTATAGAGGTCAGGGAAAGCTCCCTCAGAATCCTGATACCATCAGAAAACCATTTCGGATTGGTGAATAACAGAAAGGGTTTTGTTTCGAAGACAACATCTTCGAATTCGGGTATCTTCACACCGGCAATCTTCCTCCAGTTAGTCTTTATTTCGACGACCTTCAGAAGGTCGGGTTCAAACTCTCCCCAGAGCCTTACACCCTCGTAGTACTTCTCATAAAGGGTTGCCAGTTCATGGTCGAGTTTTTCTGCAACATCCTTTGCCCGTTTGACCTCGGCCCTGAGCGCTGACTCCTTGTTTTTGAGTATAGGGAGTGCCCTGATCCTGACCTTCAGCTGCTTGTTAAGTTGCTGCAGTGATGTTTTATTATATTGAAAGCTAATAGCCATATTAAATGAAATCAGTTTGAAGCCTTTTCAACCCAGTATTTGTTCATCAAATCTTCCTTTATCGCCACCTCATCTCTGGTAAAATTCTCACCAAAGAGTTTCCATCCGGTATTAAGCATTTCATCGATGTCAATATTTACATCGATTGCCAGAAGTTTTTCGGAATAGTCTTTTGCAAAACTTAACGTTCTTTCGTCATAATCTGACAGGTCGAAACCGTTTTCCAGCTTTGTCTTTGCATTTGCTGCATCGGCATACAGACGTACTGCTGCGTTCATTACGTGAGGGTGGTCTTCCCTGGTCTGTTTTCCAATTACCAGCTGTTTCAGGCGCGATAGTGACCTGAACGGGTCGATGATAACCTTTCCGATATCGGTATCACGGCGGAGGAAAAGCTGTCCCTCTGTAATGTACCCGGTATTATCAGGTATTGCATGTGTGATATCACCACCCGAAAGAGTTGTAACAGCGATTATAGTTATAGAGCCCCCATCGGGAAACTGCACAGCCTTTTCATATATCTTGGCAAGGTCGCTGTACAATGACCCCGGCATACTGTCTTTTGATGGTATCTGGTCCATTCTGTTCGATACAATTGAAAGAGCATCAGCAAACAGTGTCATATCTGTAAGCAGAACGAGAACTTTCTCCTTCTTCTCCACTGCGAAGTATTCAGCTGCCGTAAGCGCCATATCGGGGACCAGCAATCTCTCTACGGGCGGATTTTCTGTGGTATTTATGAATGCAATTATTCTCTCAAGAGCACCGGCATTTTCAAAAACGCTTTTATAGTACAGGTAGTCATCATTTGTCAGGCCCATACCTCCGAGTATTATCTTGTCTGCCTGAGCTCTCAGGGCCACCGTGGCCATTACCTGATTGAAGGGCTGATCGGGATCAGCAAAGAAGGGTATTTTTTGACCGGTTACCAGTGTATTGTTCAGGTCGATACCGGCAATTCCGGTTGCTATGAGCTGTGAAGGCTGCTCCCGGCGCACAGGGTTTACTGATGGTCCGCCAATCTCACGTTCCTCGCCCATCAGGGCCGGACCGCCGTCGATAGGATTACCGTAGGCATCAAGGAATCTTCCTGCAAGATCATCACCAACCTTCAGTACCGGAGGCTTGCCCAGGAAGATAATTTCTGCATTTGTGGGTATCCCCTCGGTTCCGGCAAAAATCTGAAGGGTTACTTCGTTGCCCAGTATTTTTACAACCTGAGCCAGCCTGCCGTTAACAATTGCCAGCTCGTCATTACCCACTCCGTCGGCTTTTAACGAACATGTCGCCTTAGTGATACGGGTAACCTTGGTATATATCTTCTGAAATGCTCTGTTCTCTGTCATGACAATACTCTCTCTTTTAAAATTTCCTTTAGCTCCTTCTGGTACTTTTTAAACTCCTCCGACTCATATTCTGAGAAGTTCATCTGCCTCATCGCATTTATGGCTTTTTTGAACCATGTTGAGACCTCTTCAAAGGACTCGAAATCAAAATCACTGTCTGCTATACCCAGCACCAGGTAGAGCATGAACTTCTGACGTTCAATCGGGCAGAGCTGGTCGACCTTGTCAAATGCGTCCTGCTGACTGATAATAAAGTCCACCATCTCTCCTTTCCAGAAGTTTACATGATAGTCTACAGGAACTCCGTCATCACCAAGTATATTGATCTGCTCCTGGGCTTCCTTGCTTCTGAGCAGGTAGTCCTTGGCTTTGATAACCTTATCGTACCAGTCGGGTGCTATATTTTTTGCCATATACTCGCGAACCTCGTCATATTCGAGGTATTTGGAGTAACTTTCCATTGGGTCGATGGCCGGATATCTCTTTGAATCGGCTCGCTGCTGCGAAAGTGCATAGAAGCACCTGGCGGCCTTTTTGGTCGATTCGGTTACCGGCTCCTTGAGGTTACCACCGGCAGGTGAAACAGTACCAATAAAAGTGATAGACCCTGTCTTGCCATTTACAAGTTCAACGTAACCGGCACGGGCGTAGAAGCTTGAGATGATCGCAGGAAGGTCCATCGGAAATGCATCAGGACCCGGCAACTCTTCCATTCTGTTTGACATTTCACGCAGTGCCTGTGCCCACCGTGATGTCGAGTCAGCAAGAAGAAGTATTTTAAGGCCCATTGACCTGTAGTATTCCGCAATTGTCATTGCAGTATAAACAGAGGCTTCCCTTGCCGCAACCGGCATATTTGATGTGTTTGCGATAATAGTTGTTCTCTCTATAAGGTGTCTTCCGCTTCTTGAGTCTATCAGCTCGGGAAATTCAGTGAAAATCTCGACTACCTCGTTGGCTCTTTCGCCGCAGGCGGCAATAACAACCATATCTGCTTCAGCCTGTTTTGAGATGGCATGTTGCAATACTGTCTTGCCGCATCCGAACGGACCCGGAATGAAGCCCGTACCACCTTCTGCAATGGGATTAAGAGTATCGATAACCCTTACACCGGTTTCGAGCAATCTGAAGGGTCGTGGCTTGTTAAGGTAGGCTTTTATGGGCACTTTAACAGGCCATTTCTGTATCATTGTAACGTCGTGGTCGTTTCCTTCGGCATCGGTAAGGACTGCAATCTTTTCATCAGCCCTGTACTCACCGTCAGAGATGATCCATTTAACCTTATAGGCACCCTTAAACACGAACGGCACCATTATTTTGTGAGGCATCCAGTTCTCTGTTACCTCTCCGAGCCACGAACCGGGATAAACTATCTCTTTTTCTTTGGCCAGCGTCACGAATTTCCAAACCTTGTCATCATCAAGAGCATAGGTGTATTCTCCCTTCTTCAGGAAGACTCCCGTCATCTTGTCAAGGTCGTTCTGCAATCCGTCATAGTTTTTTGAAAGAATACCGGGTCCGAGAGTTACCTCAAGCATACTCCCGGTAAACTCTACCGGTGACCCGGTCTTCAGACCCCTGGTGGTTTCGAAAACCTGTACAAAAGCCTGATCACCCGTGACCTTTATGACCTCAGCCATCAGCTTCGTATCCATATGCTCTATGAAGCATATCTCATTCTGGGCAACAGGTCCTTCGGTATTGACAATTACAAGGTTTGCAATAATACCATAAACTTTACCTTTTGTCTGCATATTATATTTGTTTACTTTTATTTACAATTTAAGATCCTTTAAGCGTAACTGTCAGGATTCATTCACTTCAGACTTACTCTCTTTTTCCTTTAGCTCTGTCACTAGTCTCTTCAGCATCTCCTCACCTTTTTCAGGGATAAGTTCTTTCCATCTCAGGGCTATTGATAACTTAACCAGATATCCAAGGATGAAGTCTATTGTGAAATACTCAAAAAAGATCAGGTCATTAATGTAGTTCCACCGTATCTGATCAATTTTTATCTCTCTCTCAAGAAACTCGGTTTCACCTGCAATGTTGAAAATTAAAGTGGCATAATCAGGCTCTGGTGGAATCCTGAAATCACTTCTCCTGCGAGAGATAACCTTAAGTTCCTCACTAAAGGGGTTATCTCCTACTATCTGATTAGAAGTATCGAGTTCCAGTTCCATCGAATTCTTAAGCACCAGGATGTTATTCAGGTCAAGTTCGAACTCTGACCATTTCATCAGGAATTTGCTACCCGAGTCTTTAACAAGCTCAAAGTAGCCTTCTGTCAGCCTTTTCTCTGCTTCAATCAGGTCTATACTCTTTTCAGCTTCGATCCAGTCACTAATGACCGCGACCATATATGATGGCAAAATATCTTCTACCTTTATGATTGAGTCAAGCAGTTCTACCTGTTCTTCAAAATCCTCTTTCGTAAAATTACCGTGATCATCATGCTGCTCTTCCTTGCCTGAAATGAACCTGAGCAGGTTCTTATTGTCATATTGCAAGAATATTAGTGAGGCAAGATGATAATCATCGGGGTGGAGAATCTCCTTCAACTCACTTCTGAAATCGGTAAGAGAGATAAGATTCTTTCCATCGTCAAACGATAGATCGTACAGACCGGCTACATAACAATGATATAATCTCTTGAACATAACCCTGTCTCTATTCGAATAGAATACTAATAAGTTTAGGTCTGATAAATTCTTTCAGGTAGGCTTCAATATCGCCACCGGTAGCGCTGATCTTGAATCCACCACCGGATGGAACGATCTCGAAGCCGGTTTTTATTGAGTCTATCGGCTTCACTACCAACCCTTTTCCCAATTCGGCTCCAATTTCAGCCTTAAGTATCTTTTCAATAGCTTCTGATTTCTTCTTTGAAACAAGCACTTCCATTGGTGATTCTGTTGTTTCAGGCTTCCAGTTCTCATAAATTGTCTTTATAAGGTCGGCCACAAAATTATCATCTTTAAAAGCTGCAGTGACTTTGTCAGTTACGATTTTAGATGAAACTGTTTTTTCAAGATCCTGTTTCAGAGTATTGACAGCATGCCGGAACGAGATTTTGAGTTCAGAATTTCCGTTCTTGATGATCTCTTCTGCCTTTTTTTCGGCCTCCGCAATCATTGAGCCGGCTTTTTTGTCAGCCTCGTCAATTATCCGTTTTGATTCTTTCCCGGCCTCCCCCAGTATCTTCTCAGCCTCTTCATTAGCTTTGGAAACGCCTTCCTGATATATTTTATCAGTCAGCTCCTGTAATTTATTCTGCATATTGTTACTTATTTATATATGTTTCAGTTACACCTACTGTTCTATTCTTCTTTTTCCTTATCTTTTTCTATGCCTTCCTTCTCTTCTTCCCCGTCTGGATTTTCTGATGGATCCGAATCTTCTCCGAATACTTCAAACAGGGTTCCTACCCTTGGAACCACATTAAAAACAGGTTGAACTGCCCTGTGAATTACCTCCCGGGCAAAGTGGCCTATATAGTCTCCAAAGAGTATCGTCTCTTCATGAGTCATAATTACGATCAGATCGGGATTAACCTTCTCGGCCTGTTTAAGAAATACTTCCCACAATACTCCGGAGGTTTCAGTTATCAGAAGCATTTCACACTCTATATTCTCACCCAGAAGCTGGTCCTCTATTGCTACGGCCTTGCGGTAGGCAAGACTGGTGCGGGCCTCAATATTAATATCAAGTACCGATATTATTGTAACCCTGGAATTGAATCTCTTTGCAAGAAAAATCGCCCATCGAACTTTATCATCGCTCTTTTTGGTAATATCGACGGGCATTACAATATTCTTTATTCCCTCATGGGTAAAGTCTTCGCTAATTGTTAGAACGGGACAGAAGGACTGGCCTATAAGCTTCTCGGCATTATGCCTTCTGAACGCTGCAAATTTACCAATAATCCTTTTACTTTTCTTGATAATAATCAGTTGTGAGGAAAACTCCTTCGATGCATCTATTATCAATGGTATCAGGGCTCCGCATCGTACATGAAGATTAACATAATCAGGCAATTTACCACCGAAAAAGTCTGTTACAAACTCTTCAAGTCTGGCATGGGCTCTTTCGAGAACCATGGCCGGCGATTCTCTCCGGAAGATGCCAATCCGTTCTCTTGTACGCGGGATTATATTCATTATGGTCAGTCGGGAACCAAAAACTTTCTGGAATTTGACAGCCTGTTCCATCGCAATCTCACCCTCCCGCGTCAGGGCTATTGGCACAAGTATTCTTTCTATATTATCCTTTCTCATCAGGGTGCTACTTAAATTAAACCATATTATCCGGCATATAAATATGCACAAAAAAAATGGCATTCAATTAATAGTCAGACAACAAAAATCATTCAGAGACCTTGCGAACAGGTTTCAGGTTAACCCAGCCGTTTATCCACGACAGAGCAAAAAATCCTATCATAATAAGAGCTGCAAAAAATATTGAATACCAAACCCCCATACCAATAACAATGAATGGTGCTGTGGCGGTAATAAAGCCTCCACCGAAGAAGGGCTCATAAAGCATCTGCTTGAATCCGAATGCCTGAGCTGTGTCGGTTTTGTACTCAGGATCGACAAGTCTGAGCAACAGCAAGCCAATGGCTGTTACGCCTGTCTGCATGCCATATTCGGTGATACCTCTCTCGAACCAGTTAACCGGCAGCATTCTGGGTGCAAGATAGACAAGGCAGAAATATATCCAACTGATTCCGAATACCATAAGTATCATGAATGGCCAGAAATTTGCAAGAAAGAGGTCCAGTTTCAGAGATGAAATAGCTGCAACGACAAGAAAGTCGAGTGATATTCCCAGTATCCTGTCGAATGTCTTCTTGTCATAATACCTGTCTATTTTCAAAGGTTTTGAGATTATCTGTACTATCATCCCTCCTATCATTGCCAGCGGGAAAAGAGGAAAGCCCTGCAGAACAGCATGTGTCTGCCTTACGAAATAAAGCATGCCCCATCCAATCAGTACGGCAACAGCGACAATGGCAAAATGGAATGCAAGAGGTTCAATAGATTCAGTTGCCACTGTTCCGGTTGATATGCACTGTCTGTCTGTATCCTCTTTTATCAGGCCTGACTTCTTATATTCAGGGATTCCCTTGGAGGCATCAATACCCTGACAGTAACCTTTTCTTATAGCTACGTTTATATAGATAATCCCCCCAACTACGGCAACTATAATACCGACTGTGGCTGACATATATGCCAGGGCTGACCCTGCAGGGAATCCTATCTGGTTGAACACCTCCTCCATTCCTGCTGCCGTGCCGTGGCCGCCGGCGAACCCGATCTCTAAAATAGTTCCGAAAGCATGTGGAACGTTAAACAGAGGTGTAAGCACCAGAGCCGTTAGCAGCAGGGCTACAAAGTACTGTCCCGATCCTACTATCATTCCGTAGCAGAGCTGGCTTCCGCCCTGGCTCCATAGTGTTTTTACGCCCGGTATCATTACACCCAGAAAGAGAGTGGCAAATACAATATTGATTAGTATTCC
>JAWOIF010000064.1:0-14371 GCA_046484805.1 Bacteroidales bacterium
AACCCAACTTCTACAACATGAGATTCCAACAGCGTAAAAACCCTCAAAAATCACACCAACCATGAATTACCGGATACCGGGCACCGGATACCGGATACCGTTTACCGTTACCCCAGATAACCTGCCATCTCTTGCTGTACTTCCCTGGCCTTTTCGGCTGCAACCTTATCGAAGTTTTCGCTGCTGTCGGCGAAGATAATTGCCCGTGAGGAGTTTACCAGCAGTCCGCACCTGCTGTTCATACCATACCTGACCACCTCGCTGAGACTGCCGCCCTGTGCTCCTATTCCGGGCACGAGCAGGAAATGGTCGGGAACAATGGCCCGAACTTCCCTGAGCATCTCGGCACGGGTAGCACCTACGACATACATCATATTATCGCAGCTGCCCCAGTTTTGAGACACCCTGAGTACTCTTTCAAAAAGCCTCTCACCATTATCTGTATGATACTGAAAATCATCGGCTCCCCTGTTTGAGGTAAGGGCAAGAAGAATAACCCACTTCCCATCGTACGACAGGAAAGGTGTGACTGAATCCTCGCCCATATATGGAGCAACAGTAACCGCATCGGCATTGAGATCCTCAAAGAAAGCCCTGGCGTACATCTTCGAGGTATTGCCAATATCGCCCCTTTTAGCATCGGCTATTACAAGGCAGTCAGGATAATTATCCTTAATGTACCTGATTGTGCGGGCAAGAGACTCCCAGCCCCTGGTTCCGTTGCTTTCATAGAAGGCCACATTGGGCTTAAAGGCAACCGAGTATTCTGCAGTTGAGTCTATAATTTTTCGGTTGAATTCAAAAACCGGATCGTCAGCTGTCAGAAGGTGTTCGGGAATCTTTGCAGTTTCAGTGTCAAGTCCGACGCATAAAAATGATCTCTTTCTGAGAATGTTTTCGTAAAGTTGCTGTGCCGTCATGCTTATTATAATGCGCTCTCTTTCAATCTCTCAGCATTCTCGGCCATCTGTAGTTTATCAATAATTTCCGAGATATTGCCGTCAAGTACCGAGGGCAGGTTATACATGGTAAGGTTTATACGATGATCGGTCATTCGGCCCTGCGGGTAGTTGTAGGTCCTGATCTTTGCCGACCGGTCTCCTGTTGAAACCATTGTCTTGCGCTTATTAGAGATATCATCAAGATATTTCTGGTATTCCAGGTTATAAAGGCGTGTACGAAGTTCCTTCATCGCCTTCTCGAGGTTCTTTATCTGGGACTTCTCATCCTGACAGGTAACAACAACCCCGGTTGGGACATGAGTAAGCCGTATTGCCGAGTAGGTAGTATTTACAGACTGGCCGCCGGGACCGGATGAACAGTAGGTGTCCTTTCTTATATCCTCACTTTTTACCTCAATATCAAATTCTCCGGCCTCAGGGAGTACTGCCACTGTTGCGGCGGAGGTATGTACCCGCCCCTGTGTCTCTGTCTGCGGTACTCTCTGTACCCTGTGTACACCCGATTCATACTTGAGTATACCGTAAACGCCCTCGCCGGTTACTGCAAATACAATCTCCTTGTACCCCCCGGCTGTTCCTTCAGTAAAATGGTTGATATCTATCCTCCATCCCTGGAACTCGGCGTACTTTGAGTACATTCTGAAAAGGTCTCCCGCGAAAATGCTTGCCTCGTCACCACCGGTACCGGCCCTTATCTCCATTATAGCACTCTTGTCATCCTCAGGATCACTAGGCAGCAGCAGCAGCTTAATCTCCTCCTCCATGTCAGGCAACTTCTCTGTTAACTCATCAATCTCAGCCTTTGCCATCTCACGCATCTCCTCCTCCTTTTCCACGGCGAGTAGCTCCTTGGCCGACTTCAGATTGTTCAATGCCAGGCGGTATCTGTCATAAGCCTCAATGACAGGCTGAAGTTCCTTATACTCCTTGTTGAGCTTCACATATCTCTTCATGTCGCTCATTATGTCGGGACTGGTGAGTAACTCACCAACTTCAGTGAAGCGACGTTTAACCCCCTCGAGCTTATCCAATATCATATTGCTTGCCATATAACCGGAATTTTTCCGGTGCAAAATTAGTAAAAAAGAATAGGATAATGTGAGAATTAGCAAATTAGCAAATGGGAGAATATGGGAGAGAAAGAAGGCAGCGATTTTTAAGGGTCGCTGCCTGAAACACGAAGGTGCAAGTACCTTTTATCTTAGTGCTATCTTTTGTTCTGAACTGAAACCAGTCCGGCTTCAGAGAGAAGTCCGATATAATTGATTATATCCTGCAGGTTTGTCTCTCCGGAGGTCATCTGAGCGTCGAGCAGTTTCTTGATGTCGAGCGCCGAGTTGACGCCGTTGCACATTCTGCTGAGCTCGTGAGTATTGAGTCTTCCGGTCATCGTGTATTTCTCCCTGACAGAACTGTCAACACCTGAAAGCACCTGGCTGTAGCCACGATAACTGCTCTCCTTGACGAGTGGTGTCTCGCGCGGTATCATCGTTGCAGCCCTTGCCTCAAGCTGAGTCGGCTTCGGGAGCACAACCGGTTTCTGGCCGATGGCACCAGCCCTTCTCTTCATATAGCTTTCGAAGGAGGCAAGTGCAGCCTTGCCGGCGTCATCGATTGCGGCGCTCTGCTCGGTGATAAAAGTGTTGAAGCCTCTTTTATCAGAAGTAAGTTCAAGTGTTGAAGCCAGGGTCGCCTTTTCATTTATCACGGCAGCTTCGATGTAGGTCCTGCCCATCCGGTATACAGTTGCAAAATCAACCGCCTGTGCCCTGTCGAGTGCATCAACAGCCCTGTCGAGCTGCTTACCGATGCGCCGGGTGCCATTTCCGGTAATATCGGCAGCGATACGGGCAGCCAACAGATCATCGGCGCTGGCAATGGTATAAGCTGCTGCTGCTCCGATAAAGCAGACCCTCTTCATCTGGGTGGCATCGCACTTGTTTGCTATATCCTCAGACGTATGATAATAATGATCCGGCCAGGTGATCATCATAATTCCCGGAACCCCGACTCCCCAGTCATTGAAGACCTCATGGTCGGATGCCCCGTAGTTATCATCGATACGGTAATAGAAAGGATCATCAGACCCGCTGGGTGCGACAATACGCTTCAGGAAGCCGCCGCGGCCGGAAATGGCCAGTCCGGCCCTGTTACCCAGACCGACAAGGTTATAGTAGTGCTCCATTACATCATTGATATAGTGCGGATTGCCATATGTTGTGCGGTGGAGGCAGAGGAAGGACTGACTGCGCGCAAGCCAGAGGCCCACCATATCGAGATTGATATTGCACAAAGTTTTAGCCATAATATCATTATTCTCCCTCACCCACGGACCGGTACCCGAGAACTCGGGAACCCAGATAAACCTGATGGTTCTTTTCGGACGTTCAATTACACCATTATCGATCATCGTGCGAAGCATTCTGGCTATCTCAAGAATTGCGGCGCTGCCTGAAATATTGTCGTTGGCGCCCTGCTTGACGAGTCCCTCGAAGAGGTGAGCTGAAAAAATAACTTCATCGGCATCGGGGTCACTACCGCTGATGTAGCAGGTCGGCACCTCAAGGTTATATGGAACAGTCTGTGACTCCACAACGGCATGTACGGTTATCCTCTCTCCCCTCATCAGTCTGTCACGAAGCAGGTGTCCCTCCCTCGGAGGAAGAAAGAAACCGAACTTTGCAGAACCGGCAGTCTGGCCACCGCGTCCGCCGATGCCTGTAATCGGAATCGCCAGAGGTGCTATCAGGGGCCTCGGTGAATTGAACGACACGGTTCCCAGGGCCCCTCTCGAGGAACCCGCACTATGTGCTGCTGAGATACTTCCCGAGGTGACTACTATTTTACCGGTTACATCAACCCTGTCGAAATCGGCGGCGCGTCCGTCGCCAACCCACACCAGCTCAGCAGTAATATCACATGTCTGGCTGCCGGAGGCAAGCATTGCGTTTACATCCATGAAATCGGCTATCTTGGAGCGGCCCGGACTCACTTCCCAAAGTTCACCGCTGATACCATCCCATGTGGTTCCACCGGAATACCTTTTTACTTCAGCTCCTTCAAGCTTGTATTCCAGCAGCTTTTTATACACGTAGTCTGATTCAAAAAGAATATCGTTATACTCTGACAGCGGCCTGTCGTGGATATATGCACCCATTTCAATAATATGATTGAGTGCGGTTTCACCCGACGCCCGGCCAATGAACTCATCAATGGTACGCTCGGGAAGCAGGAACTTTAAGGTTGAATTCTGGGCTGTCACCGAACCGAGGGTGCAGAGGCCAACCACAAGAACTGCGATAAAAAGTCTGATCTTCATGGCAAACAGGTTAGTTTATGTTAACGGTTGTTTTTACGATTTAAATGTAAGCAACTATCGGCTTAGCTACCACTACACCTGCTTATATTTCACATTATTTAACACTGAAGCCCAGGTTTTCAATTATACCCCCGTTTTGCTACCTTTGCACAGCAACACTATACCGATGACACAGCAAGAGAGATACTCAGGGCGCGGCGTCTCAGCCTCGAAGGAAGACGTTCACAAAGCCATTGCCTCAGTTGACAAGGGACTCTTCCCCGCGGCATTCTGCAAGATCGTACCCGACTACCTGGGCGGCGATCCCTCCTGGTGCAATATAATGCACGCCGACGGGGCCGGCACTAAGTCATCACTCGCATACATCTACTGGAAGGAGACCGGCGACCTGTCAGTCTGGCACGGCATAGCCCGCGACGCCATCGTAATGAACACTGATGATCTGCTGTGCGTCGGAGCCTGCGAAAACATACTGCTCTCATCGACCATCGGCCGCAACAAGAATCTCATCCCCGGCGAGGTTATCTCGGCAATTATTGGGGGAACCGAGGCCTGCCTGGCAGAGTTGAGGGAACTCGGAATGGAAATATACTCCACAGGCGGTGAGACAGCTGATGTTGGCGACCTTGTCAGAACGATCATCGTCGATTCAACGGTAACGGCGAGGATGAAACGAAGTGATGTAGTTTCGAACGACCAGATATCAGCCGGTGACGTTATTGTAGGACTGGCATCATACGGGCAAGCCTCGTGGGAAAAGGAGTATAATTCAGGCATAGGCAGTAACGGACTCACATCAGCACGCCATGACATGTTCGGGTCATACCTCACAAAAACCTTTCCCGAGAGCTTCGACCCCCTGGTACCGCAGGAACTGGTATATACCGGAAGCTACCGGCTAACCGACATAATACCTGAAACCGGACTCACAGCCGGGAAGATGGTTCTATCTCCCACACGCACCTATGCACCGGTCATTATTCCGGTTCTGGCAGAAATGCGTGGACAGATACACGGCATGGTACACTGCTCGGGCGGGGCACAGACGAAGGTGCTGAATTTCATCGGTAAACTGCATGTCGTTAAGAATAATATGTTCCCTGTTCCTCCTCTTTTCAAAATCATTCAGGAGCAGTCGGGAACAACCTGGCAGGAGATGTACAGGGTGTTCAACATGGGACACAGGTATGAGATCTATACCAATGCCGCTGCCGCTGAAAGAATAATTGAAATCTCTTCTTCACTCGGAGTCGGAGCGCAGATAATAGGTCACTGCGAAGAGGCTGACGCAAAGCGACTCACAATCAAATCAGAATACGGGGAATTCGGATATTGAATGGCATAAATGGCGTAGTGGCATAAATGGCGTTACCAGATACCGTTTACCGTTTACCGTTTATTATTTATAATCCGTTCTGAGAACCCTGAATTCCGTACGCCTGTTTATCTGGTGTGCAATCTCCTTCTGCTCTTCAGTGGGCAGAGTATTAATGAACTGCTCGGTAAGGGTAGTACCTGTTCTCAGGAAGGGATACTGGGATGCGATTTCATCATCTACGGTCTTTGGTGAAGATTCTCCATACCCTTTGGGTGAGAGTCTGTCAGTCTCAATACCCTTTTCAATCAGATAATCAACTACCGATTGAGCCCTGCGCTGTGAAAGAGTCATGTTATACTCATCTGTATCCCTTGAGTCGGTGTGTGACATCAACTCAATAGTGACATTCGGGTTGTCCAGCAGTGTCTCAGTCAGCTTATCCAGCGACACCATCGACTCAGGCCTCAGATCCCATCTGCCGAAGTCATAAAATATGTTCGGCAATTCAATAGGCTTATCGATGGGGGTCATCAGTATTGTTGTCAGAAACTCCCTGCTCTTATCCTGTCCCCTGGTGGTTTCCCGGGCCTTGCCATTCAGGTAACCCTCCTTTGTAGCAAGGAAGATATAGTCTACGTCAGGCCTGAGAGAAAATCTGAAGTCACCAATATTTCCTGTGGTAGCCTGCAGGTTGGTACCATCGCTGGCAATCAGCTGGACCACTGAACCGGTTACCGGACTGTCTGTCTTTTCATCCTTTACCAGTCCGGTTATACTGAATGTCAGCGGAGGCATAACAAAAGAGTACAACACATCGTTGCCTCTGCCCTTGCGTGATGAACTGAAGAATCCCTTTTCAGCATCCCTCTCGAAGACAATTCCAAAATCGTCAGCAGAGCTGTTGACAGGAGGTCGCATATTTGTAACGATCCACTTGCCATCAGGCTGCTGAACAGCCTTGAAGATATCCAGTCCGCCCATTCCCAGATGACCATCTGATGAAAAATAGAGAGTTCCATCATCACGAACATAGGGAAACATTTCATCTCCCCCGGTATTGATATCGGGCCCCAGATTGACGGGCTCTGACCAGCTTTCCGAAACAGACTGCCTTGTTATGTAATAGATATCTTTTCCACCGTATCCATCAGGTATCCCCGAGACAAAATAGAGCGTGAGTCCATCGGGTGATATTGCAGGGTGAGCTGCCACAAGTGAATCTGAAAGAATATCAAGGCTTTTCGGTGTAGCCCATCCGGTTCCACTCCTTTGGGTGTGCATAATTACACAACCCCTTTGTTCCCTTCTGCCTGCTTCGCACCTTGTAAAATAGAGTTCCCTGTAGTCGAATGAAAATGAAGGAGTTCCTTCCTCTGACTCGGTGTTTATCTCTTCTACCGGGACAGGTGTGCTCCATTTGTCTTTTTTGTCAAGCCGACTCTCAAAGATATCTGTAAATCCCTGTCCTGTAGCGCCATGTTTCTTGTTGCCGGCTGCATCAGCCCTTGAAGAGGTAAAATAGATCTGGCCATGATCATCGCGTGCGAATGCAGGACTAAAGTCAGAGTCTCTTGAATTGAGGTCTTTCATCTCCTCAATTCTGTAGGCTTCGGGATTACGGAGCCATTCGATGGAGAGTTCGGACGATCTGATCCCCAGATCTGATCTGGGATCATTGGGTACTATCTGTTTGTATTTCCTGAATTCATCAATAGCCTGCTCATACTTCCCGTTTTTCTTCATTGTCTCAGCAAGCCTGTATTGTGCTTCCGGAGTCACTCCCTGGGTTCTGACTGCCCTTCTGTACCAGGTTTCTGCGCTACGTGAGTCGTTAATGATCCGGTAGCATTCAGCCACCATGAAGACCATTCTTGCCTTCATCTCCCTGTCCTTCGACCTGGTAAATGCATCCTTGTAAAAATCGACAGCCTCATAGTATTCGCCGGCTTCAAAAGCCTCGTCAGCCCTCTCAGTCTTCCTCTTCTGCGGAAGCAAGGTAAGGGGCAGCGCTATCAACACGATCAAAATGACAGAAAATCTCTTCATGTAAAGTCTCTGCGGCTTTGCACAAATGTAACTATTGTTTAAAATGTAAACGTCCTTTCAGGCTTTTTATTTTACTTACAGGTAAGTGTAGTCTGAGTCGATCTTCTTCGTTTGGTGCCCGTTGCTTACCTGCTGAACAGTAGTTCACGGTATTTGGGAAGAGGCCACATCTCATTGTCAACAATCTGTTCCAGCTTGTCAATATAATACCTTATTTCCTGGAGATAAGGTTTAACGTTCCTCTCGTAGGTGAGGGCCTTTTCATATAAATTCTCAATAGTATTTGCCTTCTTCCTCTCCTCAATCATTTCGTTAACCAGTTTCTTAATCGTGGATATATTGTCAGATGTATTCACGATAAGTTCCTTACGAGTGCCTGCAAGCCTTTCATATTCAATATCGCCGAAGATATCCTTCAGTCCTTTTACATTCTCTATCAATACCGACATATATCTTACAGCCACCGGCACAATGTGGTTTATTGCCAGATCGCCCAGTACCCGTGCTTCAATCTGAACTTTCTTTACAAACTTTTCATATTCGACCTCCACCCGGCTTTCAATTTCCTTTTCCGAGAATACTCCGGTTGAGACAAGCATCTCTTTCGAACCTGGTTCAAGGTAACTTCTGACTGATGCGGGCACGCTCACCAGGTTTGAAAGACCCCGGGCAATGGCCTCTTCCTGCCATGCAGCGCTGTAGCCATCTCCTTCGAACCTTATCCTTTCAGTTTCAATTATATATTTCTTAAGTATGAAGAATATGGCTTCATCTTTTTTTCTTCCTTTCTTGACCAGCGAGTCAACCTCTTTTTTAAATACAACAAGCTGATTTGCCAGTGCTGCATTGAGCACGATCATTGCGGCACTGCAATTAGCTGATGATCCTACTGCCCTGAATTCAAACCTGTTACCGGTGAAAGCAAAGGGTGATGTCCGGTTCCGGTCTGTATTATCGAGTAATATTTCAGGGATTTTTCCTATTCCAAGCTTGAGTTCAGTTTTCAGGGCCGGACTCATTTTACGTTCTGTTACCTTGCTTGCAATGGATTCGAGCATCCCTGTAAGATAACTGCCAAGGAATACTGAGATTATTGCTGGTGGAGCCTCGTGCCCTCCCAGCCTGTAGGAATTTGTTTCATTTATGATACTTGCCCTTAGCAGACCACTATGATCATTAACGGTCTTCAGCACATTTACCAGAAAAGTCAGGAATTGCAGGTTAGACTTAGGATTCTTACCCGGCGATAACAGATTCACTCCTCTGTTTGTTTCAAGTGACCAGTTACAGTGTTTACCCGAACCGTTTATTCCGGCAAAAGGCTTTTCATGGAAGAGCACTCTGAATCTATGGCGCCTGGCAACTCTTTTCATTATGTCCATCAGCAGTTGGTTGTGATCTACAGCCAGGTTAGCCTCTTCATAAAGGGGAGCACATTCAAACTGATTTGGGGCAACCTCATTATGCCTGGTTTTTACAGGTATTCCGAGCCTGTATGCATGCTGCTCAAAATCCTTCATAAATGCCATTACTCTTTCCGGAATTGAGCCAAAATAGTGGTCAGCCAGTTGCTGATCCTTGGCCGACTGGTGTCCCATAAGTGTCCGGTCAGCCAGCACAACATCGGGGCGGGCATAATAGAGAGCCTCGTCGAGGAGGAAGTACTCCTGTTCAACCCCGAGGGTGGCTATTACCTTGCTTACATCACGGTCAAAATATCGGCATACCGCTACTGCCGCCTTATCAAGAGATGAGAGAGCCTTGAGCAGGGGTGTCTTATAGTCAAGTGCCTCACCGGTATAGGAGACAAATACGGTTGGAATACAGAGGGTATTACCCAATATGAAGGCAGGAGAAGAGACATCCCATGCGGTATATCCCCGGGCCTCAAAGGTATTTCTTATGCCTCCGCTGGGAAAGCTTGAGGCGTCAGGTTCCTGCTGAACCAGCAGGTTTCCGGAAAATGATTCGAGCAGTCTGCCGTTTTCACCTGATTCAATGAAGGCATCATGCTTTTCAGCTGTGGCGTCTGTAAGAGGGTGAAACCAGTGGGTATAGTGTGTAACTCCCCTCTCAATTGCCCAGGCTTTTAATCCGGTTGCAACCTGGTCGGCTATCTGCCGGCTGATGGTTGTACCTTCCACAATAGCATGCTTAATTGAACTGTAAGCCTCATACGGGAGATATTTCTCCATTTTGGAGAGATCAAAGACATCTGCTGCAAAACAATCGGAGATATCACCATCTGGACTTGCAACTGAGACAGGAACCCGATTTAGAACCTCATTCAAAGCTGAAAAACGTAACTGTGCCATATAAATTGATTTATTTTGACACAAAAATAACACATTCCAGCCACATGCCCCCTGAATTTCAATAATATTTTTCTTTTTTTGTTACTTTTCTTCTCTATACCCCTTCTTTTTTCTGTTATTCTATACATTTATTTAACTTTTTCGTGACAGACCCCCATCTAACACCCAGGCTTATCAATGCTTTGTCATAATATTAAGGTAATAACAGTACTCATGTTATGTTTTTGAGTTCATTTCAATTACAGGTCTTCTGGTTTTTTTATGTTGAAATTTGTTATATTTGTCGCCTGTTAAAAGCAGAGGAATATTAATCTTAACATTATAATATAAATGTCAGTACTTCAGACGTTACGAGAAAAGGCAGGCTGGCTTGTTGCCGTAGTTATTGGTGTAGCACTTTTAATTTTTGTTGTCAGCGATTTCTTTGGAAGCGGGGGCGGCGGCCAGAGGCAGGCAAGAAAGCATTATGAAATAGCACAGATCGGGGGAGAATCGGTTTCATACATTGAATTCGATGAAAGGCTTCAGCATCTGATTGAAATTTACAGATTATCAGGTACTCCCAATATAACGGAGGATATGGCTGAAACTCTCAGGTCGCAGATATGGGAGCAGCTGGTGAGAGAGAAGATACTTGAGAGGGAATTCAGCAGACTGGGACTTGAGGTAAGTGATGAAGAGGTTGAGGAACTTGTGATGGGTGACAATAAGCACCCGATAGTTACGCAACTTTTTCTCGATCCTCAGACAGGGATGTTCAACGAGTCATATCTTGTTAACTTTCTCAAGCAGACTGAGATTGATCCGGCAGTAAAGACATACTGGTTATTCTTTGAGGATGAGATTGTAACCGATCGCCTTAACACAAAGTATAATAATCTTGTGGCAAAGGGGCTTCATGTAACAAATCTGCAGGCAGAATTCGAGTACAATCTGGTTTCCCGCAGTGTTGATTTCACATATATAGGAAAATACTACAACTCTGTTTCCGACTCACTGGTCAGTGTCAGTTCGGATGAGGTCAGGAAGTACTATTCCGCAAGAAAGGAAGAATACAGACGGCCGGCACTCAGGAGCATGGAGTATGTTACCTTCGATGTCATTCCTTCGGAAGATGACTATCAGCAGGCCCTGAGGTGGATCAATGAGCGTAAGGAGGAGTTCGAAGAGACTGATGAACCGGTACAATACATTAATATTACTGCTGACAACAGGCATGCAGGCTTTTACTACACTGCCGACCAGCTTCCGGAATCTGTAAGGGAGTTTGCTCTGGCTGGTGATAAATCAGCTGTATTCGGACCTTTTCTTGAAGATGACACCTATAATCTGGCAAGGATAATAGACATTGCCGAGCGTCCCGATTCAGTAAGGGCAAGACATATTCTTTTATCAGCCGGACCTGATAAGACAATGGCGATGGTCCGTGAGGAGGCTGACAGTCTTCTGAATGAAATCAGGGGGGGTATGAATTTTGAGATAATGGCCATGATCGCCTCTGAAGACCAGGGATCTTCACAGGTTGGTGGTGACCTTGGATGGTTCAGTGAAGGGATGATGGTTACACCCTTCAACGACGCGTGTTTCAGCGGGACGAAGGGCGACATGGTAATTACTGAGACCAACTATGGAATACATATCATTGAGATTCTCGATCAGAGCAGGAGAGTACGCAAATATGATATTGGATTTGTCGACAGGCAGGTAATTCCTGGTTCCGCCACAATACAAAAGATTTACGGTGAGGCAAGCCAGTTCGCAAGCAATAACCCCAACTATGAAAAGTTTAGTCAGACTGTCGCAGAGGAGGGATTAAACAAAAGAATTGCCACCGATATTTCGGCGAGTCAGAAAGAGATTGCTGGGATTGAAAATGCAAGGGGGCTGATAATGGCTCTGTTTCAGACAGAGAAAGAACGGATCGTGCTGGACTTTAACCAGCAGGCCGTGATCGATCTGGGTGATATGTATGTTATTGCCTACTGCACTGAAGTACAGGAGGAAGGATATGCCGACATTAATGATGTTGTTAGTGAGATACGCTTCACTCTTATGAACAGAAAGAAGGCCGACCTGATTGCCGCAGAGTTCAGTTCAAAGATGAATGAGGGAATGACGATCGAGCAGATTGCAAGGGATATGGGCTTGCAGATTGAAGAGTCTGCGGGGATCACCTTCAGGTCATTTTCAGTTCAGGGAATGGCGGGAATCGAGCCCGCTCTGATATCGGCTGCGATTATATCTCCTGAAGGAGAAATTGCCGGTCCGGTTGAAGGATCTACCGGGGTCTACCTTTTAAGCGTCAACAATGCGATTGAACTAAGCACGGAAGATGTTGATGCGGTACTTGACAGACTTTCGGGCATGATGCAGATAAGGGCTTCATACGAACTATTCGAAGCACTACGGAAAGAAGCAGGTATTGTAGACAAGAGGCACAGATTCTTTTAGGATATTCTGTTACGAATAAATTATGGCAGCACCATCAGGCCTCTCAGGAGGGTTAATGGTGCTGTCTCCTTTAATTGCTATATTTGCAATTAAGATACCTTTCCGACATGAAACTGCTAACTTCAAATGAGCTTGCAAAAGCTGTTCATCTTAATATTCCGGGTGGCAACCTTATTGCCGGAGCCCTGATGCAGATATTCAGGTATAGTAAGCTCAACAAGGTTTATTCCTCTGTCAGTGAGAAGAACCCAATGGAAATGGTTACTTCGATGCTAGACCAGCTGGAGGTGAAATATCAGGTGTCAGAAGAAGATCTGAAGAACATCCCGGAAAGCGGCAGTTTTATATCTGTGTCAAACCATCCATACGGAGGGATCGATGCACTGCTGATCGTTAAGATACTGTATGAACGCAGGCCTGACCTTAAGGTACTGGCAAATTTTCTTCTGCAGAGGATAGAGCCGATTAAGGATATTATTTTACCGGTGAACCCGTTTGAAACATACAAAGAGGTAAAGTCTTCCTTTGCCGGCATTAAGGAAGGTCTGACACATTTGAAAAATGGCTGCTGTGTAAGCATCTTCCCTGCAGGGGAGGTTTCCACATATCAGCAGGATTCCAACGTAATAGTTGATCGTGAATGGAACGAATCAGCGCTAAAGTTTATCAAGAAGGCCGAAGTACCTGTTGTACCAATCTATTTTCACGGTACCAATTCGAGGTGGTTTCATATACTGGGTAAGATACATCCTCTTCTCAGGACAGCCAAGTTGCCTTCAGAGCTTTTCAACAAGAGGAACAAACCAATTATTATAAGGATCGGCAAGCCCATTCCCGTAAAGGACCAGCAAAACTTCAAGGATATAGCGAGGTACGGGCGTTATCTGAGGGCGAAGACCTATTCATTGGGCTCATCGCTGGAGGTAAGGAAATTCTACTTTAAGTTTTTCAATCCGAGAACTACCAGAGTAGAGCCGGTTGTGGATGCCATTCCGGATAAAATTCTTACCGAGGAATTCTACCGTGTACGTGATGAGCATGAGTTGTTTACAACCAAAAATTACTCTGTTATCTGTGCTCCTACACTGGCAATACCCAATATCTTCAGTGAGATAGGACGACTCAGGGAGGTCACATTCAGGATGGTTGGAGAGGGAACAGGCAAGAGCACAGACGTTGATGAGTATGATTTATACTATCATCACCTTATAATATGGGATACTGAGGAGAACAGGATAGTTGGTGCATACCGGATTGGCAAGGGCAAGGAGATCATCAATCTCTACGGCATCAAGGGCTTCTATATTAATTCACTCTTCAAGATAAAAAAGGGGTTTATACCGGTGCTGTCAGACTCACTGGAGCTGGGAAGGTCATTCATAACCGCTGATTATCAGCGCAAACCATTGCCACTCTTCCTGTTATGGAAGGGGATTATGTACTTCCTGCTGAAGAATGCCGAGTACAGGTATCTGATAGGTCCTGTCAGTATCAGCAATGACATGTCAAAATTTTCAAAGAGTCTGATAGTACATTTTGTCCGCACAAATTTCTACGACTCAGAAAAGGCAAAGCACATCTCTCCCAGGAAGAATTTTGTACTTAAACCCGATAAGGTGGTTGACAGGGATATCATTGTCGACAATTCGGAGAGAGATATAAACAGGCTTGAGAGGAACCTGAGGGATATTGAACCGGGGTACAGGCTTCCTGTTTTGCTGAAGAAATATATCGAACTGAATGCCAGCATTATCGGTTTCAATATTGATCCGAAATTCAACAATTGCCTTGATGGTCTGATAATTCTCGATCTTTTTGAAGTACCACCCGATTTCATCAAGGCCCTGTCGAAGGAGTTCAACGACACCTCTGTACTGGAGAGGTTTGGGTTTAAGTAAGGGCGTATAAGACAAGGGCGTATAAGGGCGTATAAGGGCGTATAAGGGCGTATAAGGGCGTA
>JAWOIF010000076.1:0-3898 GCA_046484805.1 Bacteroidales bacterium
ACTACCAGATACTCACGACACCTGCCAATGTACGTATACACCATCTTCAGGATACCTGCATTTATTATATCGCTTATAAAGGAACATCATGCCCTGAAGCGGCTTCTTAAGAATGACAGGTTCGGTATGGTGATCAGCGATAACAGGATGGGACTGTGGAACAAGAGGGTCAGGACAGTTTATGTTACCCATATGCTGAGGATACCTATGCCCCGTTTGCTTAAGTGGCTGGAACCGTTGGGCGTATTGATACACCGTCTGTTTATTCTGCAATTTGATGAATGCCATATACCCGACATCCCCGGGGAAGGAAACCTGTCAGGGCGCCTTGCTCATGAACTCAGATTACCGTCCAATGCCAGGTATATAGGTATATTATCGAAATATGAACTCTGTAAGCCTGAAGATATGAAAGTCCCCCATGAGCTCACAAAGATGACTGACGGAACCTGGTCGGTGCTTATACTCTCCGGACCCGAACCGCAACGCAGCATGCTCAGGGAGAAGATCACAGGCGAATGGGATGACTCCAAAGAAGCACTATTTGTCCTTGAGGGCAGGCCCGATGGCGAAGGGAAGATAACCCGCAACGGCAATATTATTTCGGTACCGCACCTCCGTCCGTGTGAAATGGCAGCTCTGACCAGAGACTGCCGTCGTATCATTTCACGATCGGGCTACACCACAATAATGGAGCTGGCCTCTCTGGGCCGCCTTAATGAAAATACTACCCTGATACCTACTCCAGGTCAGACCGAGCAGGAATACCTGGCGACTAAATTCCCCAGTTAACCAGGTTATGGTTCTTTGGAGCAGTTTTCCTGAGACGCTCCTTAATAATATCGTTATAAAACCAGTTGTACCTTAATCTTGAAATGTAATTGGGGTTATCAGGATCACCGTTCCAGCAATGCTCAAAGCCATCGCCATACTTAATAACTCCGTCATAGTACGGGGCGGTGGTCGATTCGAGGAAATCCTCCATGAGCCTGACAGCATTGTTAAGATAGTAATTGTCCATGTCACCGCAGTAGATATGTATCTTGCCCTCAAGCTTAGGACCAAGAGTCTCCCAGTCACGCTCAAGGATATACCTCAGATCGTAGTTCTCCTTCCAGTATTCAGCCACTTCATGATCGATCTCTCCTGTCAGCTTGTCCCATATCGGCTTCGGATAACCATCATCGGCCTGAGGGGAAAAAACAGCCTGCCAGATATCCCACTGGTCGCCCGACCGGCTATTGGTACCCATTACATATTCCAGCAGGTTCTGCTCCTCAATTGTCGAGTTAACATGCCCGCGGTAGTCACGATGCCCGGGCCGGGGTGTCCTTTTAAACCTGCTGTCAAGATAGTAGGCATTTTTGTCTTCATAAATATTCACAACGGTATATGCCCGGAAGTCAATGGGGTCAGGACAGGCGGCAAAGCAGCCGTTGAAATCGTCAGGATAAAAGACCTGCACGGCCAGAGCCTCCCATCCGCCTGTGGAACCGCCGTAGGCAAACCGGCCCCAACCCTCTCCGACGCAGTTAAACATCTTCTCAACCTCGGGTATGAGTTCATGCATAATTGCATCGCCATATGGACCAATATTTGCAGAATTGACGGCATACGAATCGTCATAATAGGGATTCTGATGCTGGATTTCAATCACCACATACCTCGGGAATGAGGGGGATATCCAATTCAGATAAAAATCATAAGCCTCTTTCTGCTGTATATACTCATATCCTGTTATTTGGAACCGTGAGTTGTATACATTGTCATTTGGGTCGGCATCAGGAGGGGTTGTTCTGAAACCGTCAAAAGTATATGGGAAATGACCGTGAAAAACGAAAAGGGGATATCTTGCATCAGGGTTATTATCAAATCCGTAAGGAACCAGTACATTGGCCTGAAGGTACATCGGCCTTCCCCAGAACTCTGTGAGCATTTTGCTCTGTATTCTGACATGCTTAATAAACTCTGTATCTTCAGGCGGCTCTATCGGCGGTATCACATTGCCGGCCTCCATCGAGGCCTCTATCTTACCGCCTTCTCCAATCGTTATCTTTACCGGTTCAGAATAGATGTTTCCGGGAGAGCTGCGCCACTGCTGGCCTTCCCCCTGATCCATATGCATTTTGACTGTATGACCGGTACTCAGGTCAAAGGTCTCATATTTGTTGAGGAAAGCCTGAATCCAATAGTCGCCTGGAGGAATTTCAGCCAATGATCTTAACGGAAACCCGATCGCAGTCTGGTCAAAATTGATGGTCTCCCCGGGTTCCCACCCGTCAACATCCATTCCGAATATGAGCTGGGTGGCCGATCCGGTTGATATCTGAGAACGAGGCTCCCTGCTGTCATTATCGGCTATCATTATCAGCAGCCTGCCGTCAAGTGGTTCATCGCTAATGTCAGACGCGAGAGTTATCCTGATATCGGCTTTTCCTGCCCCTTCTCCACAACTGCTTAGTATAAACAGCAGAAGAAAAGAGAAGGCAGGTAAAATAATCCATGCTAATCTTATATTTTTCATCCGTTTATAACTTTTTGTATGAAATACTTCAAAAAAATTCCGCATGATATGGAACTACCTGTTCCATAATTTTTCTTATTTCAGTTCCTTAACCCCCATATTCCAAAGGGTGAACCCGAACAGGTCAGACCACTGCTCAATGGTCTTGCTTACCGGAGTCCCGGCGCCGTGTCCCGCCATGGTCTCGATACGTATCAGCACGGGAGAAACACCCATGTGCTTGTCCTGAAGGTGGGCAGCAAACTTGAAGGAGTGAGCCGGAACGACCCTGTCGTCGTGATCGGCGGTTGTTATAAGGGTAGCCGGATAGGAGACCGCCTGCACATTATGCACTGGTGAATATCCCAGCAGGTACCTGAACATCTCATCACTCTCGTCAGCTGTACCATAGTCATAAGCCCAGCCGGCTCCGGCAGTGAACTTATGGTACCTGAGCATATCGAGTACGCCGACAGCCGGAAGGGCTACTCTCATGAGTTCCGGACGCTGGGTCATTACGGCACCAACCAGCAGACCGCCATTCGATCCGCCCCTCAGGGCAAGATAATCAGAAGAGGTGTAGTTATTGGCAATAAGATACTCAGCCGCTGCTATGAAATCGTCGAACACATTCTGCTTGTTCATTTTGGTTCCTGCAAGATGCCATTTCTCACCATACTCGCCGCCGCCCCTGATATTGGGTACTGCATATATTCCACCCATCTCAAGCCATAGTGCATTGGCAACGCTGAAAGAGGGTGTAACGCTACTATTAAAGCCTCCATATCCATAGAGAATAGTTGGATTTTTACCATTCAGGCTGACACCCTTCCTGTGAGTGATTATCATTGGCACCTTTGTACCATCCTTCGAATTATAAAACACCTGCACTGATTCATAGTCATCACTGTTGAATGCCACATCGGGCTTCCTGAACACCTCAGCCATGCCGCTTACAGGCTCGAATTCAAAAATCGTCGGGGGTGTTACATAGTTGGTAAAAGTGAAGTACACCTCCTTGTCCTTTTTCCTGCTGCTGAAGCCTGAGGCGGAACCAACACCCGGAAGTTCGATCTCCCTTACCAGGTTGCCTTCCATATCGTACTGCTTCACGTGTGATATGGCATCAATAAGATAGTTTGCAAAGATATAGCCTGCGCCTGAAGAGGGCGACAAAACGTTCTCGGTTTCAGGAATAAAGTCTACCCAGTTTTCAGGTTTCGGGCTGCTGAAGTCGACTGTAACCACCCGCATATTCGGGGCATTCAGATTGGTTGCAATATAGAGTCTGGTGCCTTCATTACCGATAACTCCGTGATCGTTGCTGAAGTTGTCTACTACTGTAACAAAACTGCTGCCTGGTTTTGTAAGGTCTTTGATATACAGCTCGTTACC
>JAWOIF010000083.1:0-13465 GCA_046484805.1 Bacteroidales bacterium
ATCAATCGAAAGGCTTGGTGTAACGAAGCTGAACAGGGGATCACTGAAATACCTTTCTGTGATAACGCTGCTCTGCTGACCCGCTGCAACGAAGCAGTAACTGACCGCTAACAGGATAATTAAAAATCTCTTCCTCATATCAATAACTTTATATTTTCCTTCCCGGAACCCGGGCGACAGCCTATAAAAAAACCCATCAACCCTGAAATTTTTGTGTCCGGTAAACAGCATAATAAATTGCAAAAACGGTTTCCGGCGGCAATAATGGGTAAATCAGCCACGAATATAAGGAATGCGGTGGAATATATGACAAAAACCCCTGTGGCTGGCGGCGGTGTGGAGCAAAAGGTGGGGGATCATAAAAACATCAAGGCGTCACAAGGGTTTTGTGGGGTTAACCGGTGCTGTGGATATTGATTCCCGCCGGGGATCGGCAAAGGATCGTGGAGCAAAAGGTGGGGGGGTATTTGTAATTAATAATTATATTGAGTATTTTTGCTCATTATATTGAGTATTTTGTACGCCATGATAGAACGCACTGAACTACATATAATTAAAGATCGCCTCAAGGAGCCACGCAGATTCATGCAGGTGATAATGGGTCCGCGTCAAACCGGTAAAACCACCCTGGCCGCACAGGTATTTGATCAGTCAGGTATACCCGGAATTTTAGTTGCTGCCGATGCCGTTCCGGCAGGAAATTCAGCATGGATACAGGAAGTATGGAATAGTGCACGCCTGAAAATGAAGAGTACAGGTTCTGTTGAGTTCCTGATAATAATTGACGAAATACAAAAGATTCCTGACTGGAGCGAAATAGTAAAGAAGCTGTGGGATGAGGACACAATAACAGGGACAGGCATTAAAGTGCTTATTCTGGGTTCATCAAGACTCATATTGCACCGAGGATTGACAGAGTCTTTGGCCGGGCGGTTTGAGATAACCTATCTCCCTCACTGGTCATTCCCTGAAATGCATTCGGCGTTCGGATGGGATGCTGAGACCTATGCCTGGTTCGGTGGTTACCCGGGCAGCGCTCCACTGATTGACGATGAAGAGAGATGGAAACGATATATCCGGGATGCACTCATCGAACCAAGTATTTCGAAGGATATTCTGATGCTGACCCGAATTGACAAACCCTCTCTTCTGAAGAATATATTTGAACTGGGATGCACCTGGTCGGGACAAATACTGTCATTTAATAAAATCCTGGGACAATTGCATGATGCAGGAAATACAACAACCCTTTCTCATTACCTTAATCTGCTTGACACGGCAGGTTTGCTCAAAGGCATGGAAAAATACGCAGCCAACATAATAAGGAAGAGGTCTAGCAGTCCGAAATTTCAGGTCCATAATAACGCCCTGCTGAGTGCTCAACTCCATTACAATTTCAGGGAGATACAAACCGACCAAAAACGTTGGGGACGGATTATTGAATCAGCAATAGGATCATATCTGATCAATCGTTCACTATGCGATAATTTTGACGTCTGTTACTGGAGGGAGAGAAACGATGAAGTTGATTATATTATTGAACACAGGAATCGCGTGGTAGCGGTAGAAGTTAAAAGCAGCTACAAAAATGATAAGAAGGGAATGGATGCATTTATCAAAAAATTCAACCCTCACAGGGTCTATTCAATTGATAACAAAACCCTGAGCTGGCAGGAATTTCTTACAATTAATCCATTAGATTTATTTTAAGGTTTTTGTCGCGGCCGCCGCAAAAGGTGGGGGGGGGCACTGACGGTGCTATGGATATTGATCCCCGCCGGGGATCGGCAAAGGATCGTGGAGCAAAAGGTGGGGGATCAGGACAATAAAGTAACAACCCCCCAGATTACCGGTATCGCTATCAGGTTTAGATATATGCCTGTGCGTACCATGGTCTTCATTGTCACCTCATTGGTGCTGAAAGCCAGCGCATTGGGTGGCGTCGCTACCGGCAGCATAAACGCACAGTTTGCGGCAATGCCAATGCCCATTACCATGGGAAGAGTGAAAGCTTCATTGTGCTGCAGGGCCACAGCCATGATTATAGGTACCAGTATAGCTGCCGCTCCGGTGTTACTCGATATCTCGGTGAGGAACACCATAAATGCCACCGCAATTAAAACCAGTATCCAGCCGCTGTCTCCGCCATAACCCTCTAAAATAACTTCAGCTATCATGCCCGATGTACCCGTAGCCGATAAAACTCCGCTAAGGCACAAACCACCTCCGAAGAGCAGCAGCACACCCCAGTTTATCTCCTTCTCAAGACGCCCCCAACTTGTCAGGCCCAGAATAGGAGCCATAACCGTCGCTGCAATCGCCACCAGTGAATCGAAGTTATCCACTCCCAGTGCCCTGCTTATCGGTTGAGATAATATCCAAAGTGTGACAACACAAAGGAAGAAGATAAGAACGGCTGTCTTTCCCCTGTTCCATTCTGACGCATGAGCATCATCCTCGCAATTGAGTCTGAAATCAGGCTCAGGCTTCAGAGCCACCTTTAGCACCAGCATCAATATAGGAAACATAATAATCGTTACCGGCAATCCGTAACCAATCCATGTGGCAAAATCAATGTCCAGTGCGGCAGCAGCAATAAGGTTTGGCGGACTGCCAATTACAGTGGCAATGCCTCCGATATTTGCAGCATAGGCCGTTCCAAGCACTGCCAGCGTCCGTGCCCTGGGATACTCACGACTTATCAGCGACATACCTATAGGAAGCATCATCGCTGTCGTGGCCGTATTGCTCATCCACATCGACAGGAACGACACCGACCCGAACATTGTTACCAGTGAAAGCCACCGGTTACCCCGTGCCAGCCTGACGACCTTCCCGGCAAGCCACTTGTCTATACCATGTTCGCCCAAAACCGCAGCCAGTGTAAAACCGCCGATAAAGACATATATAATGGGATTGGCAAAGTGAGACAATGCCTCCCCGGTATCGAAAATACCGGTCAGAGAGGCCAGTACCGGCACCAGCAATGCCGTAACAGGAAGAGGTGCAGCTTCGGTTATCCAGAGTCCGGCAATCAGAATAAGTATTGCTATTCCCGCTTGCTGCCTAAATCCATCACCAATCAGGCCGCCCAAAAGGGTGCTGACAATTACGAATCCGACTATAAGTGTCCACCTGTATCCTTTCAAAAGGTAATCGTTTTATTTTCGTCCGCCATATAAATGATCGGCTGCGGCCGGCGACATTAGGGTATGATCATGACCAACATTCTGCACATGCTGCACCTGCCAACTGAACTGATGCCCGCCGCTAACGGCCCACTGTTGGTTTGTATCGAAAAAGTTATTACCTCTTTCAAACCTGTTCAGTCCCTGGGCATCAGCCTGGGGAGTGGTCCTCAGCGAACTGGTACGAAGGGTGTCTGCAGTACCCAGAAGTATCGTCAGCTGCTTTCCATGATAACGTGTCCGGAAGTTACTTATATCACCGCAATAGTTATTCACCCCGTACGGAAAGTCAATAGTTTCATCGGGAAATGTATACCATCCCGCATTGGCAGCCACTGCTTTGTCAAGGTACGGACTCTCATAGAACTGCAAAAACCTGTGAACGAACTGACCACCGGCAGAGTGCCCGAAAATATTGTAGCTGTCAAATGTCAGCTCAAGCTCTTCCAGAACAAACTCAAAAATTTTGTCAATCAACCAGAAGGTTGTCTTTTCGGGCGGATTTAGACTTCCGCCACCGTCGATTATATTGCCCTCATTGTATTTGCGGGTGTCAAAATAATCGCTGCCAAACTCGGGAGCTATCGTCACCAGTCCGTACTCCCTCGCCTTTGAAGCCCAGGGCACAATGTACTCATCAGCATTACGGCCCATCCCATGCAGTATCACCTGGAAATCCATCTCTGCAGAATCGCCCGGCGGTACATAATAATAGACATCTATCAGCACATTATCGAAATCTGCTCCGGCATTGAATACCAGCTTCCCGCTCTTTCCTTTAGAGAGTTCTTCTTTACCTGACCCGCAAGAGGTTAGCGTAACGGTCAGAATTGCCAGCAGTAATATTTTTATCTTCTTCATATCGTTGACTAATGTATTCATTTATGATCACTTTGCGGGAATTAAACAACTTTTTTCCCACGAGCAATAACACCGTTCACCTGCAACTGTTCATCAAGCAGCACAAAATCAGCATCATAGCCCGGCTCTATACGGCCCTTGTTCTTTATTTTCAAATTCTTCACCACATTAACCGTTAACAGCCTGAGGGCATCCTCCAGCGGAAGTATCCCTTTTTCGACCAGCATGACCATCTCTCTGTGGTTCAGGTTGAGCGGAGCCGGCTTGTAGGTCACCTCCCCTGTAACGGGATCAACCCTTTTAACGCCTCCCCTTCCGTCGGTGGAGAAAGTAAGGTTCCCGAGCGGGGCACCCTTCTCAAGCGCCACGGCAACAGCCTCATGAGGAGGAATGTATGTGGTTCCCCCGGTAGAAATATCGACCATACCGCCTAATTTCGCGAACTCAATGCAATCGAAAAACAGCTCCTTCGTGCGCGAACAGTGCGTTGGCGAGATGTAGGGAATCAGCGTCGGGAACTCGCGCGCAATCGACAAAAGGTCGTCAATACGGCTCTCGAGGGCCCCGAGATGTATGTGAAGAATGCCTCCCTTGCCGGAACTGAAACCGCCCAGCCGCACCTTGTTGATGAGCCTGAGAATCTCGTGACGCGTGGGAAACGAACTGCGGTCATCGCTGATAGCCAGCTTGCAGCCTATAACCTTGTCTATGAGTATCATATCATCGGCCACAGAGCCACACAGCGTCTTCTCGGGCAATCCGTAATAGCTTGTCAGAATATACGATGAAACCGAGGTCTCCTCCAGCGCCTTTGCCTTGGCATACAGCGTAGTAAGCTCCTTCACAAAGCCGTCGGTTCCCAGCAAACCCAACACCGTCGTTGTTCCGACAGAAAGGAGATCACCGGCAAACAGCTCGGGTATGAACGAAGCAAATCCGAACTGCCCGCCGCCGCCGGTAATATGAACATGCTGGTCGATGAAGCCGGGGCAGACATACAGGCCCGTAGCGTCAATCACCTCAGGCTTCAGCTCAGCCACCTGCAGCGAATCTGCGATGGCAACAATGCGCCCTCCGGCAATCAGAATATCCTTTTTTCCAACCTTTTCGGGGGTGTAAACCATGCCCGACTTCAACAACGTAACCATAAGCATTTATTTAAAACAGTAAATGAAATATTTGAAGGAACACGAGGCCACCCACCAGTGGAAGCATGTTCCTCTTCGCAACATCAACCGGCGAAACACCGGCAACGCCGGCTATGGCAACAATGACACCGGCTATCGGTGAGGTCGCCCTGCCCATGCTCGCTGCCAGCTGCATTGGGAGTATCATCTCCCACGATTTGAGACCCAGCTTAATTGCCACATCGGGAATCAGCGGACCGAAAGAGAAAAACGCTGCATTACCGCTGCCGGTAAGCATCGCTGCAAGGAATATCAGTATCGACATCACAATGGTGATCATCACTCCCGACAGCCCAATGTGTGTAGAACCTGAAACCAGTGAATCGATGAATCCCAGGCTGTTAAGACCTTTAGCAAATATCTCGGCAGCCACTATCAGGGTAATAACGGTAGAAAATACCGACCCCATACCCTTCCAGAAACTCCCAAGCAGGTCCATAACCTTCTTGAAATTCCTTTGATAGATAGCTATAAGAATAACCGAGACAACAAGAGAAAAAAGCATAGCCGCAGTAGTGCTGAGGTAGATGTCGAACAAGCCGACATATTGTGAAAAAACCACCAGAAGCACAAGCGGAAGCATTGGCAGAACAGCGAACAACAGAGGTACATCGGGCTTGCCATTTGTTGCCGCCGGCTGTGCAAATATCTCTTTGCCCGCCTCGATGTCCTTCCTGTCAAAATACCTGTTGCTGAAATAGTATAAAATCATTACCACAACCGTGGTGGGGATCACTACCGGCAGCTGACTGGTAATAAAATACTCTACATTGGTAGTGCCGATCAGCCCGGCAGCCATGGCGGTATTGGCCGAACTCGGACCCTGGTCAAAGATGGTGGCGGCGGCTATGACTGAAAGTGCCGTCAGCCTGCTGACCCCCAGGTTGATAAGTACAGGGTAGAATGAGGCTACCAAAAGCAGGCCCAATCCCGCAGCCGACGGCACCGTCATAAACAACACCTGTCCTATGGGAATCGTAATCACCGCCGCCAGCATCGGGTATTTCCTGAAACTTGAGAGCGGCTTCATCGCAAGGTAAACCAGCGCATCTGTGGCCTTTATGGAGTTCATGTAAGCCACATAACCTCCAATGGTCATAATCATAACCCCGATACGCGAAAGATTTGAAATGAATCCTTCGTCAATTATCTGAACCATGTCAAAAATGATGGTTCCGGAGGGTTTTGCGACCACCACGGCACCCATGCCAATAGCAGCCGCAATGCCCATCATTAAAAGTCCGGAGGTGATAAGCACCCCTTGCGGATTATAATTCCGGTACAGAAGCCGGGCAGTGAAGATGATCCCGATAATGCAAATCGCAAAGCCAATTATCGCCATCATCTGCTAGTATCCCGGATTTTGTTCTATCAACCTGCCTGAATTTGAATCAATGAAAGTTTTAGGTATCGGGAACAGCACAGGTGTTACATCATCATGCATGCCCCTTACCTCGCGGCCCGAGACCTCATTGTGGAGCCTTGTACGGGTCTTGAAGAAATTCGAAGCAAGTCTTTCGTCACCGCCATCCTCCTGGCTCAACCTGATAAGCGTGTGTCTCCTGTGTTCCTCGGTGATAAGCTCACGGGTGCGCTCGTCAAGTATCATGTCAATACTCATCTCACCGCCGTCAATAAGCTCGACACCGGCCCGCTCCCTCAACTTGTTTACCCAGAACTCACCGCCCTGACCCAGCTTATAGAGTGCCTCAGCATAAAGCAGATATGTCTCGGCCAGCCTCAGGTAAACCATGTCGTTGTACTGCTGGTCAATCGAAGCCTGCTCGAAGAAGGGATGAGTATAATCCCATTTCCTTGTCGATGGCAGATTGTACTGCTTGATGGTGGGATCGGTGTCATCAATCATCTTTGCACTTGGATTAAGATTAATCATGCTATCACCTCCGGAGGTTTGTACCTCATATACCTCATTGGCAGGATTCATAAAATAAAGGTGCCATACCATTGAATTCTCGTCATACCTGATGTCATCATCCTCTTGATTCTTGAAGGTATAAAGGGCATGTGTCCCGAGGGAAATGGCACATCGGCCAGCTCCTTTACCGCCGTTTAGCGACCAGAAGAGCTGAAGGGTCTGACCCGGGTATTGGGGGTGTGAGAGGCTTCTGATAGTAGAAAGATCAGAGTAATAATTCTTCCACATGTTTCTCATGAATACTCTTGGTGCAACACCATAGGCAGCATTTTCGGGCTCGGTGTTAAGGAATGCCCAGAGTACCTCCTGGTTGCCCTGGCTGTAAAGCGGAGAGCGGAAGACATCAATAAACGGGTTACCGGGATTTGAAGCGTTCGATCCGAAGCGTGTGGTCATAAGCGTATAATCAGCGCCCTCAACAAGAGGCTGAAGAATGTTCTTCGCATCGAGGTCGCGTGACATCGCCAGGTATAACTCCCCAAGATAATGCCGTGCAACGGCCTGAGAAGGTGTGGTATTGTTTGAGGTGCGCATGGGTAGATTCTCTACTGCATACAGAAGATCCTGCTCCATAGCCTCACGGATAACCGATACGGGTGTTCTCTCCCAGTCAGTTCTGTAATTGCTGCCTGTAACCTCCTCAAGACTAAGCGGAACCGCTCCGAATGAATAGGTAAGATGCCTGTATGCCCATGCCCGTATCAGCCTTGCATTGGCAACAATTCTCTCCTTGTTGGCCTGATCGGCTGCAGAAGAACCACCCTGCCAGTCAATATCAGGATTTTCAGATCTGGTAATGATCATATTAGCAGTGTTCACCACCTTGTACAGCCACTCGAACATTGCAAGGAAAGCTTCAAAGTCTGCCATATAGGTAATATTCTTCGGGAAACTCAGGTGGGCAAACTGGCTATGCCTGTTATTGCCCCATGCGTTGTCTGCTCCCACAGAGAAAAGTATATGCTTGGCAAAGGGAAGACTGCGGAATGATGTTCCGCCGTAATTTTTGTCAACCCTGTCATATTCATCCCTTACAAGGGCAAATAATCCGTTCTGCATATTCTGAAAACCATTATAATTTACAAGCAGGTTATCAGCAAAAATGTCATCAGTTGGCATCTCCTTCAGAAAATCATCCGAACATGAAAGGAAAGCGAAGACTGAGATAATCATTAAGGTATTTAGTATCTTTTTCATCTCTCTTTGTTTTTATGATTTCTAAAAGCTTGTCCTGAGCCCGAATACAAACTGGCGGGTTTGCGGAATAGCCCTCTGCCTGGTGCCTGAGGTAACAAACTCCGGATCAAGACCTGTCCAGTTTGTAAACGTCAGAAGATTCTTCAGGTTTATGTACATATCAAGCCTGTCAAGCCCGAAACGATTAATAAAATCTTTCGGCACCCTGTATGAAAGGTTGATATCCTGTACCCTCAGAAAATCAGTTCTCTGATAGAAATCCATTCTGGCCGGATTGACCGAGCCGTCAGGAACGTTTGCCGGGTAGGTATTGATAGGATTGGTCGAAGACCAGAAATCCTTATCAAACTGGTTTCTCCTGAATGATAGAGAGTGGGTTGCCAGCATCCAGTTCGACCTGGTTTCGCCAACCTTACCGGTAAGAAACACTGACATGGTCAGATTGCCCATGGTGAAGCTATTGTTCATTCCCGCTGTGAAGGCAGGTATCTGAGATCCTATTATGGTTTTATCATCCTCTGGTGTTATCGAACCATCCATATCGAGATCCTTGTATCTGATATAGCCGGGCTGTGAGTTAAATGGCGCATCGGGCGGCACCTCACCTTCCTGGTAAATACCATCAAAAACATAGTCGTAGTTTACATTTACCGGGTACCCGATAAACCATAGTGAAGCTATATCGTCAATCGGTTTTCCGTCTTCACCATAAAGACCAACATCGACAAGTGTATTGTTGTCCCTCACAATATTGAAATCGGTCGACCACCTGAATTTGGTTCCTGTAATATTGTTTGAGGAAATCTGGAACTCAATGCCGTTACCCTTCGTTTCACCAATGTTCTCAAGAATAATGCTGGTACCATTGATTGAAGGAATGGTTCTGCTCAGCAAAAGGTCGAATGTGTTTGATGTGTAATACTCTAACGACCCCCTTATCCTGTTCTGCAAAAAGCCGAAATCGATGCCAATGTTTGTCGATGTGGTTGTCTCCCAACCAAGAGCGGGAGAACCAAGCTGCGAAGGATAAAAGCCAAATGCAGGTGTATAATCATCTGTAAGGTAATCCAGATTCCTTAGCACAGGCAAAGTGGAATATGGGGTTATCGCCTCATTACCGTTCTTGCCCCACGAGAGCCTCAGTTTAAGGTTATTAATTAACTGGTCAAGTCCGGCATTCGCAAAAAATGACTCATTCATTATATTCCACCCAACTGCAAGAGAGGGGAAAAGACCGTACTTGGTATCATCACCAAAAGCAGAAAAACCGTCTCTTCTTACCGTGGCAGTAAAGAGGTATCTCGAATCGTAACTGTAGTTTATCCTTCCCATCTGTGAGATATGCGATGACTGACGCTGTGATGCAGTTGCCTGAAGCAGGCTACCCTTATTGGGCTGGTAAAAGGTCATTACATCATTCGGGAAGTCACTTGCGGTTATTGAACTCCTCTCCGATCTTGTCTTTTGAGCTGAGTAGAGGCCCGTAAGAAAGATATTATGCGGCCCGAAAGTTTTGTTATAGGAGAGTATGTTCTCAACTATCCAGTCAATGTCGAACCTGTTGTTAATATCCAGTATACCATTGGCCTGGGCTCCTTCATAGGTGTTCCTTCCCTGGTAGTTCTGAAACTGGTAGGTGTCGTATGTGTAACCGGTGTTTAATTTGAATGACAACCCTTCTATTGGAAAGTTCACAATAAGATAATTGTTGGTTATCAACGAATTCTTGTAGTCATTGTTAATCTCGTTCAGCGAACTGAGCGGATTCCTCGCATAGTTGTTATCCTCCCAGGTTTGAAGTCGTATCTCACCTGTCTCTGTGTAGGCCTTGCCAAGCGGATTTAACTGGTAGGCATCACTGAAGTTCGCCTCATTTCCGCTCCGGTCGAAGTAACCATATGTTGTATTCGTACCAAATACCAGGTATTTGCCTGCATCCTGCTCAAAATTGATCCTGAGAGATGTGCGGGTGAAATCGTCGTTTAAGGCTATTCCCTGGTTGCTGGCATAACTGCCCGAGATAAAATACCTTGAATTGTTTCCCGCCCCACGTATTGAAAGATTATGCTGGTGGTTGAGGCCGTTCCTCAGGGCAACCTTTACCCAGTCTGTCCACTCACCTGCATCATAACTCTCCTGCTCGGTCAGCGAAAAGCCTATTCCAGCTTCATCCTTCCGGGTATAGAAGGTTGGACCGTCCATCATCTTTGGTATGTTAATCGCCTTATAAGATGTTACACTGGCATCATACGAAATGGTGATTTTCTCACCGGCCCTGGCCATTCTTGTCTGTATCAGTATAACCCCGTTGGCGCCTCTGGCACCATAAATGGCCGCCGAAGAAGCATCTTTAAGTATTTCTATCGACTCTATGTCATTCGGATTGATCTCTGCCCAGCTACCATTGTATGGTATTCCGTCAAGTATCACCAGAGGAAAGTTAGAGGCCGTAATTGAGTTGCTCCCTCTGATTCTGGTTACTGTGTTGGAACCCTCGGCATTCGATCCTATAACACTTACAGAGAGACCGGCAATAGCCCCCTGAAGCGACTTAATCAGGTTGGGATCTGCCCTCTCTTCAAGGGTTTTCGAGTTTATTGACGCTACGGCTCCCGTAACGTCACTCCTCTTCTGTACTCCATATCCGACAACCACCACCTCGTCAAGAATGGTTTCGTCAGGATAAAGCGTAATCAGTATCTCGCCCGGACCTGTAACCGTATGCTCAACGGTCTTATAGCCCAGGAATGAGAAGGAGAGTATCTCCCCTTGTTCAGCATCTATTCTGAATGCTCCGGTTGCATCGGTAGAGGTACCCCTCAGGGTTCCCTGTACCTGAACTGCGACACCATAAAATGGCATGTTACTCTCGCCGTCCATAACTTTTCCTGTGACCTGGCCGTTCACAATTGTGAAAGAGATAATCAGGAAAAACAGTACGATGGTTCTTTTCATCATCATTTGGTTTAAGGTTTAATTATTCTATTCATCTACGATTATTTAATAACTCTGTGTATTTTCAGCTCATGCCCGGGTGCGGTCTGCAAAACCCTGAACGAAACAAATCCGTTGGCCGATTCAGGTTCCAGCAGGCTGACAGCATAATTTGCATTCCTCTGGGACAGGTCAATGTACCAGGCGCCTTCCGGAAACCTTCTTTTGCTTTCTGCTATTTCAGTTGTTGCTTTCACCCTTCTGATTCCTTCCCATACCGATGCCTCTTCCTCATAGGCTTTTACAGTATAGCTTTGTACCCTGTACCTCTTTCGGGGCTTAACAGGGTCGAGCTTCAGTCCCAGGAGCTTCAATATTTCCGCTTCACGCTCAGCACCGGCTTCAATTATATATCCGGCCGGCCGGCTGCGAACCAGTACCGGACTCAGGTCAAGGGCGTCCCTGGCCTTTATTCTTTTAACAATAATATCTGTTGTTTGCAGGTCAATGAACCGCACATCATAATACTTCTCTGCAGGTTCATTCAGCACTGCAATGTCGTTTTTGCGTTCTATAGTCTCTTGCCTGGTTCTGTCAAGAATTCCCCGTATTTCTTCTCTGTGAGCAAGAGCACTCTTAAGACATGACTCAGCAACAATATATACCGAATGTGTGCGCCGTGCCAGTGAAGTGCGTCCCAGACCTATGCCCCTGGTCTCAACCAGCATCGAAATGGCATTTGAAAGCGCATAAGAGGTGGAACTCGATTGCGGACTCTGAGCCCCCTTGTTAAGAACCATTTCATCACCGCTTACATCGGCCGTGAAATAAAAGTTATGGGTATGACCATGCCCCTCAAGGGCCTTCTCAGCCTCAGCCTGGAATATCTCCACACCAGCTCTTCGCAGGCCTTCGGGTACGTTCAGAAATCCCGACGGCAAAAATTTAACGTCATATGATATCGAGGCCCCTTCCTCTCCGAAACCCGCATATTCCCTTCTTGTGGGCTGATACTCATGTATATCATAAGCGATGTCAGGCGCCCATTCAATAAATGCCTTCCTTAAAATTCTGCTGACAGGATCGGCATACTTTGTCTGATCGCGGTTCAGATCGAGCCCGCCGGCAGACCTCCGCTCCATTGCCACATAGCCGTCCATGTTGGCTATGGGGAGTATGGCCACCGAGACATGATCAAGCATGGCCGAGGTCTCAGGATCATTAAGAAGCTGCGATGCCAAATACAGCAACCCCTCTGCTCCTGCAGGCTCATTACCGTGCAGTAGGCCCTGGAACCATATCTTTAACTTCGGGCCCGGACCCGGTCGCTGAAAATATATCACAGGAATGTCGAGTCCATTTGCACTCTCACCTATGATTTTGACTTCGGCGCCGGGTCTTCCCTCAATGTTGCGTGATATCCAGTCCATCACCTCCGCATGGGTGGCAAAGCGATCCTCATCAATTGAAAGGGTTGGTGTGTTGAACCTGATGTCGGGATCGCCAAAATACCTCTCCGTAATGGCTCTGCTTTGCTGACCGTAACCAACACTGCAAAAAACACAAACGAAAACCGATGCTAAAATGTATATTGATCTTTTCATAATGATTCTGTTCTTGTGTGCATTATTCGTTAAAAGCAAAGGAGGATAAATTCAAACCCCATTGATTAACTTGTTTTTGAGTAGTTGTTTTCCATAGGCTTCCTTTCTTTTCATTAGTAATATTCTATAAAAAGATATATGATGCTAATACCAAAAAGATCGCAATAATCAGGAATGGAACGATATTCCGCCTGGCTACTTCAAAGGGAGACACTCCGGCTATCTCCGAAATCGCAATTATTATAGCAGAAATAGGTGAGGCAGCTCTTCCCAGACCCGCTGCCAGTTGTACGGGTATCATAAGCTTTATCGACGGAATGCCGAACTTCAATGCCATTTCCGGAACGTATTGTCCTATAGTGGTGAAACTTGCGACCCCGCTGCCGGTTATTATTGCTCCGGCAAATACCAGAAGGGTCATCAGAAATATTACAAAAATGAAGTTCAAACCCAGAAACTGCATAATACCAGCCATCATATCTATCAGCCTCAGACTAAGCAAGCCCTGAGCAAATATCTCCGCACATACAATCAAGACAATCACCGAAGCGAATATCC
>JAWOIF010000138.1:0-23452 GCA_046484805.1 Bacteroidales bacterium
CCGCCGCTTGGCCCGTCGCGCCTGCTTCGCTTCCTTCTTCGTTGCCATGTCAGATCACCCTCGAATCCCCAACCTTCTGATCCGTAGTCAGATGCTCTATCCAATTAAGCTACGGGTCCATTCCGTTAAACCATCAGCCGCATTAATCCGCATAACTCCAAATAATCGGAGACTGAATGGTTTTCAAATCGAGTGCAAATATAGCATAATTTTTATTTAGCTAATATTATTGTAACTTTAATCTCCGTAATTTCAATTATTAAACTTCAATAAAAATGTTTTGTAAATAACTAATAACTAATATCATATGAAAAAGGTTCTGAAAATATTTGCCAGTATCATTGCCGGACTAATTGCCCTCATAATTGCCGCCATGATCCTCGTCCCGGTACTCTTCAAAAAACAGATCAAAGAGGTAGTTGTAAGGCAAATAAACGAGATGGTCAACGCCCGCGTCGAGGTAGGTGACTACTCTCTCGGTTTCTTCAAGAACTTCCCAAACCTCTCATTCAGGCTCAAAAATGTTTCTGTAATAGGTATAGAAGAGTTTGAGGCTGACACTCTTGCAGACATCAGAAGCCTGGCCGTCGTTTTTAACCTCAGAAGTTTATTCAGCAAGGAAGGCTATGAAGTCAAATCAGTCATAATCGAACGACCTGTAGTGCATGCTATTGTTCTCTCTGACGGAACCGTTAACTGGGACATAATGAAACTTTCAGATAGCGCGGAAGAGAGTCCCGTAACGCCTGAATCAGCCACTGAACCTTCAGGCGAAGAAATGCGATTCCTGCTTCGTAAGTTTCTTGTCAATCACGGAAATGTATTCTACCGCGATGATGAAATGAACATGACGGCTGAAATGTTCGATCTTAATCTGAGTCTCAGCGGAGACATGACTGAGTCAGAAACTGATTTACTGATAGAGATGAATATTGCAGCAATGGATCTGGTTTACGAAGGTACCAGATATCTTAGCTCTGCAGTTGCCGATTCAAAGATGGATCTCTTTGCCGACCTCGATAATTGGGTATTCACCTTCCGATACAACTACTTAACAATAAATGATTTGGTGGTTAACTTCGCGGGTACCGTGACAATGCCCGAAGACGATATTCACACCGAAATAACATTCACCACACCCGATTCTGATTTTAAGTCATTGCTCTCGATGGTACCTGCGGTCTATATGACTGACTTTGAAGGATTAACTGCTGACGGCACATTCGATCTGAACGGATCGCTAAGTGGCACTTACAGTTCAGCAGACAGTACCTATCCAGACGCAAAAATAAGTATGGCTGTCCGCAACGGCGTAATCAGCTACCCCGATCTGCCTGAAAAGATCACTGCCATTTCGATGGAAATGGATGTCGATTTTGATGGAACCGATATGGATAAGACAGTTGTGAGTCTGCCTGCTTTTCATTTTGAACTTGCCGGCAATCCCTTCGACCTTTCCATGCTGCTGAAAACACCAATGAGCGATCCCGATATAAAAGGCTCAGCAAAGGGTAAGATCGATTTTGGCTCCCTGGCTCAGGCAATTCCGCTCGATGACATGACACTCTCCGGTATTCTTGAAACATCCTTAAGTCTTGCCGGACGTATGTCGATGATAGAAGAGGAGAGGTACCAGGAGTTCCATGCTGAAGGCTCAATGATTCTGAGCAACTTCATCGTTGAAATGACTGATATGCCTCAGGTGGCCATCAACAAGGCATCGTTTGAATTCAATCCCGCTTTTGCCAACCTCAGGGAGGCAAATATCAGGGTCGGTAAAAACACAGATTTCGCTATCGACGGTAAACTGTCAAACTACCTGCCTTACCTCTTCTCAGACGGAACAATCTCAGGTAACCTGAACCTCAGATCGTCACTCATTGATGTCGATGAAATAATGGCAGCATTGCCCGAAGAGATTGAAGAAGATACCACCGCACTTGCTCTTGTTGTAATTCCTTCGAATATCGATTTTACTTTTATTGCACTAATTGACAAAATGGTATACGGTTCCCTGAAACCTGAAAACATCAGAGGTACAATGATAGTGCGTGACGGTATGCTGACTGTTTCAAATACAGGAATGGACATAATGGGAGGAAAAATCTCTATGAATGCCCTGTATGATACGCGCGATTCATTAAAGCCAATTATGAAGGCAGACATGTCAATCACTAATATGCTGGTGAAGAATGCTTTTGAAACCTTCAATGCGGTGCAGAAGCTTGCACCGGCGGCCAGGGGAATTGAAGGCGCTGTGAATATGACTTTGAAGTTTGAGAGTCTTCTGGGCAGTGACATGATGCCTCTGCTCAACACTGTTTTTGGTGAGGGAATACTGACCTCCAGCGAGCTTCAGATCGTTGATGCCCCCACATTCAACAAGATCCGTGAGGTGCTTAAGATAAATGACAAATACAGCAATACCTTCAAAGACCTGAGAGCAAGTTTCAGGGTAAGGGATGGCCGGGTTTTTCTGACACCTTTCGATACTAAAATGGGTAATGTAAAGATGAACATATCAGGCGACCAGGGTTTTGATCAAACGCTGAACTATTTTATCAAAACTGAAATTCCTCGCGCCGATCTGGGTTCCCTGGCCGGTGAGCTGACCGATAACCTTGTATCACAGGCCTCAAAACTGGGTATTACATACACTCCGTCGGAGATTATTAAGATTAACCTTAAGGTCGGAGGTACGGTGCTGAAGCCGGAAATATTACCGGACTTCGGTGGGGCAGGGGCAGCGGCTTCATCTGCTGTATCGGCTCTGAAGGAGCAGGTAAGGGATGAGGTGAAGGAAACGGTCACTGAGGCTGTAACCGAAGTCACCGATAAAGCCAGAGCAGAAGCGGAGGTCCAGGCAGCCAGAATAATGAAGGAAGCAGAGGAAAAAGCCCAGATGATACGTGATGAAGCTGCCAAAGCCGCGGATAAGTTAAAGGCTGAAGCTGAGGAACAGGCTCAGAGAATTATTAAGGAGGCTGAAGGGAAGAATGCCATCCTTAAGGCGGCAGCCAATCGTAGTGCCGATGCCCTGAGGAATGAGGCCAACCGTAAGGCAGATCAACTGGTCAGTGAGGCTGACGTTCAGGCACAGAAACTGCTTGACGAGGCAGCAGTAAAACGAGATGAAATACTGAAGAAGATATAAAGACGGTAAACTGTAACAAAAAAAGCCGCCTCTTAACCGGGGCGGCTCTTTATATTTTTCAGATACTTCTGCTAGAAAATTCTCTCCTTAATCCTGGCCTTCTTGCCGGTAAGTTTTCTCAGGTAGAATATTCTTGCCCTGCGTACCTTACCATACTTGTTTACTTCTATCTTGTCGACAAATGGCGATGCGATGGGGAAGATCCTTTCAACACCAATGTTGCCCGACATCTTACGTACGGTAAAGGTTTCTGTATGCTTGCTTCCCGATCTCTGTATCACTACCCCGCGGAACTGCTGAATACGCTCCTTGTTTCCTTCCTTTATCTTATAATGAACAGTGACGGTATCACCAGCCCTGAACTTCGGAAACTGCGATTCCATTGCATATTCCTTCTCTATAACATTCATTAAGTTCATCTCACGCAATATTAATAAATCAAATATCTTTTCCTGAAATCGGTCGCAAATGTACTAATATTATTTTGATAACCCGCAAGCAGTCTCAAAAAATGACAAACTATTTCCCTGGGCGGTTTACTTCCTCACTTTCAGCTTATCACCTGTATCTTTTACTATTCTGCGGTTCCATTCTTCTCCATAACCAGGTTGTATTACCTTCGGATTTATATACTTATGGTTCTCAGGCAGAGGAACCGGTGTTTTAATATTTCCATCGAGGTACTTGGTAAAGAGGAATCTATAGAGGTCTTTCCACTCTGAAACAGTATTGTTGCCTGCATCAACAGAATATTTTGTCAGATACGTTACAGCATTCTCAGGCTTCTTGTTATAGAGTTCAACCGCTTTTTTGTCAATCCCGGCGATAGCTTCTATATATCCGAGTTCAAGCTGATCCTGTTTTGCCTGCAGATCTTCAATCACGAGTCTTGTCCTCGAATATGCAAAGTCAGTAACCTGGTTAAATACCCAGAAGGCAGAAGTCTCGCTGAATGTCATCATATCACCGTTCCCTGGCGCAAAAGAATGTGGTATTTCGGTCATGCCGCAGTACATGGGAGTGTAAACGGTATAGTATGTGTCATCAACACCGAACCACAGGATTCCGCCTACCGGATCGGGAAGCCAGTTGCGGCTCTGTGAAACGAATGAAAAACCTGTTTGCTGGGTCGAAATGGCCCTCTCCTGTATATAATCCTCACCATCCACATTATACTGCATTGGTCTCCAGCGAACCGTGCTTCCGTAAGGTCCGGCGCCCACATCTTTTGTCATGTCCATCGGTGTATTCTGGTAATAGTCACGCATAAGGTTCATAACATCCCTGACGCTAAGTTTTTCATCAGGCTTGATCCACAAGGGCATTCTCTCCGAAAGGTCATGACCCATTGCATAGTCGAGGTATTGTCCCATCTGGCTGTTCACCTTGTTGAAAGCTGACCATACCCTTGCCTCGCAGAACCTTGCTGCTCCGAAATTAAGAGGGGCGTAGGTGTCGCTGAAACTGAAGTCCTGATCAGCGCCATTATACCATCCCATTTCACGGGCTACCCTGATTACATCTGCTGCGTATGCATTCTCAACTTCCGGATTGAATATTTTCTCTATCTCATCAGAGGTGATAGATATTTTTCCGTCCGCGAGAGGCCATGTTGTGATTCTTGCCTGGTTTGCATGGCCTGATATGTAGCCATCGGGGATACGCCTTGCCACCCAAAGGATTCCCTTCTTACCCTCACCCTTGCCGATTAATTCCATAATCCATACTTCATCCTTGTCAGCAATTGAGAAAGATTCTCCGGAGCTGTAGTATCCGAATTCATCAGTGAGCTTTACTATGGTATAGATTGCTTCGCGGGCTGTTTTTGCCCTTTGCAGGGTGATGTAGATCAGGCTGCCGTAATCGATGATGCCCTGACTGTTGCCCAGTTCACTCCTGCCGCCATAGGTGGTCTCACCGATCGCCAACTGGTGTTCATTCATATTGCCTACCACAGAATAGGTTTTTGCTACCTGTGGAATCCTGCCCAGGAATTTTCCGGTATCCCATTCGTAAACATCGAGCAGTGAGCCGGCGGGCCACTTTCGGGCGGCCCAGAAATAGAGTTCACCGTAGAGCACGTGTGAGTCGGCAGAATAGGTTACCATGGTTGATCCATCCTTTGATGCGCCCTTTGTTACAAGAAGGTTTGTACAGGCATCTGAAACGGTTGCGGTTGCAAGCAAAACAGCTGTAACCGCGAAGATATAAGTCGCCAGACTTTTCATAATTGATCTGTTGTTAGTTAGACTAATGATTTTAATAAGGAAACTTGCGGCAAGATAGGAAAAATAATGTGAAAATGTGATAATGTGATAATTAGCAAATGATATAATGTGCAATCCTGCTGATCGGCAGATTAACAGCCCATTATCGATTTACATGAAACAAATGATATTTCAATTTTTCTTTAACATTGACTCTAAAGCTTCCAATCGTGCTTTTAGTGATTCGAGTTCTGAAGTTATCTGTGCATTCCTGGTTTGAAGCTCGTCTATCAGCTGGTTCTGTTCCTGTATTGCCTTTGTCAGGACAGGGATAAGCGTTTGTTGTGATATTTGCAGATAATCTTCTGGTTTATTTATATACAAGTCCATTCACCAGTGATTTAAGTTCATTGATCTGGGACTGTTGGTTCTCAATGATTTGCTGTTGTTCCTGGATGGCTCTCACAAGAACGGGAACGAGCTTGTCATATGACAGGCTCCATAAATCTGATTGTTCATTCTCGGGTTTATTAACAGCCTCAGGTATAACTTCGTAAACCTCCTGGGCAACCAGGCCGATATCATATGAGCCTTCTGTTTTTATTTCAATATTTCCATTTCTGCCGACCGCATTATGGTGGAAGTAAGATTTTGGTACCAGGTTCATTACCTCAGCCAGTCCGTATTGAATAAAATTCTGGTCAGATTTTGCCCTGCCGTCAGAATAGGTTGTCCATGAGTATGCTCTTGCCAGACCAACACCAACAGTACTGCTGTTCGGTAATTCAAGTGCATATGTGGGACTAATTATTGATTGAAGACCTACCCGGCCGTTTTTTAATACAGTTAAAGCATTAGATCTGGCATTATCAGCGGTTCCTTTGCCAATAACAAATAATGGATCATCATCATACCAATTAGTATACGAATTATCACCATAATATTTGGTTGTATCATTGTACCTTCCCATTGTTACCATACAAAAGGCAGAAGCTCTGGTAAAGTATCCCATGGCTGTGGAATATCTTCCAGAAGCTCTGGTAGCCGCTCCCATGGTAGTGGAAGCCAATCCAGAAGCCAGGGTACTCCCTCCCATTGCAGTGGCATAAGCTCCATAAGCTGTGCTATAGCTTCCCATGGCGAGGGAATAACCTCCAAAAGCTTTGGTTTGGTATCCCATGGCAGTAGAACCCTGTCCGGAAGCTATGGTATGATATCCCATAGCAGTAGAAATAAATCCTGAAGCTGTGGTATAGTATCCCATGGCAGTAGAATGAGAAGCAGAAGCTGTTGTACCATTTCCCATAGCTGTGGAAGTACTTCCAGAAGCTTTGGTTTGATATCCCATGGCGGTGGACGCCCAGTTACCAGAAGCTATGGTCTTGTATCCGATTGCAGTCGAATAATCCCCTTTTGCAGTATCTGCCAATCCAATTGCAAAAGCTCCTTTGCCAAGTGCCTGTGAACCTTGCCCGATTGCAAAAGAATAATCACCCTTTGCGTAGGCAACCCCGGTAACCTGACCTGCTGAATCTACCCCGGCACTGCCAAATGCAAAACTCCTGAAACCTTCAGCTATTGCGCCCCTGCCGAAAGCGTAACTCTCTTCATTCTTCGCCTTGGCGTTTTCCCCGAAAGCAAATGCGTTAACATTATTTGCCACAGCATTTTTCCCTATAGCAGTGGAATAATTCCCTCTTGAAATTGCCTGATATCCCAAAGCCTGTGAATAGCTACCTATTGCTTTTGATTCGAATCCGCTGGCGAATGAGTTTTCACCGACACTGTCAGGTCTTTCTATCAGGACTTTTCCGGTAAGGAATGCATTCTTCAGCGGGTACCACAAAATCCTGTTTTCCGATGGGTCGATTATTGCGGTTACATCAGTGGCAACATCAAAATAGCTTTTTCCGGTTGTTTTTGATTCCTCCATACTTCCTATTGCAAACCCGCCTTTAACCGGTTTGCCTTCTGTGTTTTCTGAGATGTACATCCTGATACTGTCGCGGGTGACACGCATATACTCCTGGCTTAAAGCCTTGCTCTCCTCCATGCTGCCGATGGCGAAGCCGCCCTTAACCGGCTTGCCCAGGGGATCTTCATAGAGATAGACCCTAACCGAGTCGCGGTTGACCAGCAGAAGATCGGATGGTAACTTCTTGGATTCTTCCATACTGCCAATCGCGAAGCCGCCCTTTACCAGTTTGCCTGAGGTGTTTTCATAAAGATACACCCTTACTGAATCGCGGTTGACGATAAAGAGATCGACGGGATCCTGCTTTGACTCCTCCATGCTGCCGATGGCAAAACCACCCTTGACGGCCTTGTTTTCACCATCGCCGACATATACCCTTACTCCTTCATTGTAAACAGCAAAAACCGTCTGTCCGTTTTTATTCTTCACCTCGAACAGGGCCTCGTCGTTTGCTGCTGCTTCTCCGGCTACCTCAAGCTTCTTCAATGTGCCGGTAAGATCGCCGGCCGCCATGGCGTACGGCACACTCCACAGGCGTGATGCTCCCATCGTCTTCCATCCACCATGGTCAATCTCAGTACGAATAAATTTCGGCAATATACTCCAGTCTATGTCAGCAAAGGTGGCTGCAGTTCCCGCCTGCCTGGTGCCTTTTCCAAGCACCAGTGAGAAGAATCCTGTTGCATTTGTGGTTACAGACGAGTGCAGTTCCTGCCAGAAGAGCGTTCCGCCAAGGGAATCAGCCTCAATAGAGATACGTACAGGCAAAACCGTGTTCCTTATAGGTTCACCCGCATTGTCGAATGCCACGGCCTGGTATGTGAACCCCTGCGGGGTCTGGCTCAGGGCGGGGGGCGCAGAGCCCAGGACAAAGAATGCCAAAACAATCCCTGTTCTTATCAACAAGAAGTCGCTATCCGCATAGCGGAATCTCTTTTTGGGGAGTAGATTTGCTATCATATACCTCATTTTAAGTTTGGCTATATAACTTTAACTAATTCAAAATGAAAAGTTAAGAAACCAAACAACATGGGCCAAATTTTTTTGACGAACGGAAGGAATGTGGGAATGAGCTAATGGGAAAATGTGAGAATTAGCAAATGAGCAAATCACTGCTGTCCGGTTAAAATTGTATTAACTGGAATTTTGGTTTTCAAAGCTTGATTTTGTGCCAAATTTGGTATTTTATTTGGTTTGTAAGCCCCCCTAAGCAGAAGAAAACAGTTTTAGCTGGTATTCAAGTGGAGGAATTTGGTAGTTTTTGGTAGTTTTTTCGGGATTTTCGAGGAAGCTATTGAGGCAGATATAAGTCATTAGATGTAATCTGATTATCCCGCTGATATTTGAATAAGACCACTTTCTTTTAACACGGTCTTTGATTATTTTAACCAATAGATCTGCTATTAAAGCACACCAGACCTGTATTTTGATAGCATTAGCCGACTCTCCGAGAAAATATCTTAACGGGTATCGTTGTTTGATTCTTTTGAAGAGAAGTTCTATTTGCCATCTTCTCTTATATATATCAGCTATTGTCGCCGGCATCATACGTCTATTATTAGTAACGAACTTAAGAGTCTTCTTTGATACAGGATCAATATATTGGACTATACGGGCTTTAATTTTAAGAGTCTTTTTGTTGTTTGGATCTCCCAAAATAACTATCTCATCAGAGATTATTCCTGCCTTTTTCTGATCTTCCGTAATCTTTCTTTGCTTTATTACTTCCACTACCCATTGGTCCAGAACACGGGTCACCCATGAGACACCTGCCTGGGTCCACTCCTGGTACTTTCTGAAGTTGACATATGCTTTGTCAAATGTAATTATTGAGCCTTTTGGCAGATCGACTGACTTTAGGAAAGTTCTGTCATTGGTTGCTCCGGAGGTTAGATTTACAAGACATGGGGTATCCTCTGTTGCCTGTAACATTACATGTGCTTTAAGACCTCCCTTTCTTTTACCACTGGCGGGAGCATCTCCAGCTCCTTTTAAAACATCATGAAACAACTTTATTGTCGTTGAATCGATTATAAATAGTCGTTTTTCGTAAGGTTGACGCTTATTAATCTTCCGGCTGTCCGGTAAACCATAATAATGCCGGTATAAATCATGAAACAAGTCCCCGAAAAAAGCTTCCGGCCTCCTGCTATTGGCATCTGAAAAGGTACTTCGGCATATATCATGAACCAATCTGAAATGGCCACGCTTACTTGTTGCAACCTGTAAGCCGGTTATGACTTCACGAATGGAGGTGCATTGGTTGATTACACTAAAAAGCATAGTAACCAGGTGATGCCTGGAATCGAACGTCTTACAATATCGATCAGCCTGATGCTTAACCACTAATCTGTTAAAAAGGCTGTCTGGAATGTAAGAAAGTAGCTGTGTGAAGATCGGCTGTCCGGTAAAATATGTACTTTTGACCATGTGCGTAGCGGCGTTTTGGTGGTACTTAACAAAGCTACAAAACTTGAGGAGGCTTCGGCCTCCTCTTTTTACATATTTTTTAAAGTTTTACCGGACAACAGTGATGTGAGAATTAGCAAATGAGCAAATGTAGGAATGAGCAAATGTGGGAATGAGCAAATGAGCTAATGAGCTAATGAGCTAATGAGCTAATGAGCTAATGTGAGAATGAGCAAATGTGAGAATGAGCTAATGAGCTAATTATTTAAACAGTTTTACGGGCCAGGGGAGGTTATTGCGGAAGATCCTGTAGTAGTTAACCCTGGTACTGCCAAAAGACATGTTGTACTCGGCGACACCTGGTATTGACGAGCCTGCGAAGTCAAGAATCCGGTCGCTGTCACAATACTCTTCTATCAATGAATTTATTACGAGGTAGCCGGTTCTTTTCTCGCGGCTTTCGGCTGATGTGGCAGTGAAAAGAAGTGTCACCGATCCGTCTACAACCACAATAAAGAGACCGTAAATAAGTTCACCCGCCCTGTTTCGCACCCCGAGAAGTCTGCCTTTTCCATTGTCTGTACAATATTGCATCAGAGCAGACAGTTTCCTGTAGTCACGATTCTTCACCCCCCTTAGTCCACGGCCGCTGTTGTTCCTGAAGAGTCCTATTAACTCTCGGGGAGATACATCTTCCTCAACCTGCTGCTTTGCATCAATTGACAATCTGATATTCCTCCTGCAATCAGAGCTATATTCCTCCCACAACTTCGAAAAAGGTTTTGACAGATTGAGTTCATAGTTATCCCGCGCCGTAACCCGAAAGTCCTTTCCGTCAGGTGGTTGCGCAATGCAAAGGTCTATCAGCCTGTAAAATTCCGGCATGAAACTCAGATACTCATTGAGTTTTTTTGGCACGTTATTATCAGGCGAAAATATTCCAAGCTGTTGGAGGAACACAGGGGTTGCAATGTAATAGAATCCATATTTTCTGAAAGCCGGTACCGGAAAAACCGAATCGTAATCATCATCCACCAGTGCCTCCCAGTCCGGTGCCATGATATCAAGGTACCAGGAATAAGCATATGGCTTGCATCCGGGAATGGACGAGACACATGTATCCCATTTATTCCTGTCAATTTCGTTACCGGACAGATACTCGATCATATAATGCTGTTTTTAACTGTAAATTCGAATACTTCGCGCCATCCTTCCCAACCGTTACGCTCTGTCAGGCTGCTGTTGTGCCAGATGCTGACGAAGCTGCCTCCGGTGTTGCGAACCTCTTTCATCACTGCCTCAATTTGCGATTTCGCACCTGCTGGCGTTAATTTCATATAGTCCTTCAGGGTAACATCCATTATCGCAAACGGAGCAATAGTAAGGTTTGTTATGCGATCCGACTGAAGGTCATAAAGCCTGAAGGGCTTTGAGATCCCGGCCCTGAATCCCGGTGCCGATGCATATCCGAGAGAATAGTCGGTTTTTATTGCTGCTGCTTCAAGAGCCCGGTAAGTACCGGGAAAGTCTACAAGCAGATAATGCTGCCTTGACTCTTCAGGGTCACGGCCGGTGACTTTTCTGAACCTTTGTATCTCTTTTGCTGCAAGTTTATGGTTCCTGCCGCAATTATATGAGAAATGGATGCCCGTAGTATATCTGGCCGAAATATCCCCGGCCAGTTCCCTGTAAAGTCTGCTGTCTGCCGGATTGTTCCTGTCATATTCCGACCATGAACCAAAAGGAAGGAAGAAAAGTGCATCTGCCTTCACAGAATCGATGGTTTCAAAAATATAGTCATAAACGTCATACGGGTCCCTTTCTGATCCCGACAGAGAACGCAGCCTTTCCATCCCGCCTCCCTTCATCACGTCGCTTACCAGGCCGGCGGCCCCCCGCAACATTCCCTTACCGCGATATGCATAAGCCTGATCAATATCAAATGTCACACGTGAGCTGAACTCCTGACGCCTGAAGGCAAGGAATGGAAAGTGCCTGATCAGTTCAAGAGAAAGCTTCCTGGTCCATATCTCAATAACCGGTATTTGCAGGAACCCATGCCGGTAAGCCAGCGAAGCCTCAGCCGGGAACCTGCCGTGAGAATCGGGAATGAATGGCTGGTACTCCTCATACCTGCTGATCAACCAGAATGATGCTGCCAGAATGTCAAACGGGAAATCTCCTGATTCTGAAGGAAAAAGGAGCGAATTACCTTCAGCTTCTAAAACTACCGGAGCATTCGTGTTAATCGATTCTTCAGCCAGAAGACCTGATGGTATTATTCTGAAAGAGCCGGAGATATCCTCTTCACTATAGTTGATAATCGGAGTGTTGCCAATTTTTCTCCTGTCAGTGATAACCACATATTTAAGGCCCAGAAGCTCTCCCAGAAGAGTTCCGGCAATATAGTCAAGCCGGGATGTCCGTTTATCGGTATAAAGCTTTACATCAACAGAATCCATACTTTCAAATTTATGAAATTATACAGAGAAATCTTAGCCCGTGAGAAAAAGTTATCACGTCCTTACTCATTTTTATAAGCAGTCATGATTCAATAATCATCGATCTTTAGTTATTTTGCGGCAGATTATTAAAAACCTTTCAGCCATGACAATGATTTCCAGAGTTTGCATTATACTATTTTTAACGATTATTACCTGTCACTCATCCAAAGCACAGTGGTATCCCGATCCGATAATCCCTTCCAGGCTTGTTAACGACTTCGCCGGCATTCTCAATCTTGATGAATCAGATGCTCTCGAAGTCAAACTGATGGCATTTCATGAAGAAACCAGGGTTCAGGTTGTAATAATCATTTTAAGCGATTTTGGAAGGCACGATCCTCTCTCTTACGCCTCAACAATAATTGACAGATGGGGAATAGGTTATAACAATGACGAAAAGGGATTGCTGATACTGGTGAAACCAAAAAATCAATTCGGGCCTCTCACCGTAGCAATCGCACCAAACTCATACATTAAGGATCTCTTCGATGAAACTGTTTCACGATCAATAACTGAAAATGAAATTAAACCGCTCCTGGCAAAAAAAAGAATGTTCCAGGGCCTGAACAACGGGACTGATGCGGTTATGGCACACATTGAAGGTAACTACGTTGTTAAAACCAACGGCAAGGCAGAATGGCTTGTTTATATTATATCAGGGATTTTAATTCTTGCCGCGGGTGCTTTTATTGTTTCCATTTTCAGAAAAAGGAGAAGTAGTAAAAGCTAAGAATAAGCTAAACGGTGCTGATCACTTTCCTGCAGCGGATCGAATATTTCTGTAAACCTGACAATCCTCAGAGTGAGCTCCGGGCAGCATATCGATACTCATCAGGAACTCGTTGACTATCTCACCCCCGGTAAAAACGAATGTCTTTTTGAACAATTTAGTCCATTCATTCAGTGTCTTGTGCGTTAGCGCCATCTCATCAAGCCATCTGCGCCAGGTGCCATACTGTTTCTTCAGTTCAATTATTCTTCGGGCATTTTCTATGGCAGCCTTTATCTTCAGCCTGTTACGAATTATACCCTCATCATTCATTAGCCGTTGAAAATCCTTATCTCCGTATGCAGCAATCTTTTCAATATCAAATCCTTCATAAGCCCTCTCGAATCCCTGCATCTTTTTGAGCATCAGGGTCCAGCTCAAACCAGCCTGATTTATCTCCAGCAGCAACCTGCCGAAAAGCTCATTATCGTCATACAGGGGAAATCCGTAATGATGGTCATGATATTCGCGGTGCAACTCCTGCACCTCACCCTTCATACTCTCAATCACTTCACAATACGTAGCCATAACAACACCATTACATCCTAAATATGCCCACCAACCATCTACCAACCAACTAATTTACTCATTTGCTCATCTACCAATTTGCTAATTTGCTAATTAACTCATTTGCTAATTTGCTAATTAACTCATTTGCTCATTTACTCATTTGCTAATTAACTCATTCTCACATTAAGTAACCTCCCCCTTCTCCTTATCATATTTTTCATAAACCCTCTCATCAACTATTCTTATAAGTTCGGAAGTAAGTATTGCGATTTCGGTGAAAGAGTTGTAGAGAGGAGCAAATCCGATACGGATATTATCGGGGGGGCGGTAATCAGGTATTATTGTCCATTCCCCCTCACTCTCATCGATCAGTGCCTTGCATATCCTAAAAGCCTCAGGGTGCTTTAGTGAGACATGCGAACCCCTCCTTTCGGGGTCAGCGGGAGATCCGGGACTGAATCCGAGAGGTTTCAGGTATTCCCCGACCAGGGTAAGAAAGAATGTGGACATTTCCACACTTTTTCTCCTGATGTCCTCCATGCCTGCCATTTCAAAAATATCGAGAGAACTCTCCAGCGTCGAGCTTGACAATACCGGCACTGATCCGGCCAGATACTTTCTCATTCCATCTGAAGGTCTGAATTTGGTATTGAAACTGAACGGATCGGCATCAGCCCACCAACCCCATATCGGTGAGAAAAGCTTTTCCTGGAGGTCTCTTCTGACATACAGAAATGAGGTTGAACCGGGTCCGCCATTCAGGTACTTGTATGTGCATCCCACAGCAAAATCAGCGTTTGCGCCATTAAGATTTATGGGCACAGCCCCGACTGCATGACAGAGATCCCAAAGCATGCAGGCACCCTTTGAATGGACCAGCTCCGTCACCCTGTCCATATCATACATAAATGAACTTCTGAATGAGACATACGACAGGGAGACCAGTGCAGTATCATCATCGATATTTGCCTCCAATTCACCGTCGCTCACTGTTATTCCGTCATCGCTCTTCATGAGTTCGAGCCTGTGACCCCTGTCCAGTAGATCTATCACTCCCTGTATTATATAGAGATCTGTTCCGAAATTGAGTTCATCACTAACTACCTTTTTTTTATCTCCTGAGTTTCTGAGTGCTGCCACCAGCATCTTGAACATGTTCACCGATACCGAATCACACACAATTACCTCATCACTCCCTGCACCGATAAGCGGGGCAAGGCGTGAGCCCAGGTCTGAGGGTTTCATCCACCATCCTTCATTATAGGCCCTGATTAAACGCTGCCCCCACTGCCTTTCAATAACATCCTGCAGATGCCTTGTTGTTGGACCGGGCAACATCCCAAGAGAATTGCCGTCAAAATAGATGAGGCGGCTGTCACTTTTCGGGAAAAATGAGGCGTATGTTCTCAGGGGGTCGGCTTCATCCAATGAAGCAGCAATGTCCCTTAAATTGTCCTTGTTCATACCAGGAGCGTTAATATGTTGATAATTAATAGATTAATCAAGTCTATTGAAAAAGATGGTTAAAAATAGAGTTTTTTTATAACTTTGATGGTTCATTTTCAACCGAAGTACTTATTATTAATTCAAACAGATTATGGGAAAAGGTGATCAAAAGACCAGAAGAGGGAAACTCACCAGAGGCAGTTATGGAGTTCGTCGCCGCAGGAAGAAGAATAAACCGGCAATCGCACCGGTTTCGAAACAGAAACAGACATCAAAGACTCCTTCAAAAAAAGCCTTAAAGGCTGAAAAAAATGTAACTGCTGAAAAAGTTAAAACAGCAGAAAAAGCCGTAACAGATGAGAAGGCTGTAGAAATTGAAAAGGCTGTTGCAGTTGATAAAGCTCCAGAAGTAGAAAAGGCTCCAGAAGTAGAAAAGGCTGTTGCAGCTGATAAAGCTCCAGAAGTAGAAAAGGCTCCAGAAGCAGAAAAGGCAAAAACAGCTGAGATAGTTGCCACGGATGAAAAAGATCTATTAGCTGAGAAATCAGAATCGGCTGAAAAGGTGAAAAAGACCGAAAAGAGTAAAAAAGCTGTTTCAACTGCAAAAAAACCAAAAGCTGCAACAGCAAAGAAAGCCAAAGCTACTCCCAGTGCCAGGAAAAAGGTTGAAAAGAAAAAATCTGAAGATGAAGCCGGGGCAGACAATCAGTCATAACAATATTACTGCCTGACTATCAAATTCTTATAATCATCACCAGGAACCGTTGCGCATATTATGGCCGGACCATGAAAGGCTAATGCTGATTGAATGGCGGCCTGCAAGGCAGCCTTATCGGCTGCGTTATAGACCGGCACTCCCATAAATGAGTTGCTTCCGAAGATATCTCCGTCAATGACGTTTGTGCCGTATGGATCTGTATCATGCCACGACTGCTTCACTTTGATAAGATTTAATTCCCTGTCGGCTATGACCACAACTTTTATGTTCAGGTTGTAGCGCCTCGCAGTCATAATCTCGCCGGCAGACATCAGGAATCCGCCGTCACCTGTCAGAGTCACCACCGTTGCCGCAGGCATATTGAGAGCTACCGCAAGTCCTGAAGGTATGCCAAAACCCATCGTTGACCAGCCATTTGTCATTACCATCATTTCAGGAGAGGATGGCTGCCAGTACTGGCCCGCCAGGTGCAGGTGAGATCCTACATCGCATGTTAATACCGCTTCGGCCGGCAACTCCTCACGCAACATAGAAATGACCTTCACCGGTCCCCATCTGGTAGCGAGTTCAGCGAAAGATTCCGCTATTTCCCGGTTTGCCTTTTCCACCCCCCTGCCGCTAAGGAAGTCGCCTGATACACCCGATTCTTTCAATACCTCAAACCATCGCTCAGGAGGACCCGTCATTGTAACCGATCTTACAACCGGGGGCATATCGACATCTGTTGTTCCGAAATGTACAACAGGCACATCAGGTATCCATGATTCATAATTATACTCAACAGGATCATAACCGAGTCCTATTATCAGGTCGGAGGTTTCGGTTACCTGCCTGAGCCGGTCACTCAATGCGTGAAACAGAACTCCGCAATAGCAGGGGTCATCATTCTGCAAAACCCCTTTTGCCATGGGTGTCAGAACAACAGGCATGGGAGCCTTGAGGAGAAATTCCTTAAGTAATGGTGATATTCCCAGACGCGCTGCCGTAAGGCCCAGGGCAATCAATGGCCTCTTCGCTTTTTTCAGCAATCTGATCGCCTCTTCTGTCAGGTCGGTTTCACCAACAGAAAATCCTTTCAGGATGCCTTCGGCAGCAAGAGGGGCCTCTCTATCTGCCTGAGCAATCTCTGCTTCACATCCTGAAATATCAGAGGGCAATCCGATGTGAACCGGGCCGGGCAACTCCTCAGTTGTAACCGAAAGGGCTCTTCGCAGAACCTCTCCTGCGTTTATGGGCGAGAGTCTATATGTCGCCTTTGTCAACGGTCTGTAAATCTGCTGGTGGTCGATACCCATCTGTGTGGTTCTGCCGGCCATACTGTCAGGTATTTCGGTTGTAAAGGCTATGACAGGCAGCCTGTCGAGCAGTGCACAGCCGACTCCCGAGGCCAGGTTTACGGCTCCGGGTCCGAAAGTTGCATGACAAACGCCGGGAACCCCTGTGATGCGGGCAGTAATACCGGCCATCATTGCCGCTGAAGCTTCATGTGATGTTAAAATGAATTCTATTCCGGCCTTTCTCCACGCCTCCATATAAGGGATTGAAGGTCCCCCGGGTATTCCGAAAACAAATTTCACACCCCTCTCACTAAGTACTTTTGCTGTATATTCGGCTACATTCATATATATTTGCCCTGGTTCCCCCAAAGCTAAGAAAAAACGCATTGTTCTAAAACATATATAATACTTACGTGTAATTTTGACATTTAATTTTCATAATTTATATATTTGGATTGAACTTGGGAGGATTTTTACTGACTAATAAATACTTAGGCCATGCATAGAATCAGTTTATTGCTAATTGGCTTTGCATCTGTTGCATTGAGTGCGACCGGACAGGGCAGGATTGAGGATTACAGGAGGGCCGGGAATGCCGGCAAGCTTTTCCAGAACAAGGTTTATTACGGAAATGTGAGGCCGAACTGGATAGAGGGAACGACACTTTTCTGGTATGAGAACCTTACTCCCGAAGGCAGGATGTATGTAATGGCTGATGCCGGGAAGAAGACAAAGCGTGAGGCGTTTGACCAGGCAAGGTTTGCCCGCAGTTTTGAATCTGCTACGGGCAAAAAGGTGGAACCGGGCCGCATTCCGATCAGGAACATGGAGTTTACGAAGGACGCCCGCAGCTTCACTTTTGAATACGACAACATCTATTATACATGTTATCTGAGAAACTATTCCATTATTAAAGGTGATTCGGTCAGACAGACCGGCGGCCGGCGGGGAGGCAGCGATTGGGTATGGGGGACTCCTGATGAACTGCGCAGTCCGCCGGTACCATCACCTGATAAAAAGTGGACGGCCTACATCAGGGATTACAATCTGTACATCAGGTCGGAGGAAGACCGCAAGGAGTACAAGCTCAGCCACGACGGAGGTTTAGGCGAGTATTACTCGTCCATTATCAGATGGTCGCCCGATTCGAGAAAACTAATGACCGCGAAGATAAGGCCGGCAGAAAAGCATATGATACACTACATTGAATCGTCGCCGGTTGACCAGTTGCAGCCCAAATACTCAACCTATGAATACAGGAAGCCCGGCGATGCCATACCCCAGTCATCACCGCAGTTGTTCAACGTTGAAACCAGGTCGCATATTCAGGTTGAGAAATTGATGATCGACAACCAGTATTCCCTGGGTTCTTACAGGTGGGCTTCTGACAGCCGCTCCTTCACCTTTGAATACAACAAAAGGGGTCATCAGATTTACCAGATCATCAGGGTCGATGCTGCCACGGGCCGCCATACTGTTATCGTCAACGAGACCTCACCGACTTTCATCGACTACAGCGGCAAGAAATACAGGCATGACCTGCAGGAGACCAACGAGCTCATATGGGCCTCGGAGCGTGACGGTTGGAACCACATCTATCTCTATGACAGTCAGACGGGCAGAGTCAAAAACCAGATAACCAGGGGTGAATGGGTTGTTCGGGGTGTAATTCATGTCGATGACGAGGCACGCCAGATAACCTTTCGTGCCAGCGGCAGGGAGTCTGGTGATCCGTACCTGATACATATATATCGTATTAATTTTGATGGAACCGGATTGACCAGGCTGACTGACGGTGACGGGACGCACGACGTATTCTTCTCTCCCGACAGGAAATACTTCGTTGACAGCTGGTCGCGCATGGACATGCCTCCGGTAGCCGTGCTGCGTAATACATCTGACGGAAGCCTCGTAATGGAACTTGAGAAGGCCGATATATCAGAACTGCTTACCACAGGATGGCAGATGCCGGAAGTATTCCAGTCTGTTGCCCGTGATGGCAAGACTGACATATGGGGTATAATTATCCGCCCCTCCAATTTTGATCCGTCGAAAACCTATCCGGTTATAGAGTATATCTATGCCGGCCCGCACAGCAACCATGTACCCAAAAACTTCAGGCCATATATCGGAAGCATGCATCCGCTATCAGAGCTGGGATTCATACTGGTGCAGATAGACGGTCTGGGTACATCAAACCGTTCGAAAGCATTTCATGATGTATGCTGGAAGGACCTCAAGGATGCAGGTTTCCCTGACAGGATAATCTGGATGCAGGAGGCAGCGAAGAAATACCCTTATATGGATATTGAAAGGGTCGGTATCTTTGGCACCTCGGCAGGAGGACAAAACTCAGCCGGAGCACTTCTGTTTCATCCCGATTTCTACAAGGTAGCCGTCTCTGCATGCGGTTGCCACGACAACAGGATGGATAAAATATGGTGGAACGAACAGTGGATGGGATGGCCTGTGGGGCCCGAGTATGCTGAATCGTCAAATACTGAAAACGCATACAAACTAAAAGGTAAATTACTGCTGATTAACGGTGAAATGGACGCCAACGTCGATCCGGCATCAACGACTCAGTTTGTAAACGCGCTTATCAAGGCCAACAAGGATTTCGATTATCTGCTGGTTCCGGGAATGGGTCACTCCGGCGGTGGCGATTATGGTGAGAGAAGGCGCCGCGATTTTTTTGTCAGGCATCTTCTTGAAGTTGAACCTCCTGACTGGAACAGAATGGAAAAATAAAAATTTTCTCCATATTTGGGCAAATTTTCTATTTTGGAGAATCGTACCAACACTGTTTTTTGGGCAATAATTGCGTGTCTGCTATGGTCAACGGCCGCACCAGGTATTAAAATAGGACTGGAATTTTCTACTCCGCTGCATTTTGCAGGAGTCAGATTTGTGATATCCGGACTGATGATACTGCCTTTCACGGTCAGACCTGTGGTCTACATCAGAATTATCAGGGAGAACCTGAAGATAGTCATGCTTGTGACCTTGTTTCAGACTGTACTTAATTATATTCTTTTTTACAAGGGGATGGATCTGGTTCCAGGTGCCATAGGTGCCATAGTCATTGGTTCACAACCTCTGTTAATTGCACTGACAGCAGCCCTTATGATCAGGGAGGAGAGCCTGACCCTGCGTAAAATAGTTATTATCATCATCGGTATCAGTGGTGTCATACTTGTCAGTCTGGGACGGCAGGGGCTGAAGCTTGGCACAGCGGGTGAATTGCTGGGGGTGATTATGATACTCGGGGCAAATGCATGCAGCGCCATAAGTAATGTACTGGTTTCCAAAAAAGGAAAAGGTGTCAATCCCTTCGTCCTGAGTTCATTCTCGCTGCTTGCAGGAGGTATTCTTATCTGGCTGCTCTCACTGGTTACCGAACCTCCCTTTGTTTACCCCGTGGGAGAGGGTTCGGAAATATACTGGATCTCGCTGGGATGGCTTAGTTTAATGTCGGCCGTCGCATTTACAATATGGTATATTCTGCTGCAGAGACCAGGGGTAAAAGTATCGGACCTTAATTTCTACAAATTTATCATTCCTGTTTTTGGCGCTATCATCAGCTGGATGCTTATTGAGGGTGAAAGTCCTCAGTGGCTGACAATTGCCGGCATGGTCATAATAACAGTTTCACTTATACTATACTACCGCTGCAGCCACCAGCAACAGAGATGCTGATAAATTATTCCAGTTTCCTCATTTGCAAAAAGAACAATGTTACTATATTTGTATCATTAGTAAATCGAAGACACACCCTGAATGAGTTTTCTGAATTTAGAACAGATAATATCATTGCCTTCAAGGCACAAACTTAGGATCGTTGACTCACGGATGTCCCGTAACGGGAACAAGCTTTACGGGGTGATCTGCAAAAGGTGTAATATGATTGTTGAGACAGGGGTCTCATATGAAGATGCTGAAGCAGTCATAAGAACAATCCGTTCCGGACGATAACCCTCAATCCTGTACTAATCCTCACACATTAAAGCTACCTAATGGCAATATCGGCTACTCAGTGACAAGATCACCCAGATGAGTTCTGATCATATCAAACAGTAGCTCCTTTTTAACCGGTTTTGAGATATACCCGTCAAAACCCCGTTCCATTGCCTTTTCCTGATCGCTGATAAGGGCATAGGCCGTTTGGGCAATGATTGGCATAGAGGGATTCTTATCCTTTATGATTCTGGTTGTCTCCCAACCGTCGAGTCCCGGCATTTTAATATCCATGAGTATAAGGTCTATTCCGGGGGACTTCTCAACAATATCAACAACCTCTTCTCCGGTTGACGCCCTTGTTACAGTATAACCTTCAGCCCTGAGTATATGGTTCAGGAACATAAAACTGGCCTCATCGTCCTCGGCAACAAGAATGTGCGTTCCTCTATTCTTTTCGGTTAAACCAGTTGTTGAGCCTTTGCCTTTCACGTCCATTCCTGTATTATTAATAATTTCACCATTCAGTTCGGGTATTCTCAGGAAAAATGTACTTCCCTTACCCTGCACTGAGTTCACTGTAAGGCTTCCGCCAAGCATCCTGGCGTATGCATCAGATATTGCAAGGCCGAGTCCTGATCCCTCATAGTATTTTGAATAAGATTGATCTGCCTGCACAAACCTGTCAAATATTGTCTCAATACTACCTGGAGGGATACCAATTCCTGAATCCTCAACAGATAAAACAATCTGGTTGTCTTCCTCATAAGCACTCAGTTTAATAAACCCGGCCGAGGTGAACTTCATCGCATTTTTGAGAAGATTTGTTAGTATTGATTCAATTTTTATCCTGTCACTGTTGATTAATCTGTCGGGGTCTTTCAGCTTATTGACCAGAGTAAAGTCCAGTCCCTTCCCATAAGCCTCAGGCCTGAAAAAATCGTTACAGAAATTAATTACCTCGCCAAGATTGAAAGCAGAGATATTAACACTTTGCTGACCAGACTCAATTTTGGAGATCTCAATGATGTCATTTATAGTATTAAGAAGTCTGACACTTGCCTGCCTTATCAGATCGTAGTATTGTTTCTGCTCGTCCTCGCTCAGATCTGGTTGCTGCATTATTTCAATAAAGCCAAGTATTCCGTTCATGGGTGTACGGATCTCATGGCTCATATTTGCCAGAAAGGCTGATTTCAGGCGGTCATTTTCCTCTGCCTTCTCCTTGGCAAGCCTGAGCTCTTCAACCATCCTGATATCCTTGGTGATATCTTCCTGCACCGCAATAAATCTGGTTATTTCACCATATTTATCAATCAGGGGTGATATTACTGCATTGGCCCAGTATTCCTCTCCGTTCTTTTTCCTGTTTCTGAATCGCCCCGTCCATGGTAAGCCTTTCAATATCGTATCCCACATCTCCTTGTAAAAGGTGTCAGGATGGTAGCCTGATTTCAGTATTCGGGGATTTTCCCCCATTATCTCTTCCTGTGAATAGCCGGTCGTATCACAAAATGCCTTATTGACAAACTCAACTACACCCGATTTGTCTGTTATGCACATTGATACCGGACTTTGTTCAACGCCGACAAGGAGTTTTATGGCATTTTCAACGCTTCTCTTTCCTTCAATAAAGAGACTCACCTGGTTGGCAACCAGTTCCATCAGTTCAATGGTTTTTTCAGAATAGGCGGCACTGTTGGTGTAGCTCTGAACCACCATTACACCGATGGCCCTCTCTTCCACCTTTAACGGCACCCCCAGCCAGCATTGCGACGGAGTTCCGATAACCTCATCACTAACCTCATCGTCCAATGAAATGTCACTGCCCTTTACCAGCAACGGTCTGTTTTCTTTAACCACCCTGCCCGAGAGAGTACCTTCTGCCTTCCAACTGTTGAACTCATCGTGCTGATCGACAAAGTGGACCGCAGAGAGGGTGTCATCAGTCTGGTTGTAAAGGGCCATAAAAAAGTTATCGGCATTAACCACACTCGACAGCTCAAGTCTGACCGTCTCCATAAGTTCACTGATTCCCGTTGCTGTCACAAGGGCTCCGGCAATATTGTATTGAATCTGCTGTATCTTCTCTGCTTTCTTTATATCGGAAATATCCCTGAGGTGCTCGATAACCATTTTAAGTCTGCCTGAATCATCGAGTATCGGATAACTTCTCACATCAAAGTAGATATCCATCTCAGGCACATATTTTTCAATTCTGGCCGGTTTAAGGGTTTTATAAACTTCAGTGGTAGCACAGTTATCACAGGGGATTTTACCCCCGATCAGTTCATAGCATTTCTTTCCTTTCACCTCAGCTTCTGAGAGACCAAGGAATTTATATCCGGCAGAATTGTACCTGATAATATTGTGATTGTCGTTTTGAACCCCGATAACATCTGGTATGGAATTCAGAAGTGTCTCAAGAAAATCTGCGGTATCCCTGTTGCGCTTTTCACTGCTTGCCAGCGCTGCAGATGCTGCCTTTGTCTGGGTTATGTCTCTGGCCGTAGCTATCAGAACCGG
>JAWOIF010000160.1:0-20640 GCA_046484805.1 Bacteroidales bacterium
AAAGAGACGCGTGTCGCGGTGATTGCCAACCGGGTTCGGGAAAACACCCTGATTTATCAATCCCTGCAGGCCTTTCTCAAATCCGGCCTCAACACCGCAGAGAGAGCATAGTTTGTTGAACGGCCCCGGCTGTTTCATGGGAGGATAAACCAGAGAACGCTCCAGAGCGGCAGTTCATCGGTGCAGGTGGCGGTAGCACTGATCGCCGGGCTGGCATAGATCCGTCTGCCGGCCTGCTGTGGGCGTAGAATGGTGTAGTGGGCGTAGTGGCGTAGTGGCGTAGAATGGCGTAGAGGGCGTAGTGGCGTAGAATGGCGTAGTGGCGTAGAATGGCGTAGGGGCGTAGGGGGCGTAGAATGGCGTAGTGGGCGTAGAATGGCGTAGTGGGCGGTGGATACCGGGTGGCTTGATTTTTGATGTGTAATGATTCTTACGAGGGCCTATGATTAAACTGATTTTCATATTTGTTACCTCCCTGTTGTTTCATCCCGTTCATGTGTCGCTGGGTTCACTTGATTATGATGATGAGAAGGCTTCATTTTCTCTTTTCCTTAAGTTGTTTTCTGATGATCTTGAAAATGACTGCCGGCTTATGAAAAAAGATGCCGCCCTGCAGCTTTATGATGAGAATTATATGCCCTCGAGGGAGATAATAGAGGAATATCTCGATTCGCGGCTTTTTATTGAATCGGATAACAAGAGGCTTAAAGGGGTTCTGGGTGAGATAGCCGCAGATGCTGAGGAGGTGCGCATCAATGTAACATATGAATATGCCGGGAAGGGCAGATCTTTCAGGATTGTGAACAAAATAATGACCGACCTGTTTGACGATCAGGCCAATCTTTTAATATTCAGGATAGATAATTACGAAGAAGGCTTTAAATTTACCCCGCAGTTGACTGAGGTAATAATAAACGCCGCTGTAGAGAGTTATTGAATAAAGGAGAGATAGCAGATATGGCAAAGAGAGTACTTATATTCATGTTTATGCTGGCCCTGGCATTGCCATCTGCAGCCACTCATAACAGAGCCGGTGAGATAACCTACAAACAGCTTTCAGCCCTTTCCTTTGAGTTTACGATCACCACCTTTACCTACAGTCTCAGTCTCGCCGACAGGCCAAGGCTGGAGGTTAACTGGGGCGACAATTCTACAAGCATTGCCGAGAGGGTTGAGAAGGTATTGCTGCCTAACTTCTACTTCAGGAACACATATAAAATCAATCATACCTTTCCTGGTCCCGGAGTCTACAGGGTTGTGGTACAGGACCCTAACCGAAATCTCGGGATAGTAAATATTCCCAACTCTGTCAATGTCGTTTTTTCCATACAGACAATACTAACGGTAAATCCGTCCATAGGCCTCAACCAGACCCCCATACTTCTAAATCCACCCTACGACAAGGCTGCCAAGGGGAAGTTGTTTATTCATAATCCTGCCGCCTTCGATCCCGACGGTGACAGCCTCTCGTACCAGCTTACGGTCTGTACACGTGAAGATGGCAAGCCCATAGAGAATTATACATATCCACCGGCAACGAATGTATTTTATGTTGATTCCATAACAGGAGACCTTGTATGGGACACACCCGCTGACACCGGGGCCTATAATGTGGCAATCGAGATTCAGGAGTGGAGAGACGGCAGGAAGATAAGTGTTGTGGTAAGGGATATGCAGATAGATGTTTACGATACCGACAATGAGCCACCTGTTAATGATCCCTTGCGCGACTGGTGTGTTGAGGTGGGCGATACCGTTGACTTTTATTTTATCAGCAACGACCCTGACGAGGATATGGTTCAACAGTCCTCAACTTCCGGAGTTTTCAATCTGGGTACATGCAATGCCATCTTCACGCGTCTCGACTCCATACCCGGCAGGTCTATCTCGAGGTTTTTCTGGGTACCCTGCCATGAGACTGTAAGGCAACAGCCCTACGATGTGATATTCAAGTCAGAGGACATTGAAACCGATGTTCAGCTGGTCGATATTGACAATATGAAGATCAAGGTGCTGGGTCCGCCACCCGTGCTTCAATCTGCAGTACCGGAGGGTAAGGTGATGAGGCTTTCGTGGGAACCATATGGTACCGATTTTATTGCAGGATTCGCAATATACCGGAGGGAGGGTGTCTCTTCTTTCGAACCCGACTCATGTGTCAACGGACTACCCGAGTGGAGCGGTTTTTCCAGAGTAGGTTTTGCCACGGGAGCTGCAACGACGACCTATACTGACAGTAACAACGGAGAAGGGCTCGATTTTGGTGTTGAATATGCATATCGCATTGTTGCTGTCTATCCGAACGGTACTGAAAGCAAGGCATCCAATGAATTGGTCTCATCACTGGTAACCGGTGTACCCGTAATCAGAAACGTCTCGGTAAGAACCACCGATATTACGAACGGTTCCATAGAGCTCATCTGGAAGAAACCTGACGGACTCGATACTATTCCGACCGTAACCGGGCCATATGAGTACCTGATCTACAGGGCTGACGGAGTCTCAGGTGAAGGTTTTCAGCTTATAGCATCAATACCATCAGCAGACCTCAATGATACTGTTTATATTGATAATCTGATTAATACAACCATAAGGGGTTACATTTACAAGGTCGAGCTCTATAATGACGCACCCGGAAACAGGTTTCTGATAGGCGACCCCGGAATAGCCTCGAGTATCTTTATTCAGGCATCACCGGGAGACAGAAAGGTGCGGTTCACAATCAGCAGAAATGTTCCGTGGATAAACACCCGTTATGATTTTTTCAGATACAATGAGGTAACGCTGACGTATGATTCGATCGGATCGACCAACCAGTTGGAATGGGTTGACACCGGCCTTGAGAACGGTGAGAATTACTGTTACTATGTACGATCATACGGAGGGTACGTGATAGACGGGTATCCGAAAGACCTTTTAAACTTTTCGCAGACCACCTGCGCGGTGCCTGTAGACAACGAGCCACCCTGTCCGCCCGAAATTTGGGTATCGTCAGAGTGTGACAGTCTTTACAATCTGGTGAGGTGGGCCATTGATGACCGCGAATGCTTTGACGACGTGGCCGGTTACAGAATCCATTACAAGCCGGAATATGAAGGAGATCTAAATGAGATCATGGAGATAAATGACCCTAACGTCTTCTCTTACAAGCATTATCCCGGAATACTCGTGGCCGGTTGCTACGGAGTGACCGCCTACGATTCTGTTGGTAATGAAAGTGATATGTCACTCGTGATCTGTGTTGACTCGTGTGATTTCTATGAGATACCTAACGTCTTTACCCCAAATGGTGATGGCATCAATGATTTATTGGTCGCACGCGCCTCGAGCATGGTAGAAAGGGTCGATTTCAAGCTATATAACAGGGTTGGCCAGATGATATTTTCAACTGAGGAACCTAAGCTTAACTGGGATGGCACCTACAGAGGAAAGATAGTCTCTCCCGGCATCTATTTCTATCACTGCGATGTTTATGAGATGAGGATAACCGGACTGGAGTTGTTTCATCTGTCAGGTTTTGTTCATGTTATTACCGAGAAGGGGGCGGTGTTAACCCCGCCCATTTACAAGAAATAATTTCATCGGCTATGAATGCAGGCAGGTTTTTATTTTCGCTGATGGTTCTGTCGCTAATCTGCACTTCAGGTTATCCGCAGTCGCCGGTATATGACGCCATAATGCGATCAGCCGTTCTCCGCGAGTCAGAGAAGACGGCTGAGGCTCTCACTATTATTGAGGGAACCATGACATCATATGATGATTACAGGCTGCACGTTGAAAGGGGAGAGCTGAAGCTATCGGTAAACGATATTGACGCTGCGATGGCGTCGTTTATGAGGGCATCAGAGCTCAAAGAGAGGGCAGGCTCGTTCGGCCTTGCGAGGATTTATGCTTTCAGGGGTGATGCCGTAAATTCGCTGAAGCATCTTGAGGAGAACCTCAGGTCTCACTTCAGGGTCGGGGAGAGGATAATCCATGGAGATACGTATATGCACAGGATAGATCGTACCCCTGAATGGAGGAGATTCTGGAGCAGTGAAAGATACAGCGAAGCAGAGAAGCTGCTGTCGGAGGTGGAATACCTCACCGGAAGGGGTATGAGCGCCGAGGCCCTGGTGCTTATTAATGATTACAGGCAATTGTTCGCAGGTTTTCCTGAGTACATCTTAGCTGATGCCCTGGTCAGATATAATACCGGTGAATTTGCAAGGGCAGTAAATCTTCTTGCTAAATATCCACGGGATGCGATGCAATCAGATAAGGCCACACTACTGATGGCAAGGTCGTTGCTTGCTTCAGGTGATTTCAGAAGGGCGGTTTCATCTTTTACAGGACTGATTGCATCGGAATATGTTGATCTCACTCTTTTCACCGGAAGGGCGGAGGCTTATCTCGGGTTGAAGGATTTCAGAAAGGCTATCGCTGATGTAGATCATTACCTGTCAATTAATCCTGCCGATATCGTCGCTCTTAAACTTGGCGGAAGGATATCTGTAGCCTCGGGAGACAGCAATATGGCCCTCCGTTATCTTAACAGGGTAATTGACGCCAATCCTTCCGACAGGGAGGGCTACATTGAGAGAGGAAAGGCCTGGAGCGAAGCCGGAATGTGGAGCAATGCAGTACTCGATTACTCCATGGCTCTTGACCTCGACCCCGTAGATGGTGAGTTGTACCTTAACAAGGGTATCCTGCTGCTCAGGATGGGCAAAAGTGAGCAGGCCTGCCATGATTTCCGCATGGCCCTCAGGTATGGAAACCGAAGGGCCGCGGAATACATCAACAGGAACTGTATAAGGTAATAGGTGTCAGGTGTCAGCCCTATTTGCCGGTCTCTTTAATCTGGCCGAGCAGTATTTCTATTGCCTTGTCAAGCTGAGGGTCTTCATTTTTTACCTTTTCGGGGAATCCGGTCTTAACGTAAACGTCGGGTTTTACACCCTCTGATTCAAGATTCTTACCGTCGAGAGTGTAGCAGCCCCATGCCGGCAGGCGGCAGCTTGAGCCGTCGACCAGTGATTTGCTGCTGGTAAAGATTATCCACCGGTAAGTCTCGGTTCCTACAACAGTACCTATATTAAGAGACTTGAGTCCGGCTGTGGTCATTTCGGCATCGCTGAGGCTCTGCTCATTTATCAGAATCACCATCGGTTTGCCTGCGGGTGCAAAATTGGGCTGGGGAGATATCTGTCCGTCGCGGAATTTCCACTCGAGGTAGGGGCGTTGTGAGAGGAAGTTGATGAGGTCGTCATGTATATTTCCTCCGGTGTTGTATCTCAGGTCGACAATAAGGGCTTGCCTGTCAACGGCTTCCGACGTCATCTCAATCAGGAAGTCATTAAGGCTGCCGGTGCTCATATTTTTAATATAGACATATGCGATTGATTTGTCTGAAGCCTTGTCGACATATTTCTGATTACCGTCAATCCACTCATCGTAAAGCAGGGTGTTTATGGTATTGTATCTTACAGGATGCAGACGCTTCGTGATTTGATTACCTTCTCTTTCGAATCCAAGAACTAATTCCTGGGGCATTGCTGAAAAGGTGAACCAATATTCCCTGGCAACGGCCGGATCGATTTTGGTTCCGTTAACGGAAACGAGTCTGTCGCCCTTCCTGATGTCGATGCTGATATTGTCTGCCGGTGAGTTCTTAAGCACGCGGTCGACAATATATGGTGCGGAGTTACTGAAGATGACGCCGGTTTCAACTGTTGTCACATTATCACTGACTGATTCTTCTGATCCTGATGAAGAGAAACCCATATGTGATGAGTTGAGTTCTCCCAGCATATCATTCATAAGTATCCTCAGGTCACTTCTCGTCCTGACCTGTGGCAGGAACTTTTCGTATCTGGCTTTTACAGCTTTCCAGTCTGTTCCGTGCATATCCAGATCATAGAAGTTTTCGGCCATGATGGTCCATCCCTCATGGAACATCTGTACGAATTCATCTTTGATGTCTTTTGTGAATGTGTAGTTGATGCTTATCTTTTCGGAATTGTTGCCGTTAAGGTTAAGCTTGTAGATGTCACCTCCGGAAAGAATGTAGTGTTCTTTTTTGGCCGCTGCTATGGATCCACCGTTCACTCCTTTCACCTCGTCAAGTTTGTTTCTGTCGAAGGGGCTCATGGTAAGTTTGTAGAGTTTCCTTGATCCTTCATGTGATGAAGTGAACAACACCGTTGTAAGGGTGTCTTTCATAATAACATAGGGGTTGCTCTGGGCTGCAGGGATATTATGTACAAGCTCCCATCTGAAGAGGATATCATCAAGATCAATTTTTATCGGTGGCTTGGGGCTGTTTTCCCGTTTTGCAAAGAGTTCGTCGAAAGCCACTGATCTGAGAGGCTGCTGGTATTTCTGCAGTGGTACGCGGTATAGTCTGGTGTTACCACCTCCGCGGGGATATGATGCTTTTGTGCGGTCAGCAGTGAAATAGATATGCTTGCCGTCGGGTGACCAGAACGGACTTCCTTCAGAGAGATATGTGCCTGTGAGGTTGATTATCTCGCCGCTCTTCAGGTTGCAGACCATGATATCCTGTTCGAAGTTTCTGAAAGCGGTGAAGGCCACGTAGTTCAGGTCGGGTGAGAAGGTTGCCGGTGATCCTCTGAACCAGAATTCATCTTTTGCAACTGTTTTTACCGTCATGTTTTTCAGGTCGACGACCCTGAATTCATCAGTGCCGCAGTAGTATGCTGCAAGGGTTCTCGACTCGTCATAGACCAGCATACGGGCTGATTTTTCATCGCGGGTGATCTGTTTCTCTGCGGAAGAGCCGTCAGCAGCAATGGTAAAGAGGTTTGACCATCCGTTCCATGTCCTGGTAAACATTAGTGTCTTGTTGTCGTTCAGCCACATAACCTCCAGAGCCCTTTCCCTGATTTCAATATCAAGCTTTTTGATGAACATGCCCTTAACGTCAGAGACAAACAGTTCGCCGCGTGATATGAATGCGATTTTTTTGTTGTCAGGTGAGACATCGAATGTGGTAATATTCGTTGGTGTGTTGAAGACTTTTTGATTCGGCAGCGGTTCGGTTGAGAATATATCGAAACTGATTTTACCGGGGGATCCGGCTTTTATGTCATATATCCAGAGCTGGTAATCGTGTGTAAACACCACTTTGCTGCCGTCAGCAGATACCTGGGGCCTGCCAATTGATGATTCAAATGAAGTCAGTTTGACCTTTTTGTCGCCTTCCTGACGGTATAGATTGTATTCGCCGTTCCATTCATCAGATACGTAGTAGAGAGTACCATTTTTGTCAATTGTGGGCCACAGGTCCTTGCCTTCCCAGGTGGTAACCTGCCGGAAATCGCCACTAGACGGGTTATATGACAGGATATCGGGATTATTTTCTCCTTTGTATCTCTTGCGGTTGGAGCTCCTGTAGCTCTCACCTGATTCAGAGAAGTAAAAGGTTCCTGTATTATTATCCTGAACGACAAAATGTGCATTGTTCCAGTAGTGCTCAGAGAAGAGCCTTTCTGGTGTTCCTCCGTCAATAGAGACTGTGTAGGCGGAAAAACTGTTCTGGCGTCCGGATGTAAAGAATATCTTTTTTGAGTCCCACGACCATGAATCGAGGTTATCGGCAGAAGAGTGCCACGTGAGCTGCCTCACCTGACCGCCATTTACCGGAACGATGTAGATATTGCTGTTACCATCCTTATTTCCGTTGAAGGCGATCCATTTGCCGTCGGGGGAGAATCTGGGATTGTTTTCAGGTCCATCCATTGCGGTAATTCGTTTGGCAGTGCCGCCTGCTGATGGTACTATCCAGACATCTCCTTCATAGACGAAGGCAACGGTCAGGCCGTCTGGAGAGAGTGTGGGAGATGAAACGAACCAGGCTTCGGCGCCGGATAAGTTAACTGTTACAATGCTTAGTGCAAGCAAAAAAATAAAGCGAATGTGTTTCATAGTTATCTGATATGTTTTAGTATTTTTTCGTACAGGTCTTTTGGTTTGAAGGGTTTCAATACGTAGTCATTTATGAAGATATCCTTTATCTTATCCTGGCTTTCCGACATTATTGCGGCTGTCAGGGCAACGATAGGGATATCCCTGAGTTCCAGGTTTTCTGATCCGCGTATTATCCTGGAAGCTTCCACACCATCCATTACAGGCATGTGAAGGTCCATCAGAACCAGGTCATATTTGTCTACACCCAGCATTTCCAGTGCTATGAGTCCGTTTTCGGCGTGAGAGACAATTACTCCCCAGCTTTGAAGGAACTTATTTGCCACGAAGAAGTTTATCTTGTTGTCTTCGGCTACAAGGATGTTTTTGCCCTGGAGTCCCTTATATTCATCTGAGAATTCTCCCCTGGCTTTCCCGGGAAGTTCTTCACCAATCTCATAAGTAAGTATGAATGAGAATTCAGAACCTTCACCGGGTGTGCTTTTCAGGGTAATTGAACTACCCATTAGTTCAATCAGTTTCTTGGATATAGCAAGACCTAGTCCGGTGCCTCCGAATTTTCTTGTAGTGTCAAGCGAAGCCTGCGAATAGCTCTCGAATACCTTTTGCTGCATATCCTGGGGTATTCCAATACCGGTATCGGTTACCGAGAAGAGTATATTCACAGAGTTTTTAGCTTTTTCCAGCACTTTCACCTCAAATATGATCGAGCCCTGCATTGTAAATTTGAGGGCGTTGGAAAGCAGGTTTGAGAGTATCTGGTTAAGCCTTATCTGATCACCGATGATCTCTGCCGGGAGTTCAGGATCGCTGTTGAAAACAAATTCGAGTTTTTTATCCCTGGCTCTGAAGCTGTACGATCTTTTAAACTCATCAAGGAAATCATGCAGGTTGAACTGGGTCTTTTCAAACACCAGTTTGCCTGACTCCATCTTGTTATAATCGAGTACATCATTGACCAGTGTAAGCAGATGGTTGGTTGAGAACCTCAGGGTTTTGAGGAAATCCATCTGATCTTCCCTGGGGTTACTCTGCAGTAGCAGATTGGTGATTCCTATAACTTCATTAAGAGGGGTACGTATTTCATGACTCATTGTTGACATGAACTGCTGTTTTGCAAAAGCTGCATCCTCAGCTGTTTTGCGTGCATGCACCAGATTGTCGAGGGTAGTACGTCTCTGTATGGCAATAGCGATCTGATTAGCAATGAATTCAAGTCCGTAGAGGTCCTCCATATCAAACTTGTCCTCATCGTTATAATCCTGAAGGCACATCACTCCGATGATCTCGTCCTCATCCTTCAGCGGGGCCCCGAGCCAGACTTTTGAGGGAGACCCTACAAGTTCTATTTCACCCTGTTCTTCCATCTCTACAATATCAGCATTGCGAAGGAGAACCGGTTTTTTGTTTCTTATTACCCAGCTTGTAATGGTCTTTTTGGCGGGTATCTCATCGAACTCATCTTTTTCGTCTGAGAAGACCGGCAGGGCGAGTGTTTCGTTCTGCTTGTTATAGAGGGCTATAAAGAAATTATTTGTATCCCAGATCTTGCCGATCTCATGAATTATTATCGGGTAGAAGTCAGAGAGACTGACCATTCTCAGAGCCTGATTTGAAAGGTTGTAGAGTACTTCCTGCAGTACCTGGGTCTTTCTGATCGATGATATATCGCGGTAGATACCTACGGTGGCAATAGTTTCATCATTGAAGGTAACCGTTGAGGCAATAAGATTGATATGTATTCTTTTTCCCCACTTATCAACTCTTTCGGTGTGGCTGATCTCCTGCCTCGATGTTGCTGCCAGTTTGTGGATCACCTCTGCTTCTTCCTTCAGGTCATCAGGTACGACAAGATCGTCGATGTGTTGATTCAGGGTTTCCTGCTGCGAGTATCCGAATAACCGTGAGAACTCCTTGTTTATCCTTATTATCTTTCCTTCAAGGTCTGTAATTACAATAGCTTCAGGGGTGGAATCGATGAACTGTTCAAGAAATGATTTTTCCCTTTTTATCTGTTCCTCGTAGCTTTTCTGCTTTTTAATATCAATCACCACTCCGCGGTAACCGGTCAGCACACCATCCTCAAAGCTTGCAAAGGTATGGGTCTGTATGGGTATTGGTTCACCTGACTTTCTGTAGGCGGTATACTCGTTATGAAGTGATTGGTTAGGGTTATTAAGGGTTTTTATGTTACCCAGGATTTTCGGCAGGTCTTCTCTGAATACCTCATCAATCATTACGCCCTTTTCCAGGTCGTTTTGATCATATCCGAAATGGTCAAGGCCTTTCTGGTTGGCGTAGACTACCTTACCTTTCAGGTCGAGTTCGAATACCATCATGGGAAGCATACCGGCAAATCTCTCGAAGACAAGACCCTGTTTAATATAGTCTTTCTCCTTGACCTTCACATTCGCCCCCGGTTCCCACGTTACGACAATTTCACCACTTGAAAGAAGGAATGCAGTATAGAATCCCTCACTGTCATCACCCTCCGTCGAGACAGCAAGCTTGTAGGGTTCCCTGGTAATGTTTACATATGTGAGGATCTCGACCAGTTTTGATCGTTTTATCAGCGGTGTTTCGTCGATGAATTTACCTATAAGTTCCTTCTTGTCGATAAATTCTATTTCGGCGGCCTTGAAATTGAAATCATTGATTATGAACCTGTTTTCGTCAGGCATAAAAAGAGCAATGTAATTACTGATTGAGTCAAAGACTTCCCTGATTACAAAGTCTCTTTCTCTTTTGCCTACGTTCTTAAGTTCTTTTTTGATGTTATCGTAATATGTCAGAAGAAATGGCTGTTTTCCCAGTATGATTGTTTCAGCTGAAAAAAGAAACTGTTTCTCTTCTTCTGATTTTGTCCGCAGTGTCACTTCAACATCGCGTACCTTTTTGAACTTCTGAAGTATTTTTATGAATTTGTCACTCTGGATGATATCGGTAAAGAGCTGTATCTCCTGTGAAGTTTTGCCTATAATATCATCACGTTTATAACCGAGTGTTTTAAGGAAGGCTTCATTGACATCTTCATAAACGCCTGTTTCAAGGTTGCTGACAGCCATCAGCTGGGAGGTTGAATGAAAAGCCCTTTTGAATATCTCCTTTTCATTGTCATTTTTACTTAAAACCTTCCCTGCCTTGAGCGATTCGATCTCATCCCTGAGCATCCGGATTGTGTCGAGCAGTTCTTCGTATCTTTCCCTGTGGTCCATTTATGAGATTGAATTGAGTATCAAAAATAGAAAAAATAGAGAGATGTTGGTTTACTCCGGCATATTAAGTTTCGGAAACTGTCCTCTCTGCATTTCTCCTGTACCATAAACATAAATCTGTCAGTCCGCATTCAGAACATGCCGGTTTTCTTGCCTTGCATATATACCTTCCGTGAAGGATCAGCCAGTGGTGTGCCTTATGAAGAAGAGAGGCCGGAAAACCGGCGGTCAGTTGCTTCTCTGCTTCAAGAGGCGTTTTAGCGTTTCTGGTCAGGCCCAGGCGCGCTGCTACCCTGAAGACATGCGTATCGACAGCCATAACAGGTTTGCTGTAAACAACCGAGGCTATAACATTAGCTGTTTTTCTGCCGACACCGGGAAGCCTGACGAGTTCTGAAGGATCGGAGGGTACAATTCCGTTAAAATCACTGGTCAGGACTCTTGCCATACCAATCAGGTTTCTGGATTTGCTGTTGGGATAGGAGCATGATTTTATATAAGGGAAAACCTCTTCGGGGGTTGCTTCCGACAATGCCCGGGCATCGGGGAAAGCAGCCAGCAGCTGCGGTGTAATCTGATTGACCCTTTTATCTGTGCATTGAGCTGAAAGTATTACAGCAACAAGAAGCGAGTAAGCATCAGCATATTTCAGCTCTGTTTCGGCATTGGGTGTTGCCACGGTGAAATACTCAATAACCCTGCGGTACAACTCTTTCCTTGTCATTACTGTCTGAATGAGGAGATGACACTGTCCTTTCGGTTGTAAAGTAAGCAATTACGATCTTTCTGCGAAACGAACATGAAAAAATTATGTATAAATAACAGCTTATGAAAGATTATATGAAAAACTTTTTAATACATTTGCCTTGAAAATTGATTTGATGATGATCTTACATTCACAGAGTTTCAGTTATTATTATCATGTTGCTTACTATCTTAAACGGGGTGGGCATATTTCCTATTGAATTGCATAATAGATAGATAATGTAGCCCGCCCTGAAAAAAGGCGGGTTTTTTTTATTATAAAACCGACCATATGGAAAACACGAAGCGAAAAGTACTGATACAGGGTTTCAGGGGTTCTTACCACGAAATGGCTGCCAGAAGGTATTTCAGGGATGAAATGGAGATTATGCCCACTCTTACCTTCGATGAGTTATTCAGGTTAATGCAATACGACAGTAGTCTTTATGGCGTAGTTGCGATTGAGAATTCAGTTTCAGGTAGCATTTTACCCAACTATAACCTTATTAATGACTCGGGGGTTTTTATCACAGGAGAGGTAAAAATGAGGGTGGCACTAAACCTGCTCGCCTATACGGGGCAGGATATCAGCGATATTTACGAGGTTCGTTCCCAGGCGCTGGCACTGATGCAATGCCGCGAGTTTTTTACAAAATATCCTGATGTCAGAATGATTGAATCTGCCGACACAGCTCTGAGTGCCAAGGAGGTTTCGGAGTTAATGATGCCCGGAGTCGGTGTTGTAGCATCATCGCTGGCAGCTGAGCTTTACGGGTTGGATATTCTGGCCTCAGGCATTGAATCAAACAGTCGCAACTATACACGCTTTCTCATTCTTGAGTCAGGCAGGGTTGAGGCACTACCTGATTCTCAGGAACAGGCTCATGTCAACAAGGCTTCTGTGGTTATAAGGCTGCCTCACAGTAAGGGTTCCCTGGTTGAGGTACTCTCGGTCTTTTCTTCCGGGGACTGCAACCTTACAACAGTTCAGTCAACGCCTATTATAGGTCGGGAGTGGGAGTATCTCTTCTATGTCGATATGACATTTGAGAATTACCGGCAGTACCGGAAGGCTGTTGAGAAGGCGTCTTCAGTATGCAGTGAGATCAGGGTGTTGGGTGAGTATTCTGAAGGGGAGGTTTTTGATGAATGATATGATTAACTCAGTTCCCATAAGCATAGATGGCATACCTCTCAGGTTACCGTTAATAATTGCCGGGCCCTGCAGTGCTGAAAGCGAGGAGCAGGTTTTAGGTACTGCCCGGGAACTGGCAGCAGGAGGGATAACCATATTCCGCTCAGGCATATGGAAGCCAAGGACCCGGCCCGGAGCATTTGAAGGTGTCGGCAGCGACGGACTGCCATGGCTGCAGAAGGTTAAGAAGGAGACAGGCATGCTTGTTGCGGTGGAGGTAGCTACCGCCAGACATGTTGAGGAGGCTCTCAGGGCAGGGATTGACATTCTGTGGGTTGGGGCAAGAACCACGGCCAATCCTTTTGCCATTCAGGAGGTGGCTGAGGCCCTGAAGGATGTTGATATTCCGGTCCTGGTTAAGAATCCGGTCAGTCCGGATCTTGATCTGTGGATAGGTGCGTTTGAGAGACTAAACAGGATGGGTATAACTAAGCTTGGTGCAATTCACCGTGGGTTCTCATCCTTTACAGGATCGATATACCGCAACCAGCCATTGTGGGATATACCGTTAAAATTCAAGCAGATGTTCCCTGAAATTCCCATGATAAACGATCCCAGCCATATTTCAGGAAGGAGAGATCTGGTATTTCAGGTTGCCAGGAAAGCCATGGGGTTTGGATTTGAGGGATTGATGATTGAATCTCATTGTGATCCGGGATCAGCACTTAGTGATAAGGCTCAGCAGGTTGAACCATCCATTTTGCTATCAGAGCTTAGCAGAATAATGAATGAGATTGTTGAAAGTGTAAGCGGCGAGGAGGATGAAGAACTTGATGAACTGAGAAGCAGCATAGACTCATGTGACTATGACCTGCTTGTCACCCTGGTGAACCGTATGAAGGTTTCAGAAAAAATCGGTCAGTTCAAGAAAGATCATAACCTGCCCGCATTTCAGAAGGGCAGGTGGGATGAGGTTATCAACTCACGGCTCAGCAAGGGTCGCAGCATCGGATTGAGCGAGGAGTTCATTTCCGGACTGTTCGATTTCATTCACAAGGAGTCGCTGAAGCAACAGGATAAATCGGAAAATAAAGAGTAAATTTCTACCCTGAAACAGTTTAATTGGAAACGATTACAATAAATACGTCAGAAGGCCGCTCGCAGATATTGACCGGTATTGACTGGAAGAGCGTCACCAGGTTCATTCCGCCTACAGGTACCGTAATAATAACTGATGAGAATGTGAAACGGTTATATGGTGATTCATTTCCTGCATGTCAGGTGATTACCATTGAGGCCGGTGAGAAGAGTAAGTCGCTTGCAACAATCGCTGTTATTGTGGAGGATCTTCTTAAGGCCGGTATTGACCGGGAGGGGTTCATACTTGGTATTGGCGGAGGAGTGGTATGCGATATTGCAGGCTTTACTGCTTCAGTCTATATGAGAGGAGTAAGGTTCGGATTTGTATCAACGACCCTGCTTTCGCAGGTTGATGCAAGCACCGGTGGCAAGAACGGAGTCAATTCGAAAACGGCAAAGAATATCATTGGCGTCTTCAATAATCCTGAATTTGTTATCTGTGATCCTGAGATGTTGCGCACCCTTCCGGAAGAGGAATACAGATCGGGGCTTTCCGAACTGGTGAAAGCAGCGTTGATACGAGATGATGAACTTCTGGGGCTGATAGAAGAAAATTGTGACAGGATAATTGCAAGAGACAAAGCCACAATGCTTCATCTTATTTCGCGTGCAGTCAAAATCAAGGCTGCTATTGTTGAGACCGACATGCATGAAGCAGGTGAAAGGCGACTTCTTAATTTTGGTCATACCCTGGGTCACGCAGCCGAAATTGAGTATGGAATTCTTCATGGTCAGGCTGTTGCATGGGGCATGGTGAAGGCCATGGAGTATTCGGCAGAAAAGGGGCATCTCAGCAGTGAGAGCTTCGGAAGGGTCGTTTCGCTGTTCAGGAGACTCGACCTGCTGCCAAAAGTGATGATCGACAATGAGATTGTTGCCGGCAGGATAGTGTATGACAAGAAACGTTCAGGCAATGATCTCAACTTTGTATTTCTTGAAAAGCCGGGAAGTGCATTTACAGGTAAGGTCGGAATTGAGGAGATAGCGAGGTTCATAATGAAGAAAAAAGACTAACCATATATGTCTGTCACCTTTATATCAGGGAAGGTAAGTGGTCGAATTGAAGCACCACCATCAAAAAGCTACATGCAAAGAGCCATTGTGGCTTCATTGCTAAGTGAGGGGGAGTCAGTTATTCTCAATCCTTCCTGGTGTGATGACTCACTCGCAGCTCTTGCGATTGCGGAATTGCTGGGTGCACAGGTAAACAGGGAGTCTGACAGGGTGATAGTCAGAGGAGGTTTGAAACCTTTAGGAACCACACTTAACTGTGGCGAATCGGGACTTGCGCTGAGGATGTTTTCCGCAGTCGCCGCCATGACCGGTAAGTCGTTGATACTTACAGGAGAAGGCTCCCTCAGGAAAAGGCCCGTCAATATGATCGAGAATCCACTGGCATCGCTGGGAGCTTCTGTTACGACTAAAAAGGGCTTTCTTCCTATTATGGTGGAGGGTCCGCTCAAAGGAGGTATGGTTGAAGTGGATGGCTCTGTCAGCTCACAGTTTCTTACCGGACTGCTTTTTGCGCTTCCTCTTGCAGAAAATGACAGTATTATAAAGCTTTCAAATGCTTCCAGCAAGCCATATATTGATATGACTGTTGCCCTGCTGGCCGATTTTGGCATCAGTGTCGAGAACAGGGGTTACAGGGAGTTTTTCATTAAGGGCAGACAGGTGTACCGTCCACAGACCATGAAGGTCGAGGGGGACTGGAGCGGGGCCTCTTTTTTTCTTGTGATGGCTGCTGTGTCAGGAGAACTGACTGTTGGAAACCTGAAAAGCGACTCGCTGCAGGCAGACAGAAGAGTACTGGATGTACTTCGTCAGGCAGGGGCTGATGTTGAGATCAGACCTGATGAGGTGACCGTCAGAAAGGCCGCCCTGAAGCCTTTTATATTCGACATAAGCGACTGTCCCGACCTGGCTCCGCCACTTGCCATACTGGCGGCGGCCTGCAGGGGAACGAGCATACTTACCGGTACTGAAAGGCTTGTTGTAAAGGAGAGCAGCAGGGGAGAGAATATCAAAACCAATCTTGAAAAAATGGGTGCAGTTGTCAGAATTGAATCCGGAAGTATTGAAATTGAAGGAATCGGTTTGTTATGGCATGCGGCAACGCGATCATTCAATGATCACCGCATGGCAATGGCAATGGCTGCCGCGTCGGTGATGTCGGAAGAGGGTGTTACGATCGATGAGACGGAGTGCATAAATAAATCGTATCCGGGATTTATAGATGATTTTATGAAAGCAGGAGGGGAGGCCAGGGGATTTCAGATTAACGATTAACGATTTAAATGATTGATTATGAATAGTTTTGGGAGTGTATTCAGGGTAAGCATTTTCGGTGAGTCGCACGGGCCGGCGGTGGGGGTTACCATCGACGGTTGTCAGGCAGGCATACCGCTGGACATTGATGAGATGGTTGAGGCTCTTGCCCGCAGGAGAAGCGGCAGACCCGGCACCACATTACGTGCCGAGCGGGATATTCCTGAAATACTGAGTGGTGTTTACAGGGGATTTACCACCGGCGCTCCGATTACAATCATTACCAGGAACAAGGATACAAGGTCGGAAGACTATCCTGATTCAGTAGTGGTTCCGAGGCCCGGACATGCCGACTTCACCGCCCACGTCAAATACGGAGGTTTTTCCGATCATCGTGGGGGCGGACATTTTTCAGGGCGGCTGACCTGGGGACTGGTGGTTGCCGGGGTTATTGCGCGCAAGATACTTGGTGAGGTGAAGATAAGGGCTGAGCTTATATCGGCTGCGGGGTATGATGACATTGAAAAGGCTGTTTCAGAGGCGCAAAAGGATAACGATACAATAGGTGGAGTAGTTGAATGCAGGGCTGATGGCCTGCCGGCGGGTCTGGGGGAACCTTTTTTCCAGTCTGCAGAATCGGTAATAAGTGCAATCGTCTTTTCAATTCCTGCAATCAAGGGTATTGAGTTCGGAAACGGATTCGCTGCAGCATCTTTAAGAGGTTCGGTCAACAATGACCCGATAGTATCGACTGAAGGCAAAACGCTTACGAATAATGCAGGCGGTATAAATGGCGGAATAACAAACGGCAATCAGCTTGTGTTCCGGGTAGCGGTTAAACCGGCATCGAGCACAGGAGTGGAACAGAAAAGCATTGACCTTACAACCGGAAAGATCACAGATCTGAAAGTTGAGGGTCGTCATGATACCCTGATAGCACTAAGGGTGCCGGTGGTACTTGAATCGGCAGCGGCAATAGCACTGGCCGATCTTACCATTGTAAACAGGGGAATCAGCAGCCCAACCGAATGAGCCTGAACGATCGCCCTGACAGGGATCATTATTGTCAACAGGGAAGTAATAACTCAATTATTTGAAACTGAATGATGAAGCGGATATTGATTGCAGGATATGGCAGGATGGGGGCGTTGCTGGGTGATTTGCTAATAGGAGATAATGAAATAGCAATATATGATACGGGCATTCGCATGGAAGATGCACCCCTGTCGTTCGTCAGGCTCAGCCAGCCTGAGGAGGCCGCGGAATTTAAGCCCGATATATTGCTCAACTGCACCAGTCCGGAATCAACCATAACCTCTTTTGATCAGTTTTTACCTTTTCTTCCCGGAGGTTGCATACTTGCCGATATAGCGTCTGTAAAAAGCAGTCTGCCGGAGTATTATTCTTCAGCAGGGGTGAAGTTTGTATCACTGCACCCCATGTTCGGTCCGACTTTTGCAAATCGTGATAACCTGAAAGGCCTGAACTGTATCATCATAGCAGAATCAGAAAAGGAGGGAAGGGAATTCTTTTCATCTTTTTTCAGCAGGTTTGGTATCGACGTACAGGAGCTAAGTTTTGCGGAACACGACATGCTTATGTCTAAGGTGCTTGCTGTTCCTTTTATTACAACGCTCCTTTTTACGGTCGGGTCGGAGGCAGAGCTGCCGGGAGGGACAACCTACAACAGGCATCTTGAAATTGCCCGCGGCCTGTTTTCGGAGAATCGGGCCATGCTGGCAGGCATTCTTGCAAACAGGTACAATGCTGAGCAGGCAGTTAAGATGCTGGAGAGTCTGAAGCGCCTGGTGCCGATGCTGGAGAAGCATGACACCGATGCCATTGAGGGGTACATTGCTGAATGTGCCAAAAAATTCAGGGGAGCCGCGACACCTGACCCTCAGTAAACTTAACAATAAGGCATTTGGTAGTCGATTTTGTAATCCTGAAGCGGTTATCGGTGCGGATACCAAGAATGCAGGCTATTTTACCGTCACTTTCCATAATCAGTGCAGCCTCCTTTTCGGGCACTGAAAACTTGTTATCGATAAAGAAATCGCTTAGCTTCTTTTTCTTGTTCATACCCAGGGGGAAGAAGGTATCTCCGGCCTGCCAGTTCCTTATTATTACCGGGAATTTGAGCTTGTTAAGACTGAGACAGGTTGAGTTTCTCTCCTGAGGAAGCAGAAAGCCCTCCCCGCAGGCTTCAGCCGAGATATGTGCCGGCAGGTCGGCGCTTAAGAGTTCATCAAGTGAGTCACAAACTATTCGTGTTTCAGTTTCGTGCAGCGTTCTGCTGATCAGTATTTCGCCCCGGTTCCTGATAAGCCTGTGATTTGAAGTGAGAAGCTGACTGCCGCTCCTGCTTTTTGTCAGTTTAATGAATTCGGGAATCATTGACCTTGAGAGTCCGAATTCCCTGAAAAGCTCATAGATCATGGTATTAAGCGGAGAGAGTTCAGCGATGTTGGCTATCTTTACCGAGAATCCGGTTGCCGTTTCTGTCAGAAGGGCGCTTTTTATTCCGGCAATGTGGCGTAAGTATATCTCACTGATCTCTGCCGAGCGTGCTATGGTTTCATCGATGGTGTTTTCGAAGGAGGGATTTATCTCCTTAAGAACAGGAACAACGAGATGCCTGATCTTGTTCCTTACATATTTGGTGTCGATATTTGAGCTGTCCTCACGGTAATTGACCTCGTACTTTTCACAATACTCCCTGATATCGTCCCTTGTGGCAAAAAGCATTGGTCTCACCAGATACTCTGATTTGGGTCTGATACCTGCAAATCCGGTTATACCGCTGCCTCTGACAAGGTTAATGATGAAGGTTTCAATATTGTCATTAAGGTTGTGTGCCAGAGATATCAATGAGTATTCCTGTTTTTTCCTGATCTCTTCGAACCAGGAGTACCGCAGTTCCCTTGCAGCCATTTGTATGGATACACCCTTTGCAGAGGAGTAAGCAGTTGTATCAAAGCTGTTGGCGTAATACGGTATGTCATGCCGCTCTGCATGGTTTCTGACAAAAAGTTCATCTTCATCTGATTCAGCTCCTCTCAGATTGAAGTTGCAATGAGCAATCCCGAATTCATATCCACACCTGAGGAATAGATGGAACATAACCATAGAGTCTATACCTCCGCTTACCCCGAGCAGTATTTTTTCATCGGGGGAGAATAGCTGATTATCTGCAATATATTTCCGGAATTCCTCAATCATGCGGTCAAATATACTCAATTACAAGGAGAAATGAGAATGAAAGAATTGCATGTTTTACCTGTAGACCAGAGTAGAGGGCGGTCCGGCATCGAATCCCCGCTGTCTCAAAACCGGTTCGCCTGACAGGTCTAACCAGCGCGGATCAGAGTAGGGTGGCATTCCGGGGTACCATGCAAGCCTGATCTGGAAAGTGTTTATTATCAAATTATTATTGCGAATTCTGACACCTCCTCCTATTGCGTGCACGTCGGCGGTACCGGGCAGGAAGTCATAACCTTTGCCCAGAGCGGCATAGTCGTAGAAGCAGAAGAATGCGAATCTGAATCCATATATGCTTAAAGGGCTGAAAGCCACTGCCTCAAGGTTAATTGCCGATCGTTGATTACCACGCAGTGAATCATTCCTGAAACCCGTGACAATATCGTTTCTTCCCAATGTGAGGTACTCATCGGTATATCTGTCGAAACCTTTTGTTAGAGACACCTTTGCAAAGCCACGGAATCTCCATCTGCCGCTCATCAACAGATCAGTGAAGTAGTTCATTGACAGGTTAACCATACCCTGTTCAGTTACTTTATCAATCAGAAACGCAGAGGCACCTGCCGATAAATTGAGATAGCCCAGTCTTCCGGGAGGGTTCCCCCATGAGAAGGATGCGCCTATGTAGTTCCTGTTCTTGAATTCATTAAGTTCATATCCAGCCGTAATTACTGCCAGAGCTCCGTAGGGGATATCCTCGGTACGGCCGTAATTATAGATAAAGCTGGTTTTGTAGAATTTCTGTATCGAGAAGGAGAGAGACGAGAGCCAGAGTTTATATTTCTGCAGTGAGTAGTATGATCTGGAGTCAATCGCGGGTCTCTCAAAGACATTATTATTAATATACCTGGCTCCCAGAATGATTCTTGTGTGAGAGCGCAGATCCAGCAAAAACGATCTGGCCGCCCAGTAATCCTGGTAGCTGTATTCAAAAGGATATGATATTTC
>JAWOIF010000100.1:0-5550 GCA_046484805.1 Bacteroidales bacterium
TGAGGGCACCCTGGCGATTGCGACAGAACTGAAACTGAATCTTGTGCCCCTCCCGCCCCCGGCCAAAGGCCTTCTCTGCGTTCATCTGAAGAATCGGTCAGATGCATTCACGGCCAACCTGACAGCGCTTGCGCACAAGCCGTCAGCTGTAGAGATGATGGACGACAGAATACTCAGACTAACCCAAAACAACCTGAGCCAGAGAAACAACAGGTTTTTTATTTCGGGGGAACCAGGGGCCATCCTCATAATTGAGATTAACGGGAACAGCGACGAGGAGGTCCGTGAAAAGGCCGACGCTCTGACTGAAAATCTTCAGCAAGAGGGCTTTGGCTACCACTTCCCGCTTATTACCGGAAACGATATTTCAAGGGTATGGAGTCTGCGTAAAGCCGGACTGGGAATACTTTCGAATATGCAGGGAGACGCCAGACCGGTATCGCTGATCGAAGATACTGCCGTCAGACCGGAAGATCTGCCTGAGTATATGGAAGAACTTACCACCCTGTTGCAGAGATATGGTAAGGACACTGTCCTTCACGCACATATAGGAACGGGCGAACTGCATGTCAGGCCGGTACTTAACCTGAAAGACCCCGGCGATGTTGCCCTTTTCAGGGAGATAGCAATGGAGACCGCCCTCCTGGTTAAGAAATACAGAGGCTCGCTAAGCGGCGAACACGGTGATGGAAGGCTTAGGGGTGAGTTTATCCCGGTAATCCTCGGAGAACACAACTACCGTCTTATTGAACGGATAAAAAAAGCCTGGGATCCGGCCAATATACTGAATCCCGGAATAATCACCGGCTCACTGCCTGCAAATTCGCATCTAAGGCATGATTCAAAAATCACTCATTCTGAACCCGAAACCATACTCGACTTCAGCGATACAGAGGGTATAGTCAGAGCTGCTGAAAAATGCAACGGATCTGCTGACTGCAGAAAATCAGCCATAATCGGCGGAATTATGTGTCCCACTTTCATGGCAACGGGCGATGAAAGGTTATCTACCCGTGCCAGGGCAAACATTCTGACTGAATACCTTCCCGGTAAGCAAAGAAACGACTGGAACAGTAAAGAGATATACGAAATTCTAGATCTATGCATCTCATGTAAAGGTTGTAAGGCAGAATGTCCCTCCGGTGTCGATATAGCCAAAATGAAGGCTGAATTCCTTCAACACTGGAATGATCGTTATGGTATATCATTAAGAACATGGATAATAGCAAATATTACCTTAATTAACAGATTAGGTTCCTTACTCCCCCCAATATTTAATTTTATTGTCACGAACCGATTCACCTCCTCACTTGTCAAGGGTATTGCCGGATTTGCAAAGGAGAGATCTGTTCCTGCACTATACCATATAACCCTTACCAGATGGCTGAGGAAGAATCTTGAAACAATCAATCCGAAAGCCCCTCTTGCTGAAGTCTTCTTGTTTGTTGATGAGTTCACAAGGTTCAATGACACTGATGCCGGAATTAAGGCTGTAAAGCTCCTTACAAGCCTTAACTACAAGGTATTGACGGTTAGAAACAGTATCAGCGGAAGGACCTACATATCAAAGGGACTACTCAGAAAAGCATCGGCTGTCGCTGCGAAAAACATTAATATGGTATATCCATTTGCCGAAAGGGGAATTCCGGTAATCGGAATTGAGCCTTCGGCAATACTGTCGTTCAGGGACGAATACCCTGATCTTTTAAGGGGAAAACTTCGTGACAAAGCACTAATGCTGAAAAGGAATGTAATGACCTTCGAAGAGTTCATCTCTGCCGAATTCCGTAAGGGTAATATTAAAAGTCAAAGTTTTACCAATAAGCAAGCTGAGATATTTGTCCATGTCCACTGTCAGCAAAAGGCGGTAAGCACATCCGCACCCACCATTGAAGCTCTTTCAATACCATCCAATTACAGTGTCAGAGAGATTGAAACAGGATGTTGTGGGATGGCAGGATCTTTTGGGTATGAGAAGGAGCATTTTGAATTATCGAACAGGATTGGGGAGCTTGTTTTGTTTCCTGAAATAAGAGCTGCAGGCAGTGAGGTGATATTGTCGGCGCCCGGAACAAGTTGCAGACACCATATATCAGACGGCACCGGCCGTAAGGCACAACACCCCGCCGTTATTTTATACGATGCACTTATTGTAAGGTAATAAAAAAACCACCCTTCTCTATTCTATGGCTAAACGCCGGAAGAAGGGTGGCAATATATTAATACGGTATCTTAAGCAATCACCTTTACTAATTCAGCGATTTATAATAGTCTGCAAATATCGAGGTAATAAGTGGTTTATAATAGAGCCAGAAAAAACGTCTTGGGTCATTTTGGTCATTTTCAGAATAGTAGATTTTTTTCATCAGACCGTGCTTTGAGAGGAAAGATGAAGAGTATTTAATATCATTTGTAGCAAAATCTCCGGCAAAATAATAGCTCCTGTGCTTTTCAGGATCTACTATCACTGCAGGAAAGACATCGGAAAGGAAATTCTGTGCAAGCAGACTGTCTCCGGCTGCGTTGGTATGTATCTGGAAATTCGAGATAACATCGGTTTCCCTGCTATCTATAACTTCAAACCATTGTGTGAAGGGAACACAGTCTGCAACACCCAGTCTGGCAGCCTCCTCCTCGTCAGTTTTAACCATAGGCAGCGGGTTAACCAGATGTTTTCCTTCCTCCAGAACCACAATTTCACGGTTATTGACAAAGACTATCCCAGGGCCCTTGAAGGCCCATGGTTTCGAATAATACCTTCTGTACATGCCTGTCATCCAGATTGGGAAATCAGGATTCTTTACGGTGTCGAGCGATTCAAAGTATTTCGCCGTCCATCCGCTCGATTTTATTCCAAGCATCTCTTCCACCTTGTATCTTTCAAGGTCAGCCGTTGGGTAGTCGAAGCTGTTGTATTCAAGTATCATCAGCTTATCCCGCTTTTGCATCTCTACCAAAAGCAACTGGTCATTACTGTTCAGTCCCCCGTAAATCTTTCTGGTTCTCCTGGTTCTGTTGACCGTCTGGTACCATTCGCTGAAGAATACCCCGTACGTATCTGCATAATAAACTGCATCGTATGTTTCAGCGAGGTCAATCAATTCTACCAGCCTGTAGTCTCTTCTTTTATGCTGCCTTTCTCTCAGGGGTTTAAGCGGGAAGAACCCGTAATAATCCTTCCGGAAGGAATAGGAATTCTTCTTCTCCCTATCTACAAACCTTTCATTATTGAGTATCCAGAAGAATGATCTGTGTGTCGCCCTGTCAAGGGTAGGCACCGTTTTATTCAAAACCAGAATATTCAATGGTTTTTTCTCCTGGAAAGCCCATCTTACCACACTATAGACCGGGAAGGCGAGTATTACTACCAGGATAATGATTACAATCAGCAGAGGCCTTTTCATAGTTAGTCTGATATTTGAATATAGTCAGATACTTGATAGATATTTTGTTACAATTTAATTATAATCTGTTCCTGTCAGAGAAATTGATTGTTAAAAGTATTAATTTATTTTATTTATTGAAAAAAAATTTTAGCCAAGTTATTAAAAATTATTGAAGTTCCAAATGGTTCAACATTTGGGCAGATCGGAAATGTTACAGTAGTGACAGGTGTGGTATGATCAAGCCCTAAAGACTCCCTGATTTAAAATATTTAATATAAACTTAACATTGAATGAGCTAAAGGAATATCACCAGATGCTAATTTCGCATCAAATTATGCATACATGGAAAACGTATACATTTTTGTACTGATAGCACTTGCCCTACTGGCGATATCTGACCTCGCCATTGGTGTGGCCAACGACGCAGTGAATTTCCTGAACTCGGCATTCGGCTCAAAGGTTGCACCAGTAAAAGTAATACTGCTGATTGCTTCCATCGGGGTAATTATTGGCGCGACCTTCTCTTCAGGTATGATGGAGGTAGCCAGAAAAGGTATATTCAATCCATCTGCATTTTCTTTCAGCCATATAATGATAATTTTCGTGGCTGTAATGATAACCGACATCCTCCTGCTCGATCTGTTTAATACGCTCGGACTGCCCACGTCAACCACCGTATCAATAATTTTTGAATTGCTTGGGGCAAGTGTCGGCGTAGCAATAATTATAGTATCAGCCGATCCCGAAAAATCCGGTATTGCAGGCTATATAAACTCATCCGGTGCCCTCACCATTATAGCCGGGATACTTATTTCCATAGTGGTTGCTTTTACTATAGGCCTGGTTATTCAATCTATAACAAGGGTTATCTTTTCGTTCAACTATGAAAGTAATTTCCGTTACCTGGGTTCGATATGGGGAGGAATAGCAATTACTGCCATTACATACTTTATCGTAATCAAGGGTGCTAAGGGTTCAGCCCTGATGGGACCAGAAACGGTTGAATGGATAATGAACAATACTGGCAAACTAATGCTCTTCAGCCTTGCCGGATGGACACTTATGCTTCAGATACTCTATTCACTTTTCCGTGTTAATATTCTTAAGATAATTGTCCTTATAGGTACATTCTCACTGGCAATGGCGTTCGCGGGGAATGACCTTGTAAACTTCATCGGTGTACCTCTTGCAGGATATGAAGCGTTCAAACTATGGGTGGCCAGCGGAGAAGCTCCCGAAATTTTCAGTATGACAGGTCTGGCGGGTGCTGTCAAGACTCCTGTGGTCTTTCTTCTTTTGTCCGGACTGATAATGGTGCTGGCTCTCTGGTTTTCGAAAAAAGCACGTTCTGTAACTCAGACAGAAATCAACCTCAGCAGACAGGATGAGGGTTTCGAAAGGTTCGAATCCACTCAATTATCACGCGTGCTTGTCAGACAGGGTATCGGTATTGGCAGGTTCTTTAATTTTATTCTTCCCGGAAGGCTTATTGCATGGATTGACAGCCGCTTCGACATTACAGAGTCTGCCAGACAACACAAAGAGACGGGAGCAAAGTTTGATCTGCTCAGAGCGTCGGTAAACCTTGCAGTAGCAAGTGCTCTTATTGCAATAGGCACTTCATATAAGCTACCCCTGTCAACAACCTATGTCACTTTCATGGTAGCCATGGCGACAGCTCTCGCTGACAGATCATGGGGCCGTGAAAGCGCGGTTTACAGAATATCCGGCGTTGTGCGCTTATGGTGCGCGCATCAGCGATCCGAAAGAGCTGCAGTTTGCCCTTGAACAGGCATACGCCAGCGGCAAATGTGCGGTAATCCATTGCGACGTCAACCCTGTGCAGCATATGTGGGCGCCGGGTCTGAAATACTTCAAAGACTTACACGCCGAACCAAAGGGGAAATAAATCATGGGCATCGATGAGGTTCAACTCAATTTCAACCCGGCTACTTTGTTGTTGATGAATATCTTAATCGGCTTTATTATGTTCGGTGTTGCGCTGGACTTGAAGCCTGCCGATTTCAAACGGACGCTGCGCTCACCAAAGCCCTTCATCATCGGGCTGAGTGCCCAATTTGTCATTATGCCGGCGCTGACGTTCCTGCTGGTGCTGATCCTGCAGCCGCAGCCCAGCATTGCCCTCGGCATGTTCCTGGTGGCC